>NZ_JBQAHZ010000010.1:0-167091 GCF_051917185.1 Bacillus cereus group sp. MYBK108-1
AAACCATTTAATTGTTCATGACTCACAAACATCAACAATATATAAATGGTGTACTGATTCATAAAAGAGTACCCTATAATGGTGCTCTTTTTTATTTTTTGTAACAACTTACACTCATCTTACATACATTATCTTGAATCCTTACTTGTTAAACCATTTAATTGTTCATGACTCACAAACATCAACAATATATAAATGGTGTACTGATTCATAGAAGAGTACTATATAATGGTGCTCTTCTTTATTTTTTTATAACGATTTATACTCATCTTACATACATTATCTTGAATCCTTACTTTTCGAACCATTTAATTGTTCATGACTCACAAACATTAACAATATATGAATGGTGTACTGATTCATAGAAGAGTACCATATAATGTAGTGATCCCTGTCAAGTAGACAGGATTTAAAAAGCGCAACTAAGCAACCTGAGTTCTATATTTATATGGACTCAGGTTGCTTAGTTGCGCACGGCAAATTTAACCTCATCTGCTTTGCGGAAGGAATATAAATGAAAGCATTCTGCCTTAAAGTGACTGAAGAAGTTTTCCATCCAAGCTTTATCCCAACAGTTACCTCGTCGAGACATACTTGCCTTCAGCTGATTTTTTTTAAGTAATTGATTATATTGACGAGATGTATATTGAGACCCTTGATCACTATGTAAGAGGATTCCCGTTACATTTCTTTTTTCTTTACCTTTTTAAGTGTATCTAACGCAAGCTTTAAGTCGTTTCTACGACTGGTTTCATAGGCAACAATTTCATTGTTGTACAAATCCTAAATAGCTTATAAGTACAGGCGTTGCCCATTGAAAATCAAGTAGATTATATCCGTTACCCATTTCTCATTTGGTTTTGAAGCTTGAAATTCTCTATTTAATGTTTAACTAAGAATTATAGAAAAAAATCCTTTTCTCTACTTTACATACACATAGGCTTCATTTGCAGTTACATAGTATGTTGTGCCTTTACTGTTGTGTACTTTGTATTGTGGTGAACCATTAACGGATACTTTAGCATCAATAGTAAATCCAAGTCTTTCATCTACCGTTCCTGCTACATCTTTATCAGACCAAGAAGCAGAGTCATAGAAACGAAGGTCATCCACTTTAGAAACAACACGTTTTCCTATTACAGAACTTGAAGTAGTAGTTTGTTCCCCTTGATATTTAATGTAAGATGGGTTGTTATAAATCCATTGATTACCGCCAAGATTTAACCAATCACCTTGTTTTCCCCATACTTGATATGCTTCTCCGTTATTTAATTGACGGATAACACCATAATTTGTTGATGGTCCACTTCTTAGGTTTATGTTAAATCCATCAATATAAGCTACTCCTGTTTCGCCTACAACGTTTTGAGATAGTTCTTGTGGTTTTGGTTTAACTGTAACTGTTTCGCCTTCATATGCCTTTTGTACGTCTACTCTGAATTGTGATTCTGATACACCGTGACTGCGAAGGTAATCAATCGGATCTTCGTGGTCAGTTCCACCTAATTTGTAAGTAATATCTTTATGTGTCCATAAACCTTTGCTTGGATGAATCCCTCTATATTTTAAAATCTTAGCTAATAGTTTTACATAACGCTCATAAGAAGATTTAAATTTATCTGGGTTGCTAGTTTCAGAAAGTTCTACGTGAACAAATCTTTTATTTGCAGCTGGTCCAGCACCATAAGCAACATATTTTGTATCGGCAATTTGGACTGTTTCGTTCCAATCTACAGCATAATGTACAAATGCATTTCTCCATGTTCTAGCTTCATAATTTCGAATGTTAATTGCTGGTGCTTCTGGTGTTGCAGTACTATGTGCTACAACGCCCTCATAAGCGCCTACACCGTAGCGATATGCTTGTTTCGGTAAGTCTTGGATAATTAGTACTCTATCGGCAAAAGAAGCCGTAGCAAACGAAAATAAGAGCAATAGAGTCATAAATAATGAGCTAAATAGTTTAATTGGTTTTTTCATTGTGTATTTTCCCCTTTTTGCCAAACAAAAAGAGCACCGTCTTTTGACAATGCTCTCCTTATGTAAGGCGTGTATTTTTTATTTGGTATTATGTTTTTCTTTTCGTGCATCACTTCTTTGGATTTTCGCTTGAATTTCGGACGCTACACTTTCTAATAACCATGCAGGAATCCATTTTTCCCAGCCGATTCGTGCACAGTTTGCTGCGAAACTATTAAAAATGTGGTAACTCAATCCACCGACTACCATGAAGAAAAAGAAATCAGGTAGTTTAAGAGCAATATCAAATAAATGTGCAAGGGCTGGTAATGATAAAAGCACCACGGTTCTCGTGATGCCCTCAATTCCATATTGTGATGAGTATGTTCCATCTAGTTTTGAAGCCTTACTACCAGTAATCCAGTCGAGCATGATAATCCAGCAGTAAATCGAGATCCAAATTAAGTTCGCTTTACCGTATAACAAATTAATTATTGTTCCTAATCCACCACCTATAGCACCACCTACTTTAAATTGAGTACTTGTAATAACATCGCTTATATTCAATGCCTTGATGAGTTCGTGAATTCTTTCCAAGTTCTCACCTCCTTTCAAATTTTGACCAAAATAAAAAAGCCTACTGTTGTACGCTTAGAATTTACGTATTTAGTCTCTTCCAAGAATGCTCTAATGGTTCTTTACGAGGGTAGTTCATTTCTTGTTTTGAATCATTATTTACTATTAAATCCTCACAAAAAATCATTCCGTTTCGTTTTAGAGACTTTCTACTTCCGATAAAAAAAATATCGTCAATAATTTTTCCGGTTCTTTGAACTGAACTTCTCTTTAATAATAGGAGTTCAGGCTCAAGAATAATGCCTTTAAAGACAGTAATGATAATCACCTCATTCAATACGAAATGCTAATGGAGCAGGTAAGGAACCATAACTACCACTTGCATATACGTATTTATATTTTTGTATGTTCCCATTCACTTCAATTTCTAATATATCGCCACTTACTATACCCGTATCTGAAGTCCGATATATTCCTTCCAATTTCCCACGCACACCATAACTATCTGATAAAATATAAAACGGAGATAGTAGAAAGGTATTATCGATATTTGGATTTAATCCTGTAGGTATTTGCAACCAAGTACTACGATATGATTGTGAGATATTCGTCTCATTAGATCCTTTTGGACGATTAAAAGTAAGCCCGGTGTTAGATGTTGAATAATTTCCACTCCAAGCACTAGCGTACCAAACTAAAGCGCGTGTATATGGTTCATGTTTTTCCTCTAGCATTAATTCTCCTAGTACCCCAATATATGTAACTGCAGGAGCTAATCTTGTGCTTACAGGTGGAATTGTGCAAGTTATAATTTTTTCCTTATCAACGAATAGATAGAATTCAATCTCAGTATCTATAGCGATTTTAGGGCCATTTGAAGTAACACCATCAGAGTAATTCCTTCCACGGAACCAACTAGCCGGCCAAGATTGATCCGGAGTAGTCCCACGACCTTTCTCTTTATCATATCCATAACAAAATTTAAAGAAAGCATCAGAATATAGCGTTGATCTCACATCAAAATCTAATTTTTGTGGGCTGTCCTCCATGTTTCTCCCGTCATATGGTATAAGTTCGATATAGATATTTTTTTTACCATCATTTCCGTTCGAATACATGACATAGACATCATTTGAAGTTGGTTTTCCTTCATTCAGTTGTTTCCAACCAACACGTAACATCTCGTCAATAACCAGATTAAATATATTCTTTTTTAACGGTGTGAATCTTTTGAAGATATGTTCTGTCATAGAAGACACTCCTTTATTGTAAACTTACTGCTTTAATGATTAATGTAAATAAAGCTGGTTCATTTCCTTTGTTTTCAATAAAAACATGAGCAGCACTTGTTTTATCTTTATCTTCGCAAGGGATTGCTAATATATCGTAAGTTTTCTTCTCTTGATTACTCTTATATATTTGTAGTCCGTTTTGTTTCTTATCAAAAATTGAAATAATAGATTCAATATCTTTATCGTTTGTTACATGAATAGTTCGAATATCAAATTTGTTGTATTCCATATTCATTGAAAGGTATTGAGTTTGTCCGTTTTGTAAGAGTATTTGTTCAGATTTTTCAATAAGTACGGGTGATGAACTATCACCTACAGTTTCTTTGTAACGATTGATTTTCATTTCAGTACCCATGTAAACACCTCAATCATGTTGCAATTTAATGTTAAATAAAATAGGTTCAAACCCAATGTAGTTTAAATCTTTAGTTACCAGTACCCAAAACTCCCTAGAACTATTTGCGCTTAATGTATTTATTGAAATTTGTTTTACCCAAGCTAAGCTATCTAACGAAATATTTGCCCACGTATATCCCACCTTTTCCATATATTGCTCAATAGAAATTTTGAGATTATGAACAGCTACAGAATTTTCATTTTGGACCATCATTTTAATGATTCTTTTTCCCTCAATCATATTTCCTAAATTAGTTGGATCGGTATCGTTTAATTCTTTAGAGTCCATTATGATTTTTAAAGGAGAACCCATATTATAGATGTCACCGCCATAAAATAGGGCTTTCTTTTCTGCTATAAGGCTATTTTGTTCATCGTAAACTTCAATGGTTCCTTGGAACTCTAAAGATGGTAGGTTTATATCTATACCGGTATTTAATTTGCTCACTTGATTAATAGATAGTGTAGTGCCATTTTCATCTCTTAAAATTACTCTGTTATTTGGGAACAGTTGTCTTAACTTTAATTTGTGGCCACTCGTGATAATGATACGATCAATAT
Organism: Bacillus cereus group sp. MYBK108-1; assembly: GCF_051917185.1. NCBI lineage: Bacteria > Bacillati > Bacillota > Bacilli > Caryophanales > Bacillaceae > Bacillus > Bacillus cereus group sp. MYBK108-1. The sequence goes on from NZ_JBQAHZ010000010.1 coordinate 4,785, forward strand.
CTAGCGGCTTGTATGAATCTGAGACACCTTTCTTTAATACAACACCGATTTTAGTCGCTTCTAATTTGTCGCTATCTGCATAATCAAAGGTAGCATCTACCTTGCTATAAAAGTCCCATTGTTCACCAGTAGAAGTAGCAAGCCATTCTCTGTGTTCTTTAGAACTATTAATAGAATGAGATTCAAGAAATTCTATTTTATTATCAGCGTTTTGATATATAATCAATCCGCCCTTATCCCCTTCAACATCAGGAGTATAATCAGCAATGACTTGTATTGCTATATCTCCTTGCGGTTTGTTGATTAGTAACATTACATCTTTATCTGCTGTATGATTCAATCTTATAAAGCCTTTTCTTGCAGCGATACTAAAAGATTCGGAAGGTGATATAATCCATTCCGGGTTTATGGAATCGAAATCCTCTATAAATATTTTCCCTGCTTCTTTTTTATATAAAGAGACTTTTCTCATAAAATCAATTAAGTATCCAGAACTATCAATATCAAAAGCGTTAAACCTATGGAATGATATATTGTTGTTTTCGATTTTAATAATACACTCACGGATTGCCTGTTCCGTGAATTGCTTTTCATATTTTAAAACATAATTTTCATCTGCTTTACTATTTAAAGAGAAGTAATCTTTATTTCCGTCTATCGATATAGAAACTTGTCCAGGAAGATTAGAAACTTCCGCAATAACACGTAGCTGTTTACCAAAAAACTTGAATCGTATATATTGACCATTTGTAATACCGGAGTAAAATCGGTCAGAGCTACTTAGGTCAAAGTCTGTATCAAATAGTGAGAAATTTTGAGAATTACAGTCATATCTTCTCCACCCCAGTTCGGGTGTCTTTAACACTTGTCCAATGGTAGCCATTTCATCACCTTCTATCTTGTTTTCTTCCAATTAGAATTTGTCCACCAAGAAGAACGGCTATGACGTAACCATAGTTTCGGTTTTTCTTTTTGAACTTTTCTATTTTCATCAACTTCAATGATTTCAGTAGGGTAAATATTATTAACAATAAAATCATCAAATTGTATGTACTCGGTTTCAATGAATTTATTAATAATAAACCGTTCACTTTCGATGATTTCAGTATCAATTCCCAGAACTTTCTCCGCTGGTTCAAATTCCGCCACTGAACTTTCTATGCAAGTATCCCTGTTAAATCGCTCAAATTCTTCTATATCAGTTGCTACACTTACATCTCTATCAAATGTATCTAGTTCTAGTATTAAAGACTGCTTTGCAGGTGTGTCAGCTGCATCATAATCATTAGCGATTTGTGAATCTAATTCTAATACAGGTCTTTTAAAATCTATTATTCCGGACACATCCGTCATGATATTTTGGGTGCAACGCTCCATATCAATGCTATCAGCTATTTCAGAAGTTATAGTAACTTTGGAACGATCCATTATATCGGACAACACCGTCGTTGCTTGTAACTCCCGTTTAACCCTTGCAAATAAATCATAATCGGGTAAATAAACAGGTAATCCCATACCTTCAAATAAATCAATTTCTTCATTTTGGGCTTCTAATTCGATAACACTTCTTTCTGCTGTAGAGGATTCTCCTTCTATAACATCAATTTGTTTGTTTTCTCGTGTGCTCAATTCATCTGTTGTAATGTATGAAAGGATATTTTGTGATTTCCTATTAAACTCCCGTGATTCAATGGAATCTGCTATTACTTCTGGTACTACTTTTTGAGCATTAGTTCCATTGTCTAATATGGTATGGATCAGTTCTTTTTCACGAGTAGCATTATCAAATCCAATGATGTTTTCTGCGATAAGATACCGAGTTAAAACAAAATCACCTGCAGTATTGACCACATCAATAGCAAGTTCACGGCCCTTATTATCCATCGATTCCAATACTTCGATAGAATTCCCAGTTAATTCATTTGTAACTCGAATTGATTGTGTTTCATCTTCAATTTCACTATCGTGACATGAGTGAATTTTATTTGCCTGTTCATATCGTGCAGAGGATGCTATTACTTCATTTTGAGTTCTTTTTGAATCTTCCATATCAAAGGTTTCTAGTTCCACAGATAAGTTTTTTCGTATAAATGTTTCATCTGTTGGGATCGCTGCTATAGTTTCTATCTGTTCTCTTTCAACTAATTCGAATGATATTGAACCTCCATCAACTTGAATAATATTTCTATCTGCAGTATCAAATTTTGTATAATCTGCTTTTAATTCTCTTTGGATTCTTGCAAATAGATCATAATTAGGTAAATAAACAGGTATTCCTAGATCATTAAATAAATCATACTCTTCATAAGAAGCAGCAACTTCATGAATACATCTATCTGCCATTTCTAAAGGATGTGTTGTTACTGCAGTTAACTCCTTAATTACAATCTCACCTGTGCCATTCTCAAATATATTAGACTGCAGTTCTTTTTCTTTTCGGTCTGCCAATATACTTTTGTAGAATTTTTCTCCATACAATACACGAGCTACTTTCACCCATTCAGGAAGTTCTTCTACTTCTGTAGCAAACTCACGAATTTTCTTATGAAGAAGCTCTTCTTCTATACTTTCATTTATTTCATATTCATCTGTAGTTCTAGACATAATAGATTCATTTACGATTTTAATTTCACGCGTATCAAATGGTTTATCTGCAAGTTCTTCTTTCGCATGGTCCATATCAAAAATACGACTGCGTTGCTGCGCTGACTCATCATCTGTAATATCTATTGCAAAGCATCTTGATTGTGTGAGGTTTTCCATTTCAGAAATATCTATATTAACGTTACGATCTATATCGAAATAGTTGAATGTCGTAATGCTTGTATCAACTTCAATAATGTCTCTAGAAGCCCGGTTAATCACGTCAGATAAAACACCTTTAATTCTGTTTACCTTTGTTGCAAATACACCTGCATTATCCTCTTTAACAGCCTTAAACCTTGAATTAGGCGGCATACTTACAGGAAACTCATGCTCGTTTTCACCAAAAGGATTAGCAATTGAAATAGAAAGACAATAAGTCTTTTCATACGAAAGACTTGGACTAACAGAAACTATATGATTCTTTTCATTTATAAATAAAGAAGGGGCAGCAATCGAATAATTTTTCTCGTTCATCTTTTGCCTTCCCCCTTTCTTGTTTAAATATCTTCTTTATAGATTGCTAGGCCAATTGGATTGAAAGGCGAAAACTTACTTGTGAATGGAGAAACTGCTGTTGTTGGTAGTGTGTAGCGATATAATTGCGCCATTTGATAATTAGCTAGAATTTCACCACCAGGGTATTCCTTAAAAGTTACAGTTTTATCTTCCGGATTATAATCGTAATCCGTTTTAGGAACTTCCTTACAATCCATGAATAGATTCAATGTATTTTCTTTTGGTTTGTGCTCTAAATGGAATATCTTTTTAGTTCCATCGCCTTTACCAATCACTTCATCTGTTACAGTTTTTTCAATTTCAAGCTCATCTGCTTGTTGAATATTTTTTGGATGTACTGCGTATACATCATCAAGTTTCCCTACATATCCATCATTAGGATGTACGATATAAATTTGTGATAAATGGTATTTACCGCTATACATAGAAGGATTAAATCTCCCTTGGCCACTATCGATATCGGCATTATGAGTTATAAAGGCAAGGTAATGCTGCTGATACATAGATCCAGTTAATGATTGAGACAAAACAGGCGTAAGATTTCCACCCGATGTATTTTCGCCATAATCCATATTTGCATTACCAATTTTCTTTGTAGAATTGCTGAATTCTTCCCCAGAACGGCAACCGCCCATAATAATTAAATTCTTTTGCGGTTTATTATCAAATGTATACATTCTTCCAATGTACAATGGAACAAATAATGCTCGTACAGGGCTTGGTGTTGGATCAATTCGCATAAACATTACAACACGATCTTTATGAGCGTTACCGTACATGTAAACAACGGAATCACGTTTCCAGTCCTTTGTGAATCTTTGCTCCGGTGTCAAACTTAGTACTGTATAGGGAGAAGCGTTCACAAAATTGATAGATTTAAAAATTTCAGCCAGGACACTATTTGTGCTCTGTACGGTAAATTGCGTCTTAGCAGGTAGTATTTCTGTTACATCGCTACCGTTACTAGATTCTAGCAAACGAGTACCTGCAATTTTTATGTTGTCTGCACTTGCAGGAGCAACTTTGAAAATAATTGTATCCCCTGTAAACGTATAGTTGTTTGCATCTAAAATTGTTCCGTTTTTGTATACTGCAAAACGGCTTTCATCAAAATCTGGGTATGGTAATTTAAAAGCTGTTTTTGTACCATTACCATTTCCTAAATCTGCATCTTGATCACTCATTTTCACTTCCTTCTCAATAAAGTATCGAGTATAAGTGAAGAAAATAATATCGTTCGTTGGTTCATAGGCATCGTTAGCTAAACGATATTCCCCCGTAACTCTAGCTCCTTTTGCTACTGGTGTATTAAATTTAATTAATCCTGTTCTACCATCCACTGTATAAGTGTTTTTTTCTTGATAGATACTATTTATATAAACAGATAAGGAACTAGCAATGATTGGAGAAGTAGGAATAATGAAGTTTGTTTTCTTACCATCTCCTACTCCAAAATCCCCTAATCTTGATTCAGTGGCTACATATCTGGAATCTGCGAAATCAGAATCCGCAGTATCGTATGCAACTGCAAAACCAAATCTTCTACGCTCCAAATCACTTCCAGTGGATTCGAATAATCGCACATCTATGAATTTGCTGGTTTCTCTTCGGATACGGAAAAATAGATCACGTTTCCATCCGTTATCTACAAATAACTTTTCTAATTCGGTAGGTAAGGTTTGTAAATTTACAATTTTATCGAACCACATTTATATTCATCCCCTATATTGTTTTCTCGAAAATACCTAATCCTGCTGGACGATATACAGTAGCTGGCATCTTTGTAATTGGTGAAATTGCATCCACGGTAAAGAATCTGTAGATGTCGTGTGTATCTGGACATGTATTTTTTCTAACTTTTAATTTATCTCCATTTAGCAACCCTAACGGGGAGAGAAGTACAACGTACGGCATATAACCACGTACCCCTTCATCTGGATGTACAATATAAGCCCTAGATGTATGAACTCTACCACTATATAAAGATGGATTGAATTGATACTTATATTCGTCATTATCGTGGCTTTGCCATGCTGTAGGATATTGGCCACCATTAGCACCTTTCCGATCTGGTGGCATAATATTACTTGGTATATTCCACGCAATATAATGTGCTTGGTATCTTGCACCAAAACGGGAACGTTTAATAATTACATTATCAATGCCATTACCTGGCGACTTAGGGTATTTCTTTGTGCGTGGCATATAGTTTGATACGTCCCTAAATGGCGTTTTACTTTCAAAATTAAAGCTGTGAGAAGAACTTTCTCCACCTTCATCGTAAGCAGTTCCAGCCCAAAGAGCATCTGCTATGGTGTCGTCATTTCCATAGCTTTCTAAGCGTCCCATGTATACTGGGGTTACAGGGACAGTATTATTTTCAAATGCTGGCGTTTTATCTGCTTGTATTAGTAGGACAACTCTATTTTTATCAACTTGTCCTGTAATACGAACTAAAGAATCTGGCCACCAATTTGTATCAGCATCTATATTTAGCAATTTAGGGTTTCTCAAAGTAGATTTAACCCAAGGAGACATCATTAAATCAGGCTTATCTGTATAGTCATAAACGGTATATGTATAAGGTCTTCCGTTGTTTATTTCTGTTTTTTCTGTAGCTATCACTTCGGCCAATTCTACATCTATAATGGATTGGAACTCTTTCTTGTCCTCGGCTCCCATAATAACTACACTATCCTCTTGATAGCTTGGTAGTTTTTCAATCATATATAAATACATACATGAACGATCTTTATATTGTGGGTTGTTTTCTAAGTATGTTTTAAATGCAGTTTTACCATCAGGCTTAGAAAAATCGATGTCTAATTGAGTCTTTGCGGTCCACTTCCAAGCTTGAACAATTCCGTATAAACCACCATCATTATTTTTTAAAATTACATGCTTTGCAGCCCAATAATTATGAACAGGGTCGTCTGATTTCGTAGCTTTATAAATAACCTTGTAAAAGCTGCTTACTTTCTTCCATCCATTTTCAATCATGGTGTTTATTAACTCCATATGGAATTCTGCTTCTGATACTATTTTTTCAATATATGCCATAGGTTTCACGCTCCTAATCTCTTAATAGTTGATAATTCAGCTTTACTACTTTGGATGTTCCGGTTATATTGTGGTATTCGAACTTTAATACAGCGTTAGCCGGAATAGGTCTAATAATAGAAAAATTGAATCCTTCTGGTACGTCTTTTACATAAACATTTTTAAATATTTGTTTTCCATCGATAAATAGATTCCAATAATCACGATCACTATAACTTGATGCAGCTATAGAGAATGCAATTAACTCTGTATCAAATGGTAGTGAGAATTCATCATTTTTTACTGGATCATCTATTCCAATTCTTCTACCTTCTATATACGGTTCCGTTTTTGTAGGGAAATAAGGAGCGTCAAATCTACCGCCCGCCATATATGTAACAGCAAAACTCATGATATCCCTCCTTTATGATAAAAAATGCAATTCAAACCATACTGTTTTATCAAGGATTCCTTGGTTTTTAAATGAAAATTGAACCGTACTACCTGCTGCTAAAGGCTTATAAACCATAAAGTGCATACCTTCGGGAATATCCTTGGTATATATGTTTTTACACATAGTTTTACCGTTTACAGTTAAGCTCCATTTATCATCTAATTCATATATAGATGCACTTACACTTATTGCATAAAGCTCCATATCTGCAGGTACAGTATATGTAGTTTCATTTGTTTGGAATGAAAAAGAATCCATAATGAATCCAGGTATGAATGGTTCTGTTTTAGTTGGATGAAAAGGCGGATCTAATCGACCGCCGGCTAAATAGGTTGTTTCAAACAAGAGTAATCACCCTTTTTCGTGTATTAAAAAATTCCCGTGCATCATTACGATACATCGGGAATTGGTAAATCAGACAGCATACCGTTACCTTTGTTTAGAAGGCGCGGTTGCACACGTTCTAGCTGTTTTTGTGCATTGTATATTAATTGTAACTCCATCTCTTTTCCAGTTACTTTATGAGAGACAAGGACCTTTTCTAGCATACCTTGTGCGTTGAAAACCAAATCATAGTGTAGGTATTTATCGCCATCGACTGCAGATAGGCGGGCACCGTCACGAATAAGTGTATATCCTTCGGTCATGCCTTCTTTAAATACGTCATTTGGATCATTCCCGGGCATTGGTTTACCACCGTTATAAATTTGCCTATCAATTAAGCCCTTCATCAAATACATGATTGGATCATATAAGTTTTTTTGCATTATCATAGAATCACCCCTAGTTCACCCTCGTAACAGACCAAGTTTTTGCTGGTCGTTGGATATAATAGTGATCTTTGTCTTGATTTACCCGAGGAAATGATAAATCTGGTAAGGAACCATAATCGAACAAGATATTGTTCTGCGTATCCAGTACTTGCAAACGCCCTGTAAGAATCCCCTTAGGATTTCGAACTGCTTCAAATACAATAATATTCACACCATATTCAAGTGGAATATCAACATATGTTGGATTGTTTCGGATGAAATAGTTTTCCGCGACTAATTTATCATTACAGTAAATATTTAATAAGTCCCCATCCTCTACATCCCAATCCCAAAGTTTCAATCGTAATGTATCTACGTTTACTGTGATACCAGTTATATCTGTATATGGGGCTGGTTCATAACCGTAATTAACAGTTAAATCTAAAGTTTGATAGAATCCATCATCTGCAGAGATCATTGTATTAATCCCTTTAACAAAGTAATTCCATTGTTGGCCAGAATCTCTATTGTAAACAGAAATAACATCAAATAATTGAACCCTTGGATCACCTATTACTGCGACTGTTAATGTTCTGAACTTCTGAATCGCTTTTAAATGATAAGCTGCAGCAACCGCTCTTCTTGCAAAGAACGTTGTCGCCCAAGGAACTTCTATCATTTCTTCTCGTAAATCACCCTGCGATACATTTTTTAATAGAAATGAATTAAGAAATCCGTTTGCGTAATCTCCACATTTAACAACAATACTGTTACTTATGTCCTGGTCAGTTAGCTGCATATCTAAAGAGATAAGATTTTCACCTTCTCTAAAACTAAATTTTGCAGGTTCGTTAATTGCATAGTCCGGCATCTTCATGAATGTACAACTTCCATCCGGTTCATGTTTTATATAATGGAATGTTGTATCTATAATATCGCGTACAATTTCATCCCACTTTTGAAACCTCTTACCGGTTGCTCCTTCAACAATCCAACTTTGATTAGTCCCAGGAATGTTTACCCTACTTCCGTGTAATGTAACTCCTGCTTTTTCAAAGAAGAATTTAACCACATCATAAACATTACCGGTGGGCGCTACAATTTCATCAGAACCCGGTGTCGGAATAACTGATTTATGCAGAACCTTCTTATATGATGTTGTACAGGTTACTGAAATCGTACCACTTTCAGCATTTACCTTCACATCAGATACAAAACCATGTATATACGGTAAAGCTTCTTCACCGTATCCGATAGACACCTTAAATTCAGTCTGCGGATATAGCTGATTTGTATTTGTTACTTCACTGTTATAAAACCATTCTTGAATAGAAGAGAACTTGCCATACCAGTTATCAGGAGCCATTTGCCCGTATTCATTCGCAAAGGTAATAGTAAATGTACTAGCAAACTGATCTGCGTTCTCCTGTACTTCTAAGCCTATTACACGGTGTTGTATTTGTACGTAAGAAGAAGAGTCTCTTCTTTTCATATAAACAATTAAATTAGGGGAGTTATCCCCAACCTGGAAATAGCTCCCCAACATTCTAATTAAAGAAATAGATCCTTCTCTCACATTCCATCAACTCCTACTCCTGCTTGTGACATGGATATTAATTTGCATTTTGCTATGACTAGCGTTCCTTTTCGTATTGCATCTACTTCATTCGGTGGTATTATACCCCCATAGGTACCGTAATCGCCAGTAATAATATGAGGGCGGTATATTTCCCTCATGAAATCACGCCAATAACTGATATCGTTAAATAAAACATTGAATTCTACTTCGCATCCTTTATTCCCGTTACTTTGGAAACGGGGATAACCATGCATAATATTATAGTTTTTTAATCCGTCTAATGATTTAGGCATTTTTGTTTGCTCAATCATTGCGATGTTTGGGACGAATCCAAAAGCGTAATAATGAACGTCACGTATATAAGCTACATCTGCACCGCCATAACCGCTTGTTGTGAATTCAATTGTTTGTGGTCCTGCACCAACAAAAATTTCTCTGGATTCCCAGGCATAGGCACCTCTTGCTCTAAATTTTTCAATACCATTTACCCGAACAATAAAGTATTTATCCGGTAACATACCATCAGAACCAATAGGAACTTGGGACATAAAAGAGAAGTTATATGTCCCAGGCCATGAAAAATTAATAGTATATGTAATTGTACTTTTTAATTCTGTAGCATCCCATAAGAGGTGATATGAACCACCTCTTCTATGCAATGTTTTTAATATACTCATACATTTCGCACCGCCATTCCCATTAGATCATCAGCAACTACGTTTTGTAGCAGCTTTCTCATTTTTACAAAGTCGTCTGCAGATTGTAGTTTTTCAACAGAGACTTTAAATGTAGCATTTTGAATTGTTACGCCATTATCCGTTTTCTTCTCAACGTGGGTTTGTCCAGCAAATGGATGTGCAGTTTTACCAATTAAATCAGCAGAACGTGCGCCCATTTGTCCAATTTGATTAGATACATCGGTTACTAGTTTCATTGGTTTAGGTGGAACGACAGCTTTATTTAATAGTTCAGAAGCTTTGTCTACTGCAGGAATCATTTTTTCCATCCCTACACCAAGACCTTCTGTAATATAGCCCCCGTATTCCATCATTAACCGGGATGGGCTTCGGATACCAAAGAACTTTAATACGGCTTTAGGTATTCCCGAAACAACTCCTTTAGCTTTTTTTATAAGCCAATCTGCCATACCGGACATACCTTCACCAATACCGGAAATGATATCTTTTCCCCAGCTAACTGCATCTTTTGCTACATTTTTTACTATAGAACCAACTTTACTAAATACATCCTTTACAGTATCTACAACGCCTGTAAATGCACCAGTGATTGCTTTCTTTATAGTTTTAAAGTTACTAACAATAAATTCTTTTATACCGCCAACAACATCGGTTATTGTGTTATATAATTTGTTGAAATTAGTAATTACAAACCCAACAAATTCACGAACTGCATTAATGATTGTAAACTTTATAAAATTCCAAGCTGATTGAATCACATTTTTAATTGTGTTCATAACGCTAGAAATTGTATCTTTAATAGATTCCCAAGAAGATTTCACAAAATCTGTTAAGAATTTTAATACTGTAGTAAAGGTTGATTTAATTGCGTCCCAGGCTTTTTTTACAATTTCCTTAATCTTGTTAAAAACACTGGATATTGTATTTTTCATTTTTTCGAATTCAGTTTTTACGTACTGCTTTATTATTGCTAAAGCCATAGAGAAAATTCTCTTAATAGCATTCCATCCAGTAGTAAAAATTTTCTTCCAGGTGTTAACCGCCTTTTGGACACTATTCTTAATGAATTTCCATGTGCCATCTACAATTTTTTTCAAACCACTTAATGCTAGATTAAAAACAAATTTAATAGCATTCCATCCAAATTCGAAAATATTTTTCCAAATTTTAATGTTGTATTCAATTCTTTGTTTTATATATTTCCAAGCTTCTTCTAAGACTTTACCCAAAAATGATGAAGCAGATTTGAAAAGTTTTTTTGTACCATTCCAAAATCCAGAGAAGAACTTACCTAAACCATTCCATGCCTTTTTTGCACCTTTTACGGTTGCGTCCCAAGCTTTAGAACAGACATCGCCAATCCATTTAACTGCTTTCTTGGTGTATTTTACGATGTCATCCCAGTTTTTATAAATTAGATATACTAATCCTACAATTGCTAGTATGGCAATCGTCCAGGGATTCATCAGTAAGGTCATCATGGATCTGCCCAACAGCGCTAGAGCTTTCCCAATTCCACCAAACATACCGATAAGTTTAGGGCCGACTTTAAGAATACCTGTAAATAATAATGGTACTTTAGTAAGTATTGGTACTAGGAACCTTAATGAACCAACAAATGCACCAACTCCACTTGTCATAAAGCCCATCATGGCGACTAATGGACCTAAGACAGCGACCATACCTAGAATTGCTACAACACCAATTTGAATTGGCTTAGGCATAGAACTAAATGCTTTTGCAGCAACTTCTACCGCTTTAATAATTGGAGGGAGTGCCACTTCTGCAATATCTAAAATAGCTTGTCCTAATGGTTCTAAAGATGCCATTGTAGTACGCATTAACTTTTGCCAACGAACACCAAAAGCTTCTTGCTGCGTCTTCTGCATTTTTCCCATTGTGCCCTCGACATCGCCTAACGCACCATTTGCATTATTAAGACCTAAGACAGCTTGAGCACCCATGTCTTCCCATTTTGTACCGAATACAGCAACACCAAGTTGGTTTGCTTTTACTTTATCGTCCATCTTACCTAAATCACCTAAGACGGCATTAAACACATCTGCAGAAGTTCCTTTACCTTTGTTGAAGTTATCCCAGACCTTTTGTGTTTGGGGTGACATTTCAGCAAAGGCATCAGATACACCTTTAGAACCATCCTGTACCCGAATACCGAACTCTTTTACAAGGTCGTTAATGTAATCGAGATTATAACTGCCATCACGAGTCCCGTTTGCCATAATGGTAAACATCTCGTTAGCAGAGAAGCCGGCTTGTTTGTACAATGGCGCATATTCGGCCACATTATCAAACATTTCATTTGAATAGTTTAAACCTTCTTGTCCACCAGCAGCAAATAAATCAAATGCTTCTTTGGAAGAAATACCAAATTGATTCATTAACTGTCCTGCACCACGAGTTACTTCATTGATATCAGAATCAAATGTTTTACCCAATGTCATAGCGCTTTTTGTAGCTTCTTCTAATTCTTCATGAGGAACATCTTTCATGTTCTGATACACTTTTATCAGAGACTGATCGACTTCTTCAATACTTTGACCAAATCCATCTTTCCAAGTTTCTTTTGCGATTTTACCAAGATTTTCAGCACCTTTTTCAGTAAGTCCTAAAGAAGATTGGATGTTTCTTTGAGAAGTATCAAAATCAGAAGCTACTTTAACAGCGGCAGCACCAATACCAGCTAAAGGTAAGGAAACGCCCGTTGTCATGTTAGTACCAACATCTTTCATTTTGTTACCTGCATGACTAATTGAATCTCCTGCTTTTTGGAACTTATCATGCATTCCATTTGCAGTTTTTTGTACTCGATCTTCAAATTGTTGTAAATCTTTATAAGCGCCTTCTGCTTTAATACCAATCGTTCCGAACAGTTGGAACATTTCAGCTAACATTTACGCACCCCCTTTCCTGGGGCTGATAACCATTTTATTCTTCATCGTCTTCTTGGAAGTGAGCTATGATTTGAGCAGCATGTGCTTCACACTCTTCTTTCGTCCATACTTCACCCATTTCATAAGATGATTCTTTATCGTCCTTGGTGTCAGTTAGTCCAAAAGCTTGAAGATAATCATTAAAAGTAGTACCTTCTTCAAGTTGACGGGTTTGAAAGCCAATGAACGCCATCTTCTTCCACTCATTTAGTTCTTCTTGCTGCTCTTCTCGTGCAATTAGAGAAAACAGGTCCATTAAACGCGAATACGGTATTGATAAGACATAATCATCTGTCCATCCATACCGTTTTTGTATCTTGTCGAAAGCACGTAACATATTTTGTTCTGCTTCCTCTAAATATTCATCTGAGTCTTCATTTACGCTAGGATTGGCGCTGCTGCTGATTGGTTCCATTTCTCGCTCTGAACTTTCACTAGCCCCTGCACTTGGTTGAAAAAAGTCATTAAGTCTTCACTTTCCAGTAATCCTTGAATAACAGAAACCATTGCTTCGGGAGGGAGTTGGCAAAATTCCTCTTTCTTAGCTTTTAGTAAACTTGCAAAGAACTCTGTGAAATCATCCTCACAAGCCGGGATCATTGTTAGTACACGTAAAGCAAACTCTAAACCTTTTTGTTTTTGTTGCTCTTTAAGTGCAGCTAACTGAACGTTTTTTTCTTCTTCTGGAAGAGACTCTGCAGCTTTTGTTAGTTCATCCATTTCATTTTTAGCTTTACCGAAATCTGCAAAATCAGCTATTGCATGGCGTCCAACTTTAGAAATAATCTTAGCGAACCGCCAAACATCCGTTACATTTAAGCGACGCATCAATATCTTCTCCCCTAAAATCGTGATTTCTGTACCGGTATTCATCATTTTTTCTAAAATAGATTTCATTTCGTGCTCTCCTTTTAGCATTTAGCTCATTTTATGTAATAGAAAACCGACTACCATTTATGCGGTAGCCGGTGCTTTTTGTACTGTTGCTTTCTTTTTCTTTGGTAAATAGATTTCGTACGGTGGTGTAGTTGGTGCAGATTCACTGTAATGACCGATAAACTTACATTTCAAACCAACAGTTCCTTTACCATCTTTTAGATCCACTTCAATAGATGAAACTACCATTGCATTACGAATTACAAAAATTACTGGTAACTCACTACCCGAAATCATACCGATTAGTGCGATATCATGGTAATTCGAATCTGGAATATCATTTGAAGGTTTCATAATATCGTAATCTGTTTCAGTTGTGCTATCTACCGTCATCCCTGGTAAAGCTAACTGCAGGTTTTCTTTTGTAAACTCTACTAATGTAAGTTCTACATGCGGTTCATCTTTTAATAACCACTTACCACGCACCATTTTACCTAGTACACCATCAATATCTGCATCATAATACTCACGATCAAAACCAACTTTTGTTCCGCCTGTAGTCGCTCCTACAAGTTCACCTAATTCTTTTACACTTTTAAATCCTTTGTACATGACACCAGGACCGATAACAAAATTATCTGTAGTTCCTTCACGGACACCATTAATTAATTTCCAGCTCATTTGTCCTACCCCCTAATACAAGTCCGTTCGCATGGTTCGGACAAGAAATTTTGCATTTATATGAATGATAGATGGGTCTTCATCCGGTACCGGCAGTTTACCGGCACGATGTATAGAAAGTATCCCATCATCTTTTAAACCAACTTCTCTATCTAGTAACTTTTCAATACGTGTAGCAATTAACTTTGCCTTATCATAATCCCCATTATCACAATACACATCGAAATTTAGAATCATACGATCTATAATTTCAACATCATCCGGATTATCTGCTTCAATTCTCATAACTACATAAGGCATTTCCATATCATCTTGTGCAGTTTGGAATGAAAGAGCAGGGCCTTTGTCCTCGCCTTCACCATATTCTGATAGATTAGCTTTTATTATTTCATCGTTCTCTACAAGCATTCTAATAGCTGCAATAGCGTTAGACACCTATTACCCTCCCATCATTCTTTTAAGTTCTCTACGTTCTTTTTCAAACGCTTTTAATAGGAATGGACGGGCTTCCATATGACTTGTACCAGTTTCAAGCCATATTGCTTTCTGCAAGTCGCTCCCTACTGCACCTAATACCTCTGATTGTGACCGTTTAACATTGTATTTAATCGAATTTAACAAGTCACCGGTACGAACAGCAGGAGCTTCACCTGGTTTAGAAGCAGTATATTTACGACTCATATGAGGTATTTTGTATTGTTTACCGCTACGGCTACCCGTGAGATTCTTCTTCACTTGATTTTGTAAATGAATAGATGCTGCTGTGACCTTTTCAACACACATAGCGTTAATATGCGTCTTGATTTGCTCCATATTGCTTGAATACTCAATTTCTACTGAATTAGCCATATAGAATCATACCTTTTCGCAATAAATTTCAATGTGGTGATTCATAAACGCAGGATTGCGCGGTTCTCCTTTAACTTCAAACGTATAATCAACGCCCACATCTTCATTTTTGAAATAAATAAGATCATTGGGTTTAATTATGTAAGAAGCAGGTGCATATATCTTAAAGGTTGTATCAAAATTTTGTTTATCACGCTTAAATCTCTCATTATCAGTAGCAGAATTAGTAGTTATACGGCAAATCATCTTCTCGTAAATGTCCTCTGGTATTTCTGCATAGTTACCAGCGGATTGCTTCTTTTTCTTTTTTCGTTTTACAACTACCTCATGAATATATAAATCATCCATTCCACCATCATCGAAATACATTTCGTTCATGTGGCCATCACCGGCTTAACTCTTGCTCTAAAGCTTTTTAAACCATTGAGTATCTTATTGTTTGTTGCTGGTTCATCCAGCGTTTCTGGGCTAATCTGGTACGAATAATCGCCAATACTCTCCGATGTTTTCATACCTTTTCGTTGTAAGTTAGCACGAACTACTGCAGAAACAACCAAATCAATAATACATTTCTTCATAAGTACCTGCAGATCATCATAATCTTGTATCTTATATTCGAATTCATACAATTGATTTTCGGATAAACCATAAACAATACGGCCATTTACAGTAATAGAATCGGTCATATCCTGTTTCGAACTAACATGAGTGACTTTTGCTATAGATTCAGCAGGAAAAGAAAGCCACGCTAGTTTACTTGTTTGAATGACTTCTTTCATTGGATTCTCCGACTTAACTCTTAAATACTTCTTAACAATAACTGCATAGTAATCTATTAGTTCTTGAATTACTGTATCAGGCATCTTCTGCACATTTACGCGGTCTTTAATGTCTTGCGAAGTAATATCCATTATGTTTCTTTCTCCTTCTTATCGACTTCTTTTACAAGCTCAAAATGTCCAGTACTTACAAGGTAATCAGCTTTATCATTTGTAACTGTTTCTTCTTGGCCATTCTTAAACTTTTGTCCATAAGCGGTGTAAGTGCCACCGTATCGCAGCGTAACTACTTTCATAATTAACACCCCTTTCACGAATGTAAACTATTGCATGAAAGTTTACATTCGCATTGTTGGTTTTATTGGTTATATCTCATTTTCCATTAAAAACAAGAAAATATTAAAAAAGTATACATTCAAAACCCTAATAACAAAGAGTTTGTTTCCATAAAAAATACGCCTGGATATTAGGCTCCAAACGTATCCGGAATATTTGTTAGGATTGCTACTGCATCCATTTCTTGAATTACAGCATCATCATCAAAGTGGATTACATAAAATCGTTTATCTTCCATTACTGCAGTTTTACCTTCTGTAGTTTTACGAACACGAGTATCGTATGTATTGACTGCAATAAAGTTTTTAGGGTCTGCAAGAATAATAACATCGTCTTCTAAAGATGGAACCGTAACAATTCCGTATCCCATCGGTTTATTAACTTGATCTCCTGCTCCAAGTAACGCAGCATCACCAGCACCAGTAGGACGATTTGTTAAATACTCAATCCATTTCTCTCTACGGCTTGGAGACATAATCCAACGAAGGTTGCTGTTTTTATATTTATTCGGCATTGCACCGGATAAAGCAAAGATAGAACCTTTCCCAAATCCATTTGCCGCAGCAGCTTCACCTGTAACAGTTACCAATTTAGCATGATCGACAATATGAGACTCTTTTGATTTCTTGATTTTTTTCAACCAACCATCATTGATAGATAACATTCCGTCGGAAGAGTCTGTATCACCATTCCAATGTAAATCTTCTAAATCGATACCTAATTGTGTAGACATAAGAGCCATTACAGTATCTTCATAACCTTCACCTTCAATATTTTCGCGGAGTAATTCTTCTGTAATTTCCCAAGGTAAACGAATAGCCTTTGTATTGTACTCAATTTTAGAAGTTTGAACACCTGCGCGGTAATTATCATCGCTGTTTTCTGTTTTCTTGCGTAAGATACGGCCACCAATTGCAATTTTATCTAATTCACCTTGTTTTGCTTTACGCATTTCTTTACGGTGTAATTGTGAGAATGGCGTTGTATCAAATGCCATACGGAAGAACTCTTTACTTTGTTCTGGATTTAATAATCCTGCATTCATTCCACTTGTTGTCATTGCTGCCTTTTCAATACGATCTAAACGTTTTAATAATTGTGCGTTAGTCATTGTCATAATGATAAATCCTCCCCTTACAGGTTCAATCCTGCCCATTTAGATTTTTTAATTTGTTGTTGTCCTGGTGTAACTTCTTCATCTGGATCTAAACCTTTACGGATAGAAGCAGCATTTTCGATATTTTCAAGTCGCTTTGTAATTGGTTCTAATGCTTTTTGAATAACTGCTGCAGCTTTTTCTTCTTCTGTTTGCTCTTCTGACGTTGGCTCTACCTCTTCACCATTCACCTGCTTTTCAATCTTTTCTAACTTAGTAGCTAGTGGCTCTACTGCTTGTTTAACAATCTCTGCAATATCTTCTGCTTTCATTTCATCTTCCTCCTGTGGTGTAGCGGTTTCTTTTATTTCACTAATTAAAGCTAATGCTTCATCTAATTTTGCATGATTTTTTTGGGACAATACTTTCCCAGCTTTTTTAATACTTTCTAATACAATGCTTTCTGCTTGTACACTATCTTCTGATTTAGCGATGGTATAACCGCCTTTAATAGAAGAAAGTATGTCCTTCATATCATCAAGAGCAGCCGCCATTCGATCGATATCAGGGTTACTTTCCCAAATCTCCCAATAGAACACATCTTCAAACAAATTAAATACAGCTCGTAAATCACGTTTTTGTTTTTCATCAATAAAGCGGTCTTTTACTTCGCCTTTTGTGATTTTGTGAGTTTCACCTTTAACGAAATCTAACATCTTTCGAATAAGACCTTTATCTTCATGAGTAAAATCATCAGTCTTAGCGATTTCCACACGTTCACCAAATCCACCCATAGAAAAACCAGTGACTTCACCTTTTTTAATTTCTTCCCAGGTATCTGCATCATCAACGCGAACGGTCATAAGCCATGTTCCTGCTTGTACTTCTTGTTCGCCTACTGTCATATCACTTTTAGCAATCCAGTTTTCAACAACTGTTCCTTTACCAGCAATTTCATCATGTTGCTTGTCGATGTGTTGGTAGTTTTCCATAAAAGTATAAGCAGCCTTTTCTATTTCTTCTGCGGTCATTTTATCCCCGTGTGAATCTTCTACATCTGGTTCATATACCACACCTGTAACAAGCTGCTTCTCTTCTTCTGTTTTAAGAATTGGAACTTGCTTTGTTATATTTTGTTGTTTAGCAGATTCACTTTTCATAATGGCGAATTGACGACCGTTAGCGCCCTTTGTAACTAATGAAACATAGCTGATATTGGCGTTTTTTAGTTCGTATCCCATCGTTTTACCTCCTTCCCTATAAATATTGGGGTTCCACTGTCAAAACGCATAGCAGCCAATTTAAAGCCGTATACATTTTGACGATGAAACCCCAATCAAATAGGTGTATTTTATTACTCTTCTGAAATCATAGTGCAGCGACAATGTGGATGAGCTGGCGGACACATCTTTCCGTTGCTAAATAAATCATCAATATCTACTGTTTCGCCATGTAAACCACCACATTCTTTACAAACACGCTCATCGTTTCCTGTAAGCCATGTTTTCTTGTTTCTATTTGCGCCCTTATAAGCAATTAAATTGCCGTAATTCATTGCATATGTTGTTTCTGTACGTGCAATCATCATTGCTCTGTAGTTGCTTGCTTCTGACATTACATCTGCAATAGAAACACTTAATGCATCGACACCCATTCCCTCACTAAGATTCTTTAACATTGTTTCTCTTAATCTATCTTTAGTAGTTTCATGGATTCCCTTTGCTAATTCAAAGGCATAAGCAGCAACCCATTTTGCAGCAACGTCACCTATTGGATCTAATACCATCCAGGTTAAACCGTTTGATGCAATAGCACTTTGTACAAATTCTGTTACATCATCATGCAGAGTGTCTGTGACTTCATCGACAAACATTTGTCTTTCTTCATCCCAATCGACACTATCAAGAAATTCATCAACTTCTGCTTCAGCAATTACAAGATCAATCTCTTCATCTGCTTTATTAATACGAATTACGGGAAGCAGGTTTAAGAGCCGTTTTCCCTGTTCGGAAAAAAATCCGCTACCTTCTTTTGCATAGCTTTCTCTACTTCTTCATGCTTTTCCCTAAATTCATTAATAGCAATTAAGTTATCTTGCTCATTATCTGCAGCTTTTGCAATTGGTACAGGAGAAGAAGATTCGGTTTTACCATCAAAGAATTTGTCCCCTTCTGGTACAGGTTCATAACCTACTACTTTACGGGACTCATTCAGTTTTAATATTCCACCCTCATAACTGTCTTTTGCATACTTCAAATCCGCTTCACGATCATCCGTATCAATTTCATTTAATTTAAAATGCCAATCTAAACTGCCTAGTATTTCAGCAAATACACGGAACAATTGATAGTTTAATCGATGTTCTAATATTCCTTGTCCAGGCTCAATAATAGAACGCTTGTACATCTCGTTCATTTCTTTAGCGGTTGTTTGTCCTAATGAGCCTGTCATAGCCCAGCCGATACGATAAGGCGGCACACGATGAGCCACACATATCTCCATTGCGCTATCCTGCTTATATAAACGAAAACTGCCTTCTTTTACATCTGGACTAACTTTTTCTAATCTAGCTTTTGCCCCTGGCGGTACGGGGACAACGGCCAATTTATGATGTTCTCCTTTTGTTTCTGCAGAGAAGAATGCTTTTAGTTCATTTTCCGTTCCATCATCTATTTCATCAACGCCCTCAAGAAATAGCAGAGCATCTGGAATTGTCTTTCCTGTAAAGAAGTTAATATTGTAATCTCTTACTGCTTGAGATCCAACTATCGAGCCGATAGAACTAACATAATTAGGTATCCCATAATAAGAAGAACGAGAACCGAATTTACGAATAACAATTACTTCTCCAGCTTTTTCTGTTCCGCTTTCTGCAACATCCTCTGCATTTATCGCCCTACCATCAGCAAGACGGAAATCATCGGGATAATTGAACTTTTTAAACCATCGTTCTTTGTTATTTACAATTTGAGCAAATCGGACTTTATCCTTATGAGCACGAACCGTATGTGCTGGAATATGGTACAGTTCCGATGGTTCGTTTTTTTGATTCCGAACAACTTCGATAATCCCCCAGCCAACGGTTTCATAATCATCCCATACAGCTCTAAGAATTTCTGAACTCGTCATTTCTGGATTACAATTCCGCATAAATTCTTTTAACCTTTTATATTGCTCCTGGTTCGCTTCTTTCACTTCTTCAAAAGGAGCAAAGTCGAAACCAACACCTGCAATATCATCGACTTTCGCGCTAATACAAGCAGAATGGATTGGATTACTTTCCTTTATTTCCAACAGCACTGACATATCATACGGTGGTTTAACCAACCCTTTATCGCCATATATTTGCGCGAATGGATCTACAGTCATTTGCTTACTGTTGTCTTCCCAATTCTTTGGGTCATCTGCTGCTTTATTAATACCAAATACTTTTACATTCTTAATTGTTTTCTTATCGCTCATATCGTTTGTATGTCCTCCTTTCTTCTATTAATAAAGAGCAAAAGAAATAGCCGAACAATAAATGTCCGACTATACTCTTTTAACCTTACCGCCCATAACTACTTTTGGTTTATAGAAGGCTAAAACTATAGCATCTGCTCTATCGGGTGATTGCAATCCGCGTTTCTTCATTTCTTCTTTTCGCTCTAATGCAATCTTACCTCTACTTGTTATTCTGTATTTACGGCTAGAAAATTGAGAAATCATTTTTTCATCATTTGGAATCTCCATTGTAGGTTCTTCACCCTGTATAAATGCTTTCATATTCTCTTCAAGTAAATCTCTTACTACGGCCCAACCTTCTGCACCTGCATTATCATAATGCTCATCATCAAGCGGCTTCCCGTTATTCACAACCGGATATACTTTGAATGGTAATCGTTCAGATTTAATAACTTCTTTCAATCTGTCCGTAACACCACCACCAACACCACTATCATCGACTTTTATATCAACTCTTTTTAACTGCTTGTACTTTGCCATGTATTCCTTAGCTAATTTCAATACATGACCAGCAGTTTCCATAGTATCTTGTTTATAGTGGTTTAATAATTTAAAGACTTTATTTCCTATCCTTGGAGCAATTACAGTTTCATCATCACCAAATCGTGCAACGTCAACACCTAAGTCAAGTGTTTCACCAGTCGGTTCCACTTTACAAGATGCTGCTTGCTCTACAATTTCTAACGGGATAAATGCATCTGCCTCTGCTTTAGGAAATTCACCAAGTACACGTACACGCCAAACATCTGAACCCTCACCATATTTCTTTTTCAATACCTCTATATTGTCTTTACTGGTTCGAGGGCTATCTAAACTAGAGACTTTATGTATTTTATATAAATCTCTGTCACGATTATGAGAATCATAAAATACACCGCTTGTTCTTGTTGGGTTTCCGCATAAAAACAATTTATTTTCTGCGCCAGATAAAGTACCAAGTATAGCTTCCATAATAGGATCTGCTATACCAGAAGCTTCATCACATACAAATAACATATAATCTTCGTGGAAACCTTGCATATTCTCCGGCTTCGTTGCTGTTCTAGCAGTAGCAAACCAACGTTCTTCACTACCAATCATGTATACTCGTGTTTTAGTCCATTTAAGAAGATTTTTAACTGCACTTCCTTCTAACCATTTGGCTATTTCGGCCCAAAGTACAGTAAATAACTGCTCCTTTGTAGGGGCTGTACATATAACTTTTGGATTCGGCCTACAGCAGAGGAACCAAATAACAACAACTGACTCAAGACCAGTTTTACCAACACCTTGACCAGAACGCACAGAAACCTTTGGACTTTGTGCCAAATCCATAAGAACTTTTCTCTGCCATTCATCCGGATAAAAACCCAGCATATCCTCGGCAAACGCAACCGGATCATCCCAATAAACATCGATAATCTCCATAAATTCACTAAAAGCCGTATTACTCATTAGCTTCAGCTTCCTTTTGTTTACGCCTGCGCTCCGCTATCTTCATAAGAGACTCTTTCCAGTCTTCAGTATTCTGATTCGTATCACCATCAACTTTAATAGCAGCGATCTCTTTCTTGAGTTTCTCAATGCGTAGTTTTTGTTCTTCTGTATTAGCTAATCTATCGTATTTTTCAATTAGATTTACTAGCGTTGACATTGCTTTCGATTGAGCATTTAAGAAACTAGCTTGTTTATCCCAAGCGAATTGTATCTCCCACTCTTCTTCAAAACCACTTTCAGTAAGTTTATTTTTCCGCAGTTCTTTGGTCATGTCTTCGTTGTCTTTAACAAACATAATACGTTGAGCATGGATGATTTGAGTGTACTGCAGCATAATACTGTCCCAAATGATTGTTAAGGAATCGTTGTTAACTGCTTCTTTTAATTCTTCTTTTAAATCATATATTTCTTGCGGTAAATACTTTCTATACAATCCATGACTAACAGCATTACCATTACGAAGTGGAGCAGCGCCACCGGAATTACCAACAGCATTTTTATTACCCTTTTTGGCTCCACCACGATTGTTTACAGCATTCTTATTACCCTTGGGTGCTCCTGGTTTCTTTTTGGAGTACTCCGTATCTTTCTTTGGAGTACTCCGTTCATTTTTATGGAGTACTCCATTTAATTTGTCTATCCATCCATCTTTAGATTTCCATCCGCCAACCGTTTTTTCGCTTACAGTTTTTTCGGATGTAGACAACAATTCGGCAATTTTACGATTCGTAATATCACCATTATGTTCTTTAAATATTTCATACGCTTTGTTACGGTCTGGACTTCGTTGTCTGGCCATAATTACATAACACCTGCCCCCTTATCCAATTGTTTGCACTTCCTTCTCTAAACACTCAATGCATATATGAGCATTATCCGTATTTGCTTCACGGAGATAAGTTTTATCAAAATGAGTAATAGTTAATGGCATTTTTAATGTCCACATGCACGGCTCATTACAAACAGAGCATGTAGGAACGTTTATAGTTTCTTCTTCCATTTACACCACCTCACGCTAATTGCTTTACAAAATAAAAAAGCAGCGTAATCGCTACTTTTTTGGTTTCTAATTTATAAACTGAAATCTTCTAATGATTTATCTATCTCATCTTGTTGGATTCCTATATAACGTAATGTAATCGATGGAGCAGAATGATTAAAGATTGTTTGTAGCATTACTACATCTTTTGTCTTTTGGTAATAATGATATCCAAAAGTTTTTCTAAGAGTGTGCGTTCCAATTTCATCAAGCCCTACTTTTTCAGCAGCAGCGTTCATAATTCGATAAGCTTGGATTCTCGTGATCGGTTTCCCTGTCTTTTTAGAAGCAAATAAGCAATCTGTTTCGTTCATTCCATTTACATACTCATTTATTTTTTCTCTTAACGTTGTATTGATAATGAAACGTTTCTCTTTTCCAGTCTTCTGTTCTTTAATAACAATGTGAGTTCTTTCTTTCACATCATTTACATGTAACTTTAATAAGTCACTAATTCTTAGACCTGTATTGATTCCCATTTCAAATAAAAACAAATCACGATAAGATTGGCGACGTAAAACTTCTTTCACTTCTTCTAATTTTTTCTTATCTCGAATTGGTTGCACAAACTTCATTCCTTACCCCTCCACACGTTATGTTACATTAGATGTATCTTTATTATACAATATGTTACATAAAATATGGTAGTTATTTTTTAAAATAGAAAGAAACGTTGATATAACGGCATTTCTATTCATAAATTTAATGTAACAAAATATATGATTTGTTACATTAGATAGTTTTTGAAACTTTTTTACAATATTTGGTTTGTGTTGAGTTTGTTTTGTTAGAACAAGGTAAATCTATCAATTTAACTATTACATATTAATATTCAATTCATATACTGTAGTAGTTTACTAGAAGGGAGGCGTAACCATGGAAAGTTGCGTTGTGTTTGTAAATGGCCAACCTTTTTAGTTCTTACAGTAGCTGGTATCGAGATTGCTAGATTAGAGATTTCTCTTCAAGTAGCATTAGCTCTAAGAGTGCTTGGAATACCGATTTGTGATTAATTAGCATATCAAAAGAAAAAGAACCTGAATGGATGCTCTGATATCAATTATTTATTTGTATTTTAATTACGGTAAATAAAGTTTTACCCTTCTTCCAATCACCTAATGTGGCTGCACCAATCTTTTTATGCATTATTAAGTAACTGGAAGAAGAGCAAAAGCTCTCCTTAATAACGGTATCATTCAATCACTACCATCTGCTGGTTTCGGATTTTATGCGCCGTCATTACGAACCGTTTAGAATTTTAGAAAAAACATAGTGGGTAGTGTTTTCCGCCACTTCTCACAATACAAATATAACACGTTTATACCAAAACAACCGGCACATTTCCTGCCAAAAAGCGGTCACGACTCTGCCACTTATTTTAATTCACTAATAACCTTTATTTTTCTAGACAACCTCACTGCAACAGTCAAAGAATAGATTGAATTTTATTTAGGTATTATGCTTGATCTGATTGTAGAACATGTAATGGAGGCGGAATAATCCAACCTTTTTTCTTATTCAGACGAAGTAATATAGCTCCAGCTTGTGCTTTTTTCATATGAAATTGACCAAACATCATTCCTACATCTTCTCGAAGGGATTGTCCCATAGCTTGGCTACATGCTACTAACCCAGCAGCAAGATCCATAGAAACTTTAGCTGCAATTTCCGCATCATTAATACGAGCACCAGGAGGAATCGTTTCAATAGATGCAACCGGTCTTTCTGGAGGTGCTGGCGGTAATGCAACTCCATTTAATTTTAATAAATTTTTTAATTCTTCAACCTCTGATTGGATATCATTCTCTACAAGGTTTTCTAAAAATTTCTTTAAATCCTCGTCTCCTGTGTGGTTAATTAGAACTTGATATCCAGCAATTGCACCTTGTGCCGCTGCAAGGTAACTCCAAATCCCAAAGACCTCTCCATAGTGCATTGGTTCATTTTGTGGATTTCCACTTAAAATACCCATAAAAATATTCCT
Source organism: Bacillus cereus group sp. MYBK108-1 (assembly GCF_051917185.1). Classification (NCBI taxonomy): domain Bacteria; kingdom Bacillati; phylum Bacillota; class Bacilli; order Caryophanales; family Bacillaceae; genus Bacillus; species Bacillus cereus group sp. MYBK108-1. The sequence continues at coordinate 30,040 of NZ_JBQAHZ010000010.1, forward strand.
CCTTAAAGAAATTAGACTTTTAGCAACAATACTTACTATAGAAAAAATTTTCCTAACCATGTTCTGGATTAAAGAAAATAAGTTCTTATAACTCATAAGGAACACCTTACCCAAATATAGTAATTACCCCTCATAGAATGTACCGTTACCAAAAATTTATTCTTATAAATAATAAATACATTTCAATTAACTTAATTAAGTATTATAAGTACTTTTAATAATAAAAATTAAAGATGTTTATCATAATTTCAATTCAAATGGTTTTATATATTTTCAAACGAATATTGTCTAAAGAAACCGGAGACATTACTGAATATGAAAGGAGGGGAAAACTATGAAGAAAAAATTCTCATCTATTTTAAGTGCCCTATTACTAACTATTATGGTTTTTGGTACCAATGTTCATGCTGAATACGATGGAAATAATATGGATAGAGTTAATAATAATGGTATTACAACTCGAGTTAATGACAATAATATGAATAGAGTGAATAATGATACTAGAACTCGAAATGTGAATACAACGAATGATTTGAACAATGATCGTGATAATAATAATAATTGGGCGTGGCTTGGTTTATTAGGACTAGCAGGTTTATTTGGTCTTAGAAGAAAAGAAAAAGAACCAGAAAGACGTTAATATAGAACATTGTATTTAAAAGATACTTACTTATCAAAAGAACGCAAAATGAATAAACTATGAATCGCCTTTACTAAGGCGATTTTTTATTCTTTCAAAATCTATAACAATTACATAAAACGGATACTATTAATCGGAAACAATGAATTTCTTAACTTGATGATAATGAAGCGTTACGTTCATTTGACGAACTACGCTTCTTTTTATACCGTTTCTTCACTTACCCATATCTTATATTGTGTGTAACTAATCCCTTCGCCGAATTACTTGATATCATTGACTTGATTAAACTTTTCCTTTTGAGTTACACAGTATAAAATTTATGAGTAACTGTATAGGGATACCACCGACATTTTAAAAACACACTAAGCAAAAAACTAGCCCGCACAAGAGAGGCTAGTTAACGTAAAATTCGTTATTGGTAGATAGTCTGTTTGTAAAAATAACTTTTTTATAGATAGTACAAATATTTAAGAGGAAATAAGGAAATTGACTTTCAGTGGATTTCAGAAGAGAAAGAGATGGAGGATTTACCTCGTTTTAAACATGTCTATCTAAATCACAGCAACAGTTATGTTTCTTCTTTGGAGCTGTTAGTTTGAAGAAAACATCAGGATTAATTTGACCATTTAGAACATTTCGATTATCACCCCAAGAGTGAAGTAAACAACTTCCGGGACCTGCAATGATTTGATTGTAATCACCCATATAGCATCCGGAAGGTATTGGATCAGGGTTAGCAATCGTAATCGGCACTGGAGAAAATTCAGTACTTACCATCCTCTCTTCACTTAAACCATCAAAAAGAGAGAAGCTTTTCATAAATATTGCGAATGTTCCATCACCCACTCCACTGACTCTACCACGACGGTCATTAAAACGATTATACTGAATATGAGCTCCTTGACAATTGGCTGCTACTGATGGAAAAAACGAAAAGGTTAAACTTTTATGAGTAGAGATATTCACTTCATTCCATGTATTTCCTTCATCAGTGCTATATGCTAAAAGGACATCAATAAAACGCGTATTCCCAATAACTCTACCAGCATTCCATACAACATATAAAGTGCCATCTGGTCCAATAGCAGCTTGTGGGAATTCATTCGTACGAATCAGTCTTGTATTATCAACACGTATTGTTGGACGATTATCTCCAGCACAATTTGATATTTCATTTGCTGCTGCAAAGAAAGGTGTTGAAACTGGCACGTTAATCGGAAACGTATTGCCACCGTCAGTTGATTTAAGCATTCGAATCGTCCTGTTAGAATTATTTAAATTATTTCGAGGCTCCAATATTTGTTCATAAAAGACATAGATGACACCTCGATTATCTACGACTACAAAAGACCCACTGACAAAAGTATTGGGTGCCGGAGGAACAATAACTTGGTCTGTAATGATAGGTGTTAAGTTGACTCCTGTTGTATATTTTGAAAAGCGAATACTTCTTGGGTTAACAGTAAAATCAGTCCACGTAATATACAGTGCTTCATTCCCTGGATTATCAGCATCAGGTCCTACTGCAATCCATTCTTTATCTTGAGAGGCGGTATTAGGATTTGGATTTTGACCTCGTCCAACAACTTGAGGCAGATTCATTGTGATAGTTCCAGTAGGATTAACGGTTCCAGTTGAAACACTAATTACACCTTGCAGAGTTCCTGCTACAACTTCTCTCCCAACTTGACCATAATAGAAAACACCATTTCTATCTACAGCTATTACAGGATCACCGTCATTGAATCCTCCTGGATTTACAGGTACAGGACCACCATCAGTCCAGGTATCACCTAAATTATTAGAGAAAGCAAATCCTGAAAAGCTATGAGTCCCTGGTATCTCTGGCGGGGGTGTAGTGTTATTAGTATCATTAAATCCATAGAGTATAAAATCATTAAAACGCGCTAAGCTTGTTTCACTTTGAGTTATGCGTGGAAAATTAGCTACATCATTGGCTGGGTTATTAACTTGCCTCTCTATTTCTTTACGATTGCAACAACAGTCATCATGTTTCTTATGATCATCTTTCTTATTGTTGTTATGATCGGAACAACAATTTACATTTATTTCAATAGAATGATCATCGAATTCATTTTTGTAATACTTGTAGTATTTATCATCATCACACCTATCTTTGTAATACTTATCTTTATAGTGTTTATCTTTGTAGTATTTATCTTTGTAGTATTTATCTTTGTAGTATTTATTATAGTCTTCCATATTTTAGCTCCTTTTCAATGTTATAATAAATACTATTAAGATTTTTATAGTATTGCTTGTATGATTATCCAATATTTCCTACAAAACTTTCAAAATGTATACGGTATTCAAGAAAGATTTACATAACCTATCATCCTATCATTGTCAGTAGCAATAAAAAGTGGGTTCTTACTCTCAGAAGAACTCCCTTTTTTTCTGTTTTATAACTCTATTCACCTTTAAATATATATTCCTATCCTGGCATGGTTTTTAGGGTTCGCGTTTGTTACTGCATTCACCGAAAACTGTATAAATTTTTTATACCATTAACGTGTTTTTTCAGAAACGCTGGCGATACCCTAGATTTAAAAGAGAAAATGCAAAGATTAGATTTTAAACCTAGTCATTGCTTTATCCATTGCATCTTGGTTTACACCTATATAACGTAAGGTGACCTTCTCTGACGAGTGGTTGAATATCTCCATGAGTAATGCTATGTTTTTCGTTTGCATGTACATATGGTACCCGTATGTCTTTCTCAGCGTATGCGTTCCTACTTCATCTAATCCAAACTCTCCCGCTGCACCACTTAATATCTTATATGCCATACTGCGACCTATTGGACGATTCCTACCTTGTCTACTTTGCAATGGGTACTCGTTATCTTCTCTTTCTTCAATAAACCATTTAAGTTCTCTTTTCAATGCTGCTGTAATTTGTATTCGTTTCTGTTTCCCTGTTTTCATTTCCCTCATTGATATATGACTACCTTTGACATCCCCGACCTTCAGTTTCAAAATATCTGAGATTCTAAGACCTGTATTAATGCCCATAATGAAGAGAATGTAATTACGTAAGCTCTTTTCCTTAAAATACTCTTTAAGCTGCTGTATTTGCTCCGGATCACGTATTAGTTGAACGAAATTCATTATTCATTACCTCCCGTTTCTTCTGTCTCGTAAACTTCTAATCCAAGTGCAAAAGCAAGTTTATAAAACGCCTTGGACTTCCAACGTCGATAAGTGCGCTCTGACATACCTATTTCGTTATAAACCATGTAATCACATACGTCCTCTTCTTCTAAATAGCGTTTATAAATAATCTCTCTCTGAATGCTTCCTGCACGTCCATTTCCTAATCGATTTAGAAATTGGTCAATACGTAATGATATTCTTTCAAGCCATTCTTCTCGTTTGCTCTGTTGAATATTTGCTATAGCAACATCTTCTAACGGTTTACCAACTGCATGTGTAGGGCCATGCTCACGCATTTCATAAGAAGGAGTGACCTTCATTTCTTTACGCATCATCCCGAATTGTCTATGTATACGTACACTTTCCAACACACCTTCTAATTCCTCTTGTGTCGCTGTTCTATCAATTTTTGGTAAGAAAGATAATTGTTTAGTCATGAACAACCACTCCTTTTTATTTTTGAATTATTTTTGTCTGATTGCTCCACGTCTTCGTTCATAACAAGGTCTATGCATCCCCATTAAATCTTCAATTTCACGAGTGCTAAATTTCTCTTTTCGTTTTTTCTTTTTTGCTTGATTCGATTTCTTTTTCCATTCACGTAACTGGTCCTTTAACCCTTTCATTTCCTCATCTCCCTTTTCAAAATAAAAAGGACACCTATTCCTAAAACAGCTCAAATTGCTGCTTTAATGAATTGGTGTCCTCTAGTTTTCTAGCCGGACTATATTTTGTTTGCTTTACTTTAAAAGGATTATTTTGTTTAAATTCTCATATACACTTTTTAAATTCCTTAACATTGGAAATAGCTATATAATGAAAAAGACTACATTTTAGGAGTGCTCTAAATGTCCGATATAATTAAACTCTGTATTGTATTAATCGTTACCCTATTTTTAACATTTTCCATAATAGCGGAGTTTCAAAAGCCTCAAAAAGATATGTTTTGGTTCTCGATTGAAGTAATGTTTCTCCTTGCAGGTTTTTTGATACTAAAAGACTATATCGTCAAGCATATAACATAATCCGATGAATAAAACTCAATATTCCGTCGATACTATATACACCCCATTTCGAACCATATTCCATTACCTGAGCAGTTAGCTTTTGCTAGCTGCTCTTTTATTGAATAAATTTCTAAAACATGTTAGACAATATAGATACACCACGGTTGAATACGAATGACCATTACGTTCTTCTTATTCACTATGCAGTTAGCTTTTGCTAACTGCTTTTTATTGCGTTCCAACTCTTGCTTCTTAAAGAATTCTTTAACCGCGTTTTCTCAATAAGTGCACATTATCCATCCCCCCTTGAATAAATCTATAAACCTTGTCCATACTATAAATACACTTGAGTTCTGAACTTCCTTCTTAACGTTTTTTCAGAGAGCAGTTAGCTTTTGCTAGCTGCTCTTTTAATTACACATTTTTGTCTTAACACTCATATAATATTGAGAATTAAAAAATCATCTCATGTATAAAGGGAAAGTATTCTTTTTCATTACTCCACTCCCTCTTTAAATAACACTGTTTGAATAAGGCTTTTAAAGAGGGAATACATCTAAAAATCTTGGTTACACTGTAAACAGGCTCGTGAATAGCCAATTTTACTAATACCCACTCTATGTCTATTATCTTGAGCCGAGCAATTAGCAAAAGCTAATTGCTCTTTTATATTGAGTTAATAATAAAATTTAGGTCTTATTCCTTTTCTACATCATATACTTTTAACCTAACCATCCAGCTCAAAGTGTTACCTCCTATCTTAAAGAGCACTGATGCATGGTGCTCTTTTTAGTTTCCTTATTTCTATAAAATGAAATTTTTATTGAATTTTTCCCACATAGCATTTCAAGTTCTGTACATACTATAACTGTAACTTAAAGTTACATATAATTTACTTGTATGCGTGGGCTTCTTTTTCAACAAACCGCAATGGAGCAGTTAGCTAATCCAGCTAGCTGCTTTGTTGTATAAAAATCTGCACACCTACCTAAACCAACAAAAAAATTCGGGAGCAAAATCATGCAGATAACAATCAAAATTCTTAAATATTTATTTTTATAATTGGGATTGGCTTATTAATTACTTTAGATATATTTGCTATTTTTCCATTGTTATTCAAATAACGTTTTTGTTAAAAACTTATCACCTTTTAACTGGACAAGCATATGTTATTGTATCGAAGCATCCATTCATAAAAACCTACCTTTCTTGTCAAAGAGCATGCTTATATGCGTGCTCTTTTTTTCTTGCTATGAAATAACGATTTTGTTTAAAAACTGCACATACATTAAGAACATACATACAATAATCATATTCACCTTTATATAAAGCTTAGTCATAGAGCGCCTTTGAAAGCGCTCTTTAGTTTTCAAGTAAAAATTCTGGTCAAATGATTCACATTCTTAGAAAAAGTCACATATATTATCCTGTACTCTTTTACAGTAAGAGTCTTGGTCCTAAGAGCACTGTCAAAAGTGCTCTTTTAATTTATTGCAATGTATCACGTTTTACATACAATAGACATACAATGCAATGAGCACGCAAGACATAGTTTCTATATAATCGTGTACATTTTTTGTGCGCGATTTTTTTATTAAATAAGGCTTTTATTTAACTTTTATTCATTTTTTTGTTTGCTTTGAATACATTACTATTAAGCCAAAGAATACACAGGTTTCTCTGGACCAGTTTCCTTGTATTCCTTGAACTCCTTGTACACAGAACCTGTTATTACTAACAGGTTCTTTAATTTTTGTCATTATACAATAACTATTTTATTATGTTTCCTAACTTACAGTAATGTCCTTGAAAAACATTCATATATATTTATCGAATGCACTTTAAAATCCCTACAGTATCAAATACTTTTAAGAATTGACTGACCAATACTATTCGGCTAAATTTTACAAACTTATTAAAAATAACATAGATACACAAAAAAGCTACGTTTTATATGAGATAAAAAATTATCTTACACAAAGGAGTTTGATTATTTGTGAATTACCAAAATGATAACAACTCTAAAATTCACAAACCTTGCACTTGTCCATCCCCCACGGCTAACAGTTTAAATGTTGTTCAAACTACCCCAACAATAGTTTCTGTAAATTCTGCGATCCCACTAGATACCGTGGTAAATTCTAATGGTACAGCAATTTCATTCACACCACCAACAACTGTTTTACTTGAAGGTGGAAGAACCTATTTGGCAATCTATGAAGTGCAAGTTATTATTCAACCAGGAGGTAATTCGGCAGGTATCACTATGTATCTGAATAATAATCCAATCATTGGCTCAGGTACTTCTCTTGGATATACTGCAGGATTCACTTCTGTATCAGCACCCGCAATTTTCACTACACCTTCAGGTATAACAAGTACTCTTACTGTTAATGTAGGACCATATTCTAATACATTAAATACGTTGGGCTTAACTCTTGCTGTTGTAGCATTAACATAATAAAATCTAATACTCTCTAAAATGATTTTCTTTGTCCTTTAACTGTGGTTTTTGAGCTAGCCTCTAGGAACTCAACATAAATACATATAGAAAAAGAACATTATTTGGATCGATAGTACTGGGTGACTCGGCTGGCGCACTTGCTGAGTCACCTATTTTCCTATAATAAAATAACGCTTTTATGAAAATTCCATTGTCTAATTCCTCACTTGTCCATTTCGCTTTTCTCTATCCCTGCATTTACTATTAGTAATACTAACTATTCAGAGGTGAAAATATAATGGACGATTTTTTATCTTCTGCTGCAATAAATCCTAATTTAGTTGGACCTACTTTACCACCTGTTCCACCATTGACACTACCTACTGGGCCAACTGGACCGTCTGGGTCTACTGGACCGACTGGGCCGACTGGGTCTACTGGACCGACTGGGCCGACTGGACCGACTGGGCCGACTGGGCCGACTGGGCCGACTGGGCCGACTGGGCCGACTGGGCCGACTGGAACACTTTCAGTAGCTTACGGAACTTTTTGGCAAACGGAATTCATTACAGTCCCTTTCGAATCCCCTTTTTCTTTTAATCAGGCTGACCCTATGGTAGGGGGAATTTCTCTGTTAAATCCAACCACAATTAATATCACACAAGCTGGAGATTATCGGATTTCTTTCATTTCCTCGATTAACTTGACTGTAGCCCTTTCATTCCCTTATTCGCCTACCATTTCTATATTATTAAATAACAGTCTGATTCCAAATTTCAAAGCTACTTTCGGTCTTTTAATACGAGATTCAGAGGATGTAGATTGCACTCAACTCATTGGGGACACTATTTTATCAGTCCCAGCCAATTCAACACTTCAACTTATTAATAATAGCTTTCTAGGCGACACAGACATTCTTACATGCGATAATGGAATAAATGCTTTGGAATTAAACATTATCAAATTAAACTAGTGCAAGTACTCCTTTAAAACTAAGTGCTATTATGGCATCTAGTTTTCAGTTTCTAATGAAATTTTTGTACAAAGAATACACACAAAATCAAAAATAAATTCATAAAATATTTTATATTCTTTTCTTTTAAGAATGAATAGTCTTTACAGAGCACTTCCCGGAGTGCTCTTACATTTACATATCAAATAACGTTTTTAATTAATTACAAGAGCGGATTTTCTTATTTTGTACAAGCACTCTATTCTTTTTTTAATAAAATATAGAGATATCTCAAAGAAAGGAGAGCGACATAAGTATGGCTGATTATTTTTATAAAGATGGTAAAAAGTATTATAAAAAACAATCGTACACTCACCATCAAAAAGATAACTGTTTTATCGAAACCCATACAATAACTGGTTCGAATACAGCTTTAAATTTCAACGTACCGGCTAACACTACAAGAACTGCTTTTGAAGATTCCACCAATAACCACAATAAAACATTACTTGATTTTCGCATCCCTGGTACTTCTCAACCAATTGAAGTAACTATCCGAACAAGAAGTTCTCGTCTGCCGATTACTGTAACAATAGTTGCAGGTGAAACCAGGGTATTCCAAGTAGAGGATTTCCATAGCCTCACTCTCACAAATAATACTAATATCAATAGCAATATTGGTATATTTATTCAAAAAACATTTTGTATCTGCTGCAATAATCAAAATGATTCTCGTAACAAGTATTATAAAGAACAATCAAATTCTCACTATCAAAAAAATAACTGTTTTATCGAGACTCATACCGTAGCTGGTTCAGAAACTACACCAACCGAAAATGAACCTTTAACTATTATCGTACCCCCTGACACTTCAAGAAGAGTTTTTGAAGATTTCACTAATAATCACAATAAAACATTACTTCAAATATCTGTACCCGGAGATGCCTTCCCTATCGAAGTAACTATTCAAACAAGAAAATCTTCCACACCAATTACCGCGACTCTTGCTACAAATGAAACAAGAGTATTTCAAGTAGAAGATTTTCAAAGCCTTACTCTCACAAATAATACCGAATTCATTAATTTCATTGAAGTATTGATCAAAAAGACCTTTTGTATCTGCTGCAATGATAGGAATGATTCGTGCGATGAATATTATCGCGATTACGAATGTGAGTGTTAGATTGACTCCCCAAAAGAATCCTTATAAAGGGTTCTTTTTCTTTTACTTTAGTATCATCTAATCATTCACATTTGTTCAACATTTCATCTCTTAACAAAATTCCAATTTAATTAATATCCTACAAAATAATACTTTCATTAAAAAATCATTCATATTTCATTTTACGAATAATCTTTTTTATATCGTACATACTATCTGCAAGCCGATTTCCCATGGCTGTACTCTTTCCAAACGGAGCTCTCTCCTCCGTACCACTTGAGAACAGGCGGGTAACTTAATTAGTTGCCTGCCGTTTTTACGTATAATCGTAAAACTTCTTTTCCGTACTTTTTAGAGAAAACATCTTATGCCATTTGGAGCGACCTCCGGCACATGATATTTGTACGGCCGTTCCTATAAAAGGAGCGGTCGTATTTTATCTTTGCTTGCCCCTTTTCTATTCAAATAACGATTTTTTTAAATCCCATTGCCTAATTCCTCGTTTGTCCATTTCACTTTACTCTATCTTCACATTTACTATTAGTAATACGAATTTTTTAGAGGTGAAAATATAATGGACGATTTTTTATCTTCTGCTTCAATAAATCCTAATTTAGTCGGACCTACTTTACCAGCTATTCCACCATTCACACTACCGACTGGACCTACTGGATCTACCGGGAACACCGGACCTACCGGCAATACTGGGCCTACTGGACCTATCGGGAACACCGGACCTACTGGCAATACTGGGCCTACTGGACCTACCGGCGACACCGGACCTACTGGTAATACTGGGCCTACTGGACCTACTGGCGGCACCGGATCGGCTGGCATAGTTAATGTATTTTTTACAGGTGACAATGAACCTGTACCTGTATTTACCACACCTACTTTAAATCTTCCCCTTATAACTGTATTACCTGGACAAATAGTCGTACTTGATATTTTTGCTACAGGAGACTTCTTCCCTACCGACTCTGCGACCCAGTTTGGTGCAGGTGTTGAAATTAGGTTATTAAGAGATGGAAATACAATTACAACTGGAAATGAAAATATCTTCTCTGCACTTGTTAACCAAGTCCCACGAATAACCGTAAATCCATCTGTCATGTGGGTAGATATTCCACCTCCAGGAACATATCAGTATAGCCTATTCATCATCACAAGTAGATCATCTGATACAGATGATGATAGTAGCACTATAGGACCTCGTGCTATTAGAGCACTACTTGTTAACACACTTTAATGCTTAAGCAAAATTGTATTAACCTAAAGTCCCTTTTGATACTTACAGGGACTTTTATAATTTAATAAAATTCAAATTCCATTAAATTAACTGTGTTTTTCGTTCTTCCATACGAATAACTTTTCCACTTTGATATACAAATGATTGTTCACCAAATCCACCTTGGGGTGGTTTTATTAGTTGGACCTGACCATTTTTAACAACATATATTCCGTTTATTTTCAAATCTATTTCAGCTTTCATTTCTACAAGATTTTCTTTAATAATTCCCATTAAGACCACTCCCGTATGTTATGATTATTTTGTCGAAGCAAGTCGGGAGCAATCTCGACTTTTTTATTTGCTTATAAATACTGCACAACATTCTCTGGAATAAATGATTGTTCTAATGATAAATAAAGTCGTATTGAAATCGGTTCTTTATTATCTCTCGCAGACTTGCAAAGCTCCTCCGCTTCTTCCCACTCGAACTGTTTATCTTCCACTCGTTTAAATCTCCAAATCCCAATTGTATATTCCTCAAATAATTCATACTGATCATTTGGCGCTGTTGTTGGTTTTAATTCATCAGTAGCTCTTACTTGCTTTGGTACTTGAACAACTATGTCCGTAAAACGAACTTTAGAATTTAATCGATGAATATGTGCTTTCTCAGTATCGAATGCTACTACAGACTCAACATCAAATATTGTTAACTGCTTTGGCATTACAATCCTCCTAAGCCTCTTTTTTATATTTAGATAACACTTGTTCTAAACGTTTACGTTCACCCTCTAAATCCATTTCATCGTGCTTTACAGGCTGAGATTGCACTTCTGTATCTTGAGTATGTAACCAATCAGGGACGATTTCTTTTCTAGTATTACTTCTCCCACCACGAGACTGGTATTTCTTACGGAATTGAGTTTGTGCAGCTTCAACATCAGTAATACTCTTATACCCCTTAGCATGCCAATCTCTTAAAATACCTTGTACATAAGACATATTAGGTGCATTCTTTTCTAAAGCTATTTGCATTGCTTTAATAACAAGCTGCGCATTTAGATCATCAATCCAAGCGGTAATCCCCTCTGCTACAAATGGTTTAAGAACTCCAAAATTTTGCTCATAAAATGCTATTGGATTTTCTTCTGCAACTTTTTTATCTCTTGAGCAGCTTGCTGCTTCTTCTTTTGTTTTTGTTTCTTCTTTTTCTTTTGTTTCTGTTTCTGTTTTTGTTTTTGTTTCTTCTTTTTCCTTCATAGGGTCTTCGAAGCCCCTTATAAGCCACTCAAAACGAGCTTGGAAGTATTCCTTAATACGAGGAATTTTAAAATCTTGCTGCTGTTCTAAATCTAAACATGTCTCATAAAAATCAATTAAAAAATCTTCACACTTAATATTCTGGATTTCTTTTAACACACACTTTTCAATATTCATATTTGTAATAGCATTGAATTTAAGCCAATTAATCAACATAATTTCTTTCGTCTTTTTGTTGTAATGAATTTTCCCGTAATCAGCAAAACGCTCTAACAGCTTTTCAACCGTTTCACGGTTATATCCTGTATCCATTTCTATCACTCGTAATGGAAGCTCATAGATACCACTCTGAGAAGTTTTGCTATTAGTCATTAAGTATAAGTAGAAGTATTTCTCCTCCGGTGTAAGATCTAAAACGAAAGCATCTTGCCAATATGAAACTTGAACAGGTCTATAAACTGCCATATTATTCATCCTCCATTGTTTTACTTGGTTTGCTTTGATATACTTAATCTCCAATTCAATTTTTAGAAAGACTCTCTATTAGAGTCTAAAATCTATCACTCTGCAAAGTGATAGATTTTTTATTTTTTATTTTTTATTTTTTACGACTAACTAATGATGCATTAATCCCCTTTTCTTGAAACCTTTTAATAACTACACGATAACTCTTAGATATTTCATGTTCCTCTTTTTCATTACGAAGGCTCTTGAATTCTTTTGCGCATCTATTTAATTCCTTCTCCCAATGATCTGCTTCATCTAATGAACCAGCATTGAACATGTTATGAATACATGTAACCATGCAATTATGTAATTCATTCGCAAAGGTAAAATCCCCTGGTAGAACTAAATCAAACAGACGATTACATTCTGATTTCATGACTTATTCCTCATTTCTATTAATTTGATACTGTACGCATCGTTATGAACAGAAAGAAAAAGCAGAACCTCTTAAAAGATGGGGCTCAGACTTTCTGATCATAACGACAAGCACAATTGCTTGTCGCATTAAATTGAAGTATGCTATAATTCATATGTTAATTTTCTTGGCTATCGCGGGCTATGCGGTAGTCTTTTCTTTTTTATTTTTGTTTTTCAAAACGAAAGCTGCTTCTATAATTCGAATTCTTATCTCCATCAACTTCTTCTCTTGCTTTAAGTTTTTTGCTTTCCTATAGTCTCCACAAACTGATGCAATTCGAATATCACCATATAAATTTGCTTCCTTACGAATTAGAGCTTTATATTGATTTAAAGTTGGACTTACATAATCAATCTTCATAACTTAAACCTCCCCAATAAAATAATTAAATTAAGCTTTTATATACTTCCTAGCTCGTAATGATACTTTCCAGTACTTAAAGACTTCTTTCATTGAAATACCATATTGATCACATAGGACCGCTACGAGGCTCATCATTGAACCTGTAGCATCCAAGACTACATGCATTACCTTTTTCAAATCTTCTTTCTCACTTTCGGACCAAGTTTGTGAAGGCTTAAACCAACATACCGTATCGAGTTGTTTCAAAGCTTCATTTATTTCTTGATTGACCATGTACCTCATGCTTGTAGGATGAATATCTATATGCTCTCCATTAAAGAATGGGATACTTACATGACCTGTTGCTTCATTCCACATTTTAAAAAATAACTGCGGATCATCAATTCCTTCTGTAATGCATTTTCTTAAATCTTCTGGTAATCGTCGCTGTTCAGTTTCATATTTTGCTAGTGACTCACGACTCACGGGGATTTCTAAGGAGAGTTGTTCTTGGGTGATTCCCTTTCGTTTTCGTGCCATAGCAACTTCTTTTCCTATGGACATCGTTTACTTCCCCCATTCGTACCTAAAGCAATATTTATTTGTGACAACTTACTATGGTAATTTACTATTAGACGGATTCTTTAAATGGATTGTAATACTCAGTATTGTTTTCTACCCATTCAGTGTGATTCTCCATCCACTTAAAAAGAAGGTGTGTAGGAATAAGAACCCCTGCTTCACGACATACTGGAAAATCAGAACGGTTTAATAACTCAGATGCTTTTGTACGTTTGATATGTAACAGTTCCATTAATTCCGTAATAGTTAAAAATGGTGGTAATTCTTTCATTGGTTGAAGATGTTCGGTTGCTTTTTGAACTTCTTCTCGGATGATTCTGCGAAATGATTCAATGTCGAAATTAATCATATATACCACCTCTTCATGTAATTATTTGTTCCTTTAAGGAACATTGATTCCCAAAAAAATATGTCCAATCAAAATTCAAACTTCCCCCTATTTTTTTAGCTATTTCTACAGAAGGTGTTTTTGTTCCATTTTCAATATGAGTGTAATAACTTCTAGATATTTTGCATTTATTTGCAATATCTTCATGCGTATAACCTTTTACACATCTAAATTCTTTTAACCAATCTCTCAATATTATGACCTCCTTGTTTCTTAAAAGAACATCTTAACAAGATTATAAGTTACTTTAAGGAACAAATCAATAAAAATGTTACCTTTAGGAACAATTATTCAAGTTACTATTAGTAACACAAAAATTCGTTTATAATTAAAAGTAAGATTTAAATATAATGGTGGTGACTACTTTGAATACTTTTGGTGAAAAATTGAAGTGTTTACGAGAAGAGAAAAAGAAAGAAAACGCTAAATGGACACAAACACATGTAGCTAATCAACTAGGTGTTGCTCGTACTACATATACTGCATATGAAAATGACACTAAACAACCACCTATGGAGACTGTATTGAAGATAGCCAATCTTTTTTCAGTTTCTACTGATTTTTTATTAGGCAGAGTATCTAATTGTAAGCAAACTAAATCATCTGACATAGATGCCATAATAAATGATCCAGAACTAGGTCTCTGGTTTAAAAATATTAAAGAGGCTTCCCCTGAGAAACGCGAGGAATTAAAACGTTTTTGGGAGTTTTTGATGCAAGGAGAGAAAAATCAAAAATAAATATGAACGATGGGACATATAGCAAAGAAAAACATAACATTTTTACACTCTCCAGTTCTTATATAAACTGGAGAGTGTTTTGGGACTACCATTCTAAAATAGAATCAAAAATCAAATCTCAAATAAATTACTCAAGTGGGAATTACCAAAGTCACCACTTCGTTTCATACTAAAAAAGAAGATATACTAGCTAAGAAGGAAGTTAAAGCTCAAACAGCAGATTATTATTTTAAATGGGAATCAATTATTAAACAAGCAAAGTTCAAGAGAGATGCTTTCCTTGAGATTTATATAAAATAACCGTTAGAATCTGTAAAACAGTTCTAACGGTTATTTATTTGCAGTTACTTTAAAATGATTCCTATGCTATTATTTCAAACTGCTCAATATAGCTTCTAATAGAGTTAATTAATAAAATTACATTCTCATTATCTACATTCTTTGATTTTGTAGGACCATACCCTAAAGATTCATTTCTTTTATGAATAATGTCATAGATTTTAAAACTTGCATCAACTAATCTCTTAATATCACTATCTATTAATACGTTTCTCTTGTCTAAATGCTCTAGAAACTCAATATGATGGCGATTGGTTAAACCACCCAAACGAATATTATATTCTTTACTTAGTACACTTTGAATAGATAAATATAACTCTCTTTCAAATAAACTTACTTTTTGTAAATCAAAAACTACAGTATTATCTGTTTTCAATTCTCCTAAGAACTTCTTCATTTCTGGTAATTTCTCTATCATTTTGTCCTCCTATTTCTAAAGCTTCTTTACAAACAGTAAATAAAGCCTCTATTTCATTCAAAATTTCTAAAAGCTTTACTTCTGTTGGAAAATCTAATTGGAATCCTACTGCTCTCGTATAATTTAACCTCCACTTTGATAAATAAATATAATTATCTCGACTAAGTGGCGTGGACCCTATTCTGCCTACTAAATTATCAAATACAGAAATCCGACCAAATGTAGGATTGGATAATTTAAAACATGTAAGAAGGCATATATTTCTACAAATAAAGAATAATTGTGAAAGATCGTATTCATTCAATCCGTTTTTTTGCAAACTCGATTTTGCACTTATAAAGAGATTTTCATATATTAGATAGTTCTTTTTAAAATTAGTAAAAGGTTCTAGGCCATTATATAAATTCAGATCGGATTTTGTGTAAAGAATTCTTCCTTCAAGTTTTAAATGCCATAAAAACATAGAACCTTCTAATAGTAACTGCCTATATGTACTTATCGTATAAAGAGAAATACCTATATTATTAAATGGTAATTTAGTTTTTATTAAATTAATAATCTCTGTTATTCGAACTTGCGGAACATCATCAACCAACAAAAATATATCTACATCTGAAAAATCATCTTCATCTTTTCTTGCTTTTGAACCAAAAAGAACAATACTTAATAGTCCCTTAATTTCCTCAAAATCATCCCTTTTATTCACTTGGCTATCCTCCTATATACGCCCGAAACTAAAAATCCAATAAAAATTAATCCTAATACATTTTCAACTGCAAACAATAGTATACTTGCCGTTCCAAGTGGTGTGTAATGACCATATCCAACAGTTGTAAAATTAGTATAGCTAGCATATAGAGATTCCCAAAAATTCAATTTGGTATGGATATTTCCACTTGCTGTTACAGCTAAATAATCCTTATCAGTAAAATAATAGATTAACATACCAAACATAAGAATCGTTAATATTGCTGTTCTAAACAATCGAGACAATTTCAATCCATATCCCCAAATGAAATCATTCATCTGCAGCATAATGTAATTGAATAATGCACCAGCTCTCGAGACTAGATCTTCTCTGTTTCTATGATAACTTGTCCTACACATTACTCTTTCTAACAGTAATTCTTTTTCTGTATCATATATCTTTACTAATATTGCATCACTAGACTTGTTATCGCCTAAATCTAATTGGTTCTTTCTTAATTCTTTTAACAATGCTACCTTTAAATTTGGTTCTGTTGGTAAACACCCTAGAATTTCTTTAAGGTTCAACTTACAATTTCTAAATTTTACATATCTTAAGTTACATGAATTAAAATTAGCATTTTCTAGATCACAATCTTCAAAGGTGGATCCAGTAAAGTCTACATTTACAAATTTCGCTTTACGTAAATAACACCTTTCCAGACGAGTCTGTGTAATTGCACATGTAGAAAACTCAGCATGTTTCATACCTAAATTCACCAGTTTACTTCTCATTAGTTTTATATTACTTAATCTTAAATTATCCTCTTCATCATCAGTTATTTCAATTCGATTTGAATGAGCATTAGATTGTACATTCTGTAAATCAATTAATCGACTTACCATTTTAATTCAACTCCTACTATAATTTACATCTCGAAACAAAAAAGCCCTACTTATTGCACCATTCTTTGATAGGGTTATATGATAAAGTATTTTAATAGTTAAATAAAAAGGATGAGCATACATACTTTATTACGATTTTCTTATACTTAACTTTTTTTCTTTATGTTTAATTATTTCCCTAACAACTTATTTTAGAGTTCTTTTATATTTAGGGGAATTTTCTAATATTTGATACTTATGGATGTACATAATTTTCATACCATATTGTTCTTCTAGTGTTCTCC
Organism: Bacillus cereus group sp. MYBK108-1; assembly: GCF_051917185.1. NCBI lineage: Bacteria > Bacillati > Bacillota > Bacilli > Caryophanales > Bacillaceae > Bacillus > Bacillus cereus group sp. MYBK108-1. Next base: position 47,525 of record NZ_JBQAHZ010000010.1, read on the forward strand.
TTAAATTCTCTGCTTTTACCGGAAATCTTTCAGCAACAATACAAACAACCTTATTTTTATTTGTATCTTCCAACACAGATACATTTTTTACTACTTTCCCTATTTCTTTATCTGCAATCATCCCTAATTTCACCTGAATATATAATTTTTCCTCTTCATTTTCAGCTAATATATCAATTTTAAAATTTTGATCATAGTTAGGAGGTGCTTCTTCAGCTTGATAGTTCATACTTTTAAAAAAATCTATAGCTGCTCCCTCAGCTAATTGTCCTTTTGCCACCTGATATGTATTCAAAAACTTAGACAAATCCTTTTGTTTAGCTACCATACCATCCGGATGAGGTGTATTGATTACCGAACCTTCAAAATTTCCAATGAATATATTAATTACAAAAAAATCTTCAGGATTACTTATAATTGTATTTATAATCTCTTCAATTAATTCTTCCTTGACAGTAATTGAAATATCTTTTGTAATAATTAAATTACATATTTCATCAGAATTATCTTTCATAAATTGTATGTGAAGTTCACCTATATTTTCATTCATATAATAAATATCATATTGCTCACTAGATGCCGTTCTAATGCCTCTTCTAAATCTAAAATTATAACTATCCATTAAACACACCCTCTTATCTATAATCATTACAGTATATAATACTACTATCCACTAGTTTACCACTGATTAAATAAACTTATCTATTCTGTTATTCCATAGACAATCTGAAAGTCTTATATATAAATCCGGCGACCTATCTCTATGGAATTTATATGTTTGTTTGTGCTTTATTCTTCACTTTTAATTTATTATATTATATATAATAAAATATTTATTAAGCAGAAAGGATATTATAATGAATTTTTTACAAAGACTCAAAACAAATTTTAAAGACGGATCAGCTGCCGATAAGTTAAGCATTATTAGTAGTATTGTTACCATTTTCGGAGTCTTCAGTATACCATCTCTTATCTACCTACAATACGCCCCTAATTTTTTCTTTGCTGGTTTTTTAATTTGTATGTTCTTTATGGTTTCTCTAACTATAATCTATTTTGGAATTGTATTAGTACAAATTTGTTGGGGATGTTTTGAATCCACAATCCCTAAAATAATAATTTTTTTAGGGATTGTAGGTATTGGCTTATTCCTATTTTCCATTGTATTAAGCTTTTTACCCGCTGCCTATCGAGATGTATTTTCAAAGATTACACAACTTTAACACATTGAACATAAAGAAAAGGTTGGCCATCTGCCTCCTCTCTTTATGTTAATTTAGATTATTAATTGCACAATTAGAATAATAAAGGATATGCCTTATATATATTTCACTGTAATTTCCAATGTATAGAAAGTTAATACCGTATATATTTTAGAAGGGCTTCCTACTCAATCTAACTTTTTAAAATCTTATAAGCAATAAATATAATATAAGTAACTGTCTATCATATTTCATACTTTTTTACTCTCTCCTTTTCCTATCCTTCCAAGTTTATCATTTTTGTTATATTATAAGAACGTACGTTCTTATAATACGAATGGAGTGAAACTATGTTTCAATCGCAACCCTACTACACAACACAACTTGAAGACTATATCCAGCACTTGTACCAATCCTTATCTATTTTTGTTCCCGAGCAAATTGATATGATGGAGATTGCGAAAAAGCTAAACATTTTGCTGTACTTTGCTCCGTTTGGAAGTCATGCAATGCAACGAAATCAAATCTCTAACTTAGTTATTGATAATCGTATCTCTCAGCAAGAACAATGGGAGGATTTTGGCCATGAGATCTGTCACATTCTCTTTCATTCTGGTAATCAATTATTAATGCATCAAATGTTTCTAGATTATCAAGAAGCAAAGGCTAAAAACTTCGCACAACAGTTTTGTGTACCTACTTTTATGTTACGAAAGATTCCTCCCCTACAGTTAAAAGCATATATAATCTCAGAAAAATTCAATGTAACAACAAAATTTGCTGAAAAAAGGCTTTTACGTTATAAAAATCAATTATTAGCAAGTAAATTACAAAATCAAATATCAAAATACTGTAATTTTTAGAAATAACGATTCAGGAGGTGTTGACTATGAAAGGAAGTTTTCGTAAACGTGGAAATACATGGTCTTTTACAATAGATATCGGTATAGATCCGGCCACAGGAAAACGCCAGCAAAAAAGTAAAAGTGGATTTAGAACAAAAAAAGAAGCCCAAAATGCTGCTGCAGCGATGATTACAGAGATAGAGAAAGGAATATATTTTGATGACAAACAATTAACTGTTTTAGATGTATGGGAAAAGTTAAAGCCTCTTCGTAAGGCTGAATTAAAAATTACATCTTATGAGAAAGACATGAGCTTAGTAAATCTCTATATCCTTCCCCCATTTGGTTATAAAAAAATTAAAAGTATTAAACCTGTAATGATTCAAAGCTACTATGCTAAACTTAAAGAAAAAGGCCTGTCAAATGGTACAATCAGCAATATACATCGCTGCTTCAGATGCATATTCAAACATGCAGTAGAATGGGAAATCATACATGATAATATAATGAATAAAGTAAAAAAACCACGTGAAGAGCAAGGCGAGATGAAAACATGGTCTAGTGAAGAATGTAATCGATTCCTCCAGTATCTAAAAGAAAAAAATATTAAGTACCATATGTTCTTCTTACTTGCAATCTATACAGGTATGAGACGTGGAGAATTACTTGCACTAACGTGGAAAGATATTGACTTTGATAATAAACGTATCCTGGTTAATAAATCACTTGTAAAAACAGAAAAAGGACTATTTAAAGCTGCTACAAAAACTAAGTCCTCAAATAGAAGTATTAGTATCTCTTCTTTTGTTATAGGAAAGTTACAATCCTACCACTCCTATAAAAAGAAAGAATTTTTCCGTTGGGGTATACACTTGAATGAAGAGGCGTTTATTTTCACCGGCAATACGATACATTCGCCCTTACATATAGATGCTCCTCATCGCTTTTTGAATGATCACTATAAAAAAGCTGGTGTTCCTCGGATTCGTATACACGACTTACGACATACTCATGCTACACTTATGCTTCAGGCTGGAGAACATCCTAAAATCGTACAAGATCGTTTAGGACATTCATCTATTCAAATGACTTTAGACAAGTATAGTCATATCACACAGAACATGCAGCAACAAGCAGCGGAAAACTTCGAGAGCATAATAAAATCTAATGAAAACGTCTGATAAAAAATGAAAAGATTTAATGTGAGCAAAATGTGAGCATCGAGGAAAATCATCACTTAGAAACCCTGATATGATAAGGTTTTCCATACTATCTCGTTGAATCTTGGGAAAAGAATGAGCAGTTTTAAGGGTTGTTTATTTGATAAAATATAAAAAACACAAAAGTGCCAAACCCCTTATACCACAAGGATTTTGGCACTTTTTAATATCTAAAACAAATTTTATTGAAATAATTATTTTTATAGATTTTCATACTTTTTTATATAGTACGTGAACATATACAGTACAAAAATACACCTTTGTATACACATTTTTAGAAACATCTTACGTTTATCAAACAATAACCAAAAGACGTACCTGCAACCTCATCATATAAATAATAGATATTAAAAAGAGGACACTATAAGCGCCCTCTTCCTTAGGTTTTAAATATGTTCTCCATGATCCATAAACACTTCAATTGCTTCGTTTTGTGGTATGTCTTTTGCATTAGTAAGACCAAAAGTAAAAACAGCGGATAACATCATCATTAATAAGATTGCTTTTTTCATTTTAGCGCCCTTCTTTCTATGCTCTTTTTGTCTGCATCTAAAGCGATGTGCAAATACTTGCTTGCTTTTCTATGATTTTCTGAACCATAGAATATTTCACCTAAAAGAGAAGCATATTCTTTTACCCAATCATATAATTCTTCTTTTTCAAAATACGAAATACCTTCTATAACCACATTTTCTAATTCTTCTTGCGGTACATAGTTATGTACTGCTTTTAAAATTCGGAAATGATGACGATAACATAAGTCGCTAATCTTATAGCCATTCTCAATATATTCATTAGCGATATGACTATAACCTAACTTAAAATGTTCTCTTGCTAAAAGAAACATAGTTTTAGCGTTATTTTCTAATGAATCCTCTAAGTGTTTAATTGCTAACTCTGGCATGTTTTGACTTGCGTATAAAAGTCCTAAATTATGCTTAACTCGTTTAATAAGAAGTTCATCATTAGATTTTTGGAAGGTACCTAGTGCTGAAAGTAAATATTCCTCTGCACTTTCGAATTCATTTAGTCGAATGTGTGCCATTCCTAAAGTATTTAAGCATGCTGCAGTTTTTAATTCATACCCTGGACTAATTGAAAATACTTCATTCGCCTTTGTAGCAAATTGAACTGCTAGGATCGGTTTTAATACGTGATAGTAATGGACTGCAACCCAATAATTAAATTCAGCTTTTTCAATTTCATCATGCATGTACTCTAAAAACGTTTCAGCTTTTTCAAATTGCATTCTTGCTTCACTATGGTTTGCTTTATTAATAGCGTAAATTGCTTTAAATAAATGATGATAGTACTCTAAAAATGTTTCTGTAGACTCTGGTAAAGGCTCGATTTTGTCCAGAATATCTTTTGTACTATCCATATCCCGAATTAGCAGTTTATACCGTGCATTCAATAAAGCGTAGTAGACTAATATTGTTTGGTCTTCCTTAATATTATTGATTTTATTTGCAATATCTTCTTTTATTTTCTGAGACTGTAATACACGTTGTGAAATCATAGCTTGATACCAGTCGTTTAATAATTGTGTGATTTCTTCTTTAGAAATAATGTCAACACTCATCTACTTCTACCCCCTTTTGTTAAATGTTATCATGACATGCTTGTTTGCATAAATAAGTTTTTGAATATTCTAACTTGAAAAAATTATTTTTGAATATTCATGTTAACAAAATGGTCCCATTTCAAACCAAAAAAGAACACACGTTTGTTTGTAGTGGAGTTAAAAAAACAAAAGTGAGGTATTACATCATGGAATATAACGGCTTTCCTGTAGTACGTGGAAGAGGTATGGTGAAATGGAATCCGTTTGCTTCAATACCGGAGCAATACGAGGAAATACATAGAATGTTTGAGGAACAATATAAAGTACCTAAACCTTTTTTAACACAAGATACTATGGAACGAATAGAAAGAGCGTTAATGCAATCTTTTCACGAGGAAGAAGAAATACATATCTCATACTATCGTGATGGAATGGTGCAAGACATGTACATAAATGTATTACATATTGAACCGATGACGAAAACTATATATTGTACAGATGCTTTTGGTTTGAATACTAAGTTTAAGTTTGATGACTTGGTGAATATAAATTAAAAGAAGCCGCCCGACAGGACTGAAGTGCACCCCAATTGTTAGACACAGCCTAACAATTGGGGTGCACTTCACATATATAGGTGGCTTTTGTACGACAAAAAAAGAGCTCTGCTATACAGCAGAGCAAAAGAAAAATATATAACCCTATAAAAATAATACAAATTATTGATACTTTCAAAAGACGAAATTTAAATTTCCATCACAATAATACCTATGTTTAAGTATGAAACATTCTACCTTCCCTATAGCTATGAATATTCTTATTTTAGAATTCCATAGTATCCAAATAGCTCTTTGAGAAATACCTCAATACCGAACTTCTTCAAAGAATCTTTTCTTTATTCAAAGAGAAGTTCTAAAACTTTTTTCTTATCTTTGTCTCTTCCATAATGAATCAACCTATGACAGTTCGGACATATACTAACTATATTTCCAACAACATCTAAACTATTTTCAAAATCATGTTGCATTCTTAACGGTATTAGATGATGGGCCTCCATATAATTTTTTCGGCTGGCTCCCGATACAAATGTTTCATGTGTGTCATCTATTTCACATTTAAATTCTGCCTGTTTAATAGCTTGTTTAGCTTTTTTCGGATCACGAGGCCATACTTCCCTACCAGATTCCATTTTAGTTTTTTTCGATTTTCCGATTTCTCTTCTTCTGCAATCTTTACTTTACTAAAATCCGAATCAATATTAGTAAATCCTTGTGGTGTATGGTTCAATTTGTAGCCAAAGAAAGCTGCGAATTCGATTGCTTTAATGTTTACAGGTTTTAGGTCCTTAATAAAATAGATGTATTCCCAAGTTTCATCATTATCGTTTGTTTTCTAAATTTTTCTAGCCACATCTGGGTTATGAGTCTTAGCAAAAATTGTCCCGAAAAACTTAAATTCCCCTTTAGAATATGCTAAAATCCCGTCACCCTCTTTTAACTTTTCCCATCTATCAACATTTGAAGAACCAGGAGTTGCTCCCCACATACATACATTCTCATGTAATTCATTATCTTTAAGTTTAGTTACTGTATCGGCATCTAAATCTGCTAAACATGTAGAAATAGGATATGTTTTTTCAATAGTAGCTTCCAAATTTTTTATAGCACTATCTTTACTTGCAGTAAAAAGATATAACATATTTAATTCCACCTTTTTTAAATTTCATTATATTTCTTTTTAGAGTCTCGAGATTTCTCTACTGGATATTTTTTATTATTTTTTCTATTTTGTTTATAATAATCTCTTCTAAGTCAATATCCAATTGATCTGCCAACTCATCTTTCATGTCTTCTTTTTTTGTTTCTACAGCTTCCTCACTGCTTTTCCACTGAAAATTCTCCAACAACTCACTCGCCTCTAAAGAAAGAGAAATAGCTAAATCTTTAGGATTGTGGAACTGCTTCCAGTTCCTATCATCCCGAAATTTTAGGACTTTCTCTAAAATAGTTTGATTCATTTTTTGAATCCCCCAGTTACTTTTCATTGGTAAACTCTTCTATTTATCAGGTAAACTATCATAAAAACGTTCAATGGCCGCTACTAAAACTAAATCTTCTAAATGAGCAGTTTTAGGGTTGTTTATTTTTAAAAACATCAAAAATGCCAAATCCCTTATATCACAAAGGATTTGGCATTTTTAAGTATCTAGAACACTCGCTAAGTTTAAGGAGAACTTAACAGACATGCGTCCGGCATAATGCCATGTCCACACCCAAGAATCGGTTACATAAAATAACGTATCTAACATGGGAAGTCTATTGGTCTTTTCCCCTTATAGTAACACTCTCTTCTACTAAGACCTTTTCTTTCTAGGGCCTACAATTAATTTAATCGCTGTTCTTTCTTCATTATTGATAGAAATCTCTTGAAATGCTGGTACGAAGGCTAAGTCAATACCACTTGGAGCGACGAACCCTCTTGCAATCGCAATTGCTTTAATCGCTTGATTTATAGCTCCAGCCCCAATCGCTTGAATTTCCACATTACCACTTGTTCTTAGTACACCCGCTATTGCACCCGCGACTGAATTTGGGCTTGATTTTGAAGATACCTTTAATATATTTTCCATGTAAGTTGCTCCCTCTATTATTTAATCTCTCTTTCGTTACAATTTTAAATATTTTAGCGTATCTTTAATTACTATTCACACCAAAAACAAACGATGCTTCATATGTACATTATTCTATATTTTCTGACTTCTTCCTGCTCAGCTACGCAAATAAAAAAATAAACTGAATAACCTAATATACATACAGTTAAATGCCATAACTTCACCAAATGATAACATCCATACAGCGAAAGATAATATTGCTGTTTGTCAGACGAAATTAATATAGTAAAGTGAAACTTTAATGAGTGGGGGTTTTGTTCATCCCCACCTAACTTCTTTGCTTTCGCTGAATTTTGAGATGGGAGTCTTACTGCTCGGAAAATAGCGGGATAAACGTTTCCTCATTACTTCAATCTATTTAGAAATTCCATTTATTTTTCTATCAAATTATGAACCTTATCATCTTCAAAAGGTGTTACAGGTAATACCCAAATACTACATTTCATCATTTGACCACTTTATATTCCACATCTATCTCCTTTTATAGTACAAGCATACACGCCAATTGTGATTCACCTTCATAAACTACTATGTGGTTTAAATTTATTAAGAATAGGAGGTAATATATTGGGTTCATACTATCATTCTTCAAACTCGTATAAAAAATGTTCATGTGACCATTCACATAAACGAAGCTGTCCTGCATACGGAACTTTTTGGCAAACTGAATTTATAACTGTTCCTTTTGGCGATCCTTTTCCATTTAATCACGTTGGACCTTTAGCAGGAGGCGTTTCCTTACTAAATCCCACTACTATACACTTTAGACAAGCTGGTGATTATAGAGTTTCGTTCATTTCCAGTATTAATACTACTTTAAATCCTGTATTTCCACATATCCCAGTCATAACCATATTTTTAAATAATAATCCACTTGCTAATAGTCAAGGTGACTTCGCTATTCAAATGAATACTTCATCAAATAACGAATGTCTTCAACTCGTTGGCGAAACGATTGTTACAGTGCCTGCTAATTCAACTCTTCAACTTAGAAATAATAGTGGTTTTAATCGTCAAAGTATTGTAACTTGTGACAATGGTATAAATTCAGTTGAATTAACAGTTACAAAACTAAGTTAATATTATTTCTTTACATTCAGATGCTATTTCAGCATCTTTTTTTATTGAATAACAGTTTTCTTCGACTTTTATTATCTTTCATCACGCAAAAAAAGTGCAGAATTCTTTCTAACACAAGATTTCTGCACTTTTTTATTATACTTATTTATTCTTCCTTATTTCTCTACATAAACCGACTTAACAATCGTACGATTATATGATTTTCCTTCTTTATTCATCCCTTTTATATCCATCGTAACGTTATATACTCCCGGTTGTTTTATATCTTTCAAAGCACCTGTAAATGTATTCGTATTAACATTTTGTAATTCATTAAATTCAGAGACTAACTTACCTTCTTTATTAACGACTCTTACTGTTATGGAAAGATCCCCTTTCATTTCAGGTGCTACAGGTGATTTTTTCAGTTTATACTCAGGTTTATTTACTTTAACTTTTGTAGGCATTTGAAGAACAAATGGCGCGCCATCCTTGTAATCGCTTACAACTAAATATGCATCTTTCGACTGCTTCGCCATCATTTTGATTTTCCATTCGCCTACTTCCAATTTATCAAACTTAAATGTTCTAATTGTCGCCCCATTAAAGAAAGATTCGCCTTCACTAGTAGTTATAGCGCTATCTTTATTTGCATAGATTTTTCCTTTTGGAGATACCATTTGTACTTCAACATCAGAAGAAGCAGTTAGTACAGAAACTATTCCTTCAGCCTTTTTATCAACAGAAATACTTTGCTCTATCCACTGATTTTGTGGTAATTCGCCTCCTAAAATATTTTGATTTGAAGTTGTATTTAATTGTTCTAGATTTTCATTTGAACTAGTGCTGGATGCTACTAAAGCTGGTAATCCCACATTTGTCGTACGTAAATATGGTTCAATTCGTGCAAAAACAGCTGATCCTTTTCTTATATTGTCATGATCAAATCTGGAATCTGTAAATAAATGTGTACCGTACGATAGCTTGGCACTCCATTCATTTACTAGTCCATCATTTGAACCGTACGATGATAAATATAACCCACCCATAGATAATGCAGAAAATGTTGGCCCCCAGCTAGTTCCAGTAGCCGTATAGTAACGGTTTAATTTAGCTGCTGGGTTGTTATCTATTATTGAACGAAACTTTGCCATTTCACCTATTTGTAACGAGTACGTACCATCATCTTTTTGACCTAATATAGAAGCAAGCCACCCTGCCCACCAACTATATGACAAATCTGCTAAATTTGAGCCGTGATGCGGTGTAGCAAGTGTAATAACATTTCCAACAAATCGATTCGCACCATATTCAACTAATGCAGCTTGTGTATCAATTCCACCTTTACTATGCGCTACAATATTAACTTTCTTACCGAAATGATTATATATTTCTTCAAGTTTTTGTGCCAACAATTTTCCGTTATCCCACTGACTAGCCGAACCTTTCCCCGCTGCATCATACAATTGTATAAACACTGTTTGATAGCCTGCTTTTAAAGCATAATCATACATATCATTTATATCATGATATACTGTCTTTCCATACCAACTATCAGCATTACCATTTCTTCCTTGTACAAAGAGAATTGGCGGTTTATTCTCATCATAATTAGCAGGTTTTTGGCCTAAAAACCATTCTCCAGGTGTGAATACTTCTGTATCAGGAAACCCCTTTCCAAGCTCTTTTACAACTTCTGCCTGTACATTTGTGCTAATCGTTGGAGCCATGATAAAAAATACAATTAGTAAGGCCACGCATCTTCTCATCAGTCGCATATTACTCCCCCTATTTTTTTGAAAGAAGGTGTTCTTTATAATATTTTATATTTTCCCTTCCTTAATAATAGCTAATCTTTTATTTTAAAAAGATGTTAGCCCTATTTTTAGAAGGTTACTAGTTGTATACCCTCTTCCTTAACTCTCGTTATTCTCTTTGTTTCTACCTCTTCCTTTTGATAGAATACGACAAAAAAGTTTCTCAATAATTGTTAACTTAGCTACATCCAGATATTTTTTAAATCAATATTGTTTATATAAAGCATACAAATCTTGAAAAAATTTTAGTGAAAAAACATTTTATTACTAGTTAGTTATTTAAAAATATAATAAAGATATGTACTTTCTTTTCATTAAATACAAACTAATTTTAAAGGAGCTTATATTATAAGACTTTCCTACGATTAAAAATTAAACTGAAATTTCAGAATAGAAAATCACATTTCTAGAAACATATATTATGATAATTTCCGCGCACTTGAATTAACTTTTTAGAAGTACTAACCTATCGGTGAGCAGAAGAAAATTCTGTAAAAAGAAAGGAGAATACTTTATGATGACCAATTTACAAAAGGAGTTTTTTAAACGCTTAAAAATTCCTGCAAAAGAAATAACATTTGATGATTTAGATGAAATTCTCTTAAAAATGGGAATGATTCTCCCCTATGAAAATCTTGATATTATGGCTGGTACTATTAAAAATATCTCAAAAGATAACTTAATAGAAAAGTTACTTATTCAAAAACGAGGTGGACTTTGTTATGAATTAAACTCCTTATTGTATTATTTTTTAATTGATTGTGGGTTTCAAGTATACAAAGTAGCCGGTACTGTTTATGATCTGTACGATAATAAATGGAAACCCGATGATGGTCATGTCATTATCATATTAAGCCATGAGGGTAAAGATTATGTTGTGGATGCAGGTTTTGCATCTCATCTCCCTTTACATCCAGTCCCTTTTAACGGAGAAGTCATCTCCTCTCAAACAGGAGACTATCGAATTCGTAAGCGAAATACTCAAAAAGGTACGCATATTTTAGAAATGAGAAAAGGAGCTAACGGAGAATCTACAAGTTTCTTACAATCTGAACCTTCAAATGAATGGAAAATAGGCTATGCTTTCACTGTAGATCCAATAGATGAGAAAAAAGTGAATAACATTCAAAAAGTGATTGTAGAGCATAAAGAATCTCCTTTTAATAAAGGGGCTATCACTTGTAAATTAACTACTTATGGTCACATATCATTAACAAATAAAAATTATACAGAAACCTTTAAAGGCACTAAAAATAAACGACCAATAGAATCTAAAGATTATGCTCGCATTCTTCGTGAATCTTTTGGAATAACGCAAGAGAAATATGTAGGAAAAACACTAGAAAGAGGTTAGTTAACTACAAGTACTTCATAATAAAGCAGATTCTATATTTAGAATCTGCTTTATTTTATACTTTGTTATAAATTAATTTAATTTTGTTGTTACCCTTTAATTTTCAATTATATATTCATCATCATATTTATCGTATTGTAACCCTTTCCCTATCTTTGATTCTGTAACTTGATCTCTTAAAAACGGTGCAGCATCCATTTTGCTAGTTGCAATTTCAATTCCATATTTTTTCGTTAAATAAGCTAACTCTAGTAAAAACCACTCTCTTCGCAATGTAATTGGAATATCAAATGTTTTTCTTTTCATATATAATAGCACCTCTTTTATTTTCATAACTTAAAAACATCACTGGATGCACTTATTAAAACTACCTTTCACCGCTAACATCCAATGAAACATTATAGTATATGCATGTCCATTTCAAACGTGCTATCACAAATATGATATTTAAGTTTACATAATTATATTATGTAATAGTAGAAAAGGAAGGCATGTCCCTTCCCCTTCTACTATAGAGATTTAAATTAAGAACATCTTGGTACACCTAAAGCTAAAAATAAACCTGCTACTCCCGCAGTAATCGGTACTTTTAACGTAATAACATCGTCTACCTTCGTTACTAAAAAGTAAGCATTACCTTCTTGTAATATACAAGTTACCAACAATTGAAATTCCATTCAAATCTCCTCCTTTCAATCGATATACTATAATTTATGAAATCTCTTTCAAAACGTAATAGGAAATATATCTATTTTTCCTTATATACAAAATAAATGTTTATAAGTCTAGTAAAAATATTAACTTTCTAAATTTATATAAAACGTGTAATATCCAATAAGTTCCTATATAATCAATAAGAAGAATCTTACAAATTGAGGTATGAAAATGACGATTTTAAGTAATATTGGTGCAGCTTTATTTTTTATTGCTTTTATTCTTTTAATCTTATGTATTATTTCATTCTTTAAGAAAAATGGAAAAGCAAAACAATATGGACGTCCTACCGTTATTCTTTTTATGATTTCTATTATATTAATAACGGCCAGTACAACAAAATCGGAACACCCCGTCGTCGAGTTTTTTTCTACTTTAAGTTTCATTCTATTTATATTCTTCCTTGTTCTAGCAATCTTATCTGTTATTAAGAAAACAGGTGTAGCGAAAAAACAATTTATTATTACAGCCGTATTATTTGTCATTTTTGTTGCGCTATCAGGTATTTCAGATTCTTCTTCTGAAAAAACGACAGCAACTAGTACAAAAGTTGCTTCTAACAATGAAGAACAGAAAGATAGCGAAAAGAAAAAAGAGGCGGACGAAAAAACTCAAAAGCAAGAAGATGAGAAGCGTCTAGCCGATGAACAAGCTCGTAAGCAAGAGGGTGAAAAACGTCAGGCTGATGAACAAGCCCGTAAACAACAAGAAGAGCAAAAACGTCTAGCCGATGAACAAGCTCGTAAACAACAAGAAGAGCAAAAACGCCTAGCTGATGAGCAAGCTCGTAAGCAACAAGAAGAGCAAAAACGCTTAGCTGATGAGCAAGCTCGTAAGCAACAAGAAGAGCAAAAACGTCAGGCTGATGAACAAGCTCGTAAGCAACAAGAAGAGCAAAAAGCACAGCAAGCTCAAACACAACCTGCTTCAGGAAATACTAGTAGTGCATATTACAAAAATTGTGCCGCAGTTAGAGCTGCCGGGAAAGCTCCTCTATATAAAGGACAACCAGGTTATGACTCACATCTTGATCGTGATGGCGATGGAGTTGCATGTGAAAAATAGTAGTAAAAAAGAAGCTTCTAGTAAGCTTCTTTTTTATTATCAGAAACTATTATGACGAATTCCCTCTCCCTCTTCCTTTTATAAAACTCATTTGATTATCCTTAAAATTGACACATTATAAGTGATTTCAATCACCACATTGTTTTTCATTTATTGCTATTCTTAATTTAGATATTACATTCAAACTTTATGGAGGCATTCATATGGAACATACATTTACTGAAACTTCTATTGTCGGTGAGATTGTTACACAATTTCCAAAAGCTAGTAATCTTTTTAAATCATATAGAATAGACTTTTGTTGTGGTGGTAATAAACCACTTATTGATGCAATTGATGAAAGAAATTTATCAGCAACAGAAGTACTTACAGAATTAAATACGCTTTATCATAATACGAAACGATTAAATGAATCTGAAATTGATTGGAAAAATGCTTCTTATCGTGAATTGATTGATTATGTTATAAATAAGCATCATCGCTATTTAAATGAAGAATTACCACAGTTAAGTCCGTATGTGACGAAAGTATTACGCGTCCACGGAGCAAGTCAGCCTCACTTAGCTCAAATTCATAAGCTATTTCACGAATTAAAGATGGAATTAGAACAGCATTTAATTAAAGAAGAAACAGAAGATTTCCCATTAATTTTAGAATTTGAACAAAATCCAATTGACGAAAACTATGTGAAATTACGTAAAATAGTAGATGAGTTGGAAAATGAACATAACCACGCAGGCAACATTATTAAAGAACTTCGTAAAGTTACAAATGACTTTACTCCTCCAGAAGGAGCTTGCGGTACTTATCGACTTGTTTACCAACGTCTTGAAGCGCTAGAGTCTGATTTATTTGAGCACATTCATTTAGAAAATAATATTTTATTTCCACGTGCCATTACGAGAGCATAAATAAAGAGCAGGACATGAGTATACATACTTATGTCCTGCTCTTTCATTTGGTAAAGACTATACACATCCCTCTCGAATAAATCCGAATTTTAACAATTTGTGAATCATTATAAAAATGTGATAAACATCACATCTCTTCCTTTTTGGATTTTCTATAATAAAAACATAATCCTTTGTTCAACATTTCACAGAAAAAGGGGAAACGAAAATGAAAAAACGTTTAGTTATGATCGGAAATGGTATGGCTGGCATACGCTGTATGGAAGAAATATTAAAACATGATAGTGATTCATATGAGATTACTATTTTTGGAGATGAACCTCATCCAAACTACAACCGTATTATGCTCTCTCATGTTTTACAAGGCAAAACAAATATGCAAGATATCATTATGAATGAATACAGTTGGTATGAAGGAAACGAAATAACTTTATATACAAATGAAAAAGTTCAAAGTATTAACCGAGAAGAAAAAATTATTATTACAGAAAAGAATTGTACTCTTACATATGACAAACTCATTATCGCAACAGGTTCTAGTGCTTTTATTTTGCCTGTAGAAGGTTCCACTCTCCCTGGTGTAACAGGATTTCGAACAATTGAAGATACACAATTTATGATTGATACCGCTAATGAAAAGAAAAAGGCTGTTGTCATTGGTGGTGGGTTACTTGGTTTAGAAGCCGCAAGAGGTCTTATTGACTTAGGGATGGACGTACATGTTGTTCATTTAATGCCAAACTTAATGGAGCAACAACTAGATACGAAAGCAGCTTCTCTATTACGCGAAGATTTAGAAGCGCAAGGCATGAAATTTCTAATGGAAAAGAAAACTGTAAAAATTCTTGGTACAGACCATGTTGAGGGCATTCAATTTGAAGATGGTGAAGTTGTAGATTGTGATTTAATCGTAATGGCTGTCGGAATACGCCCAAATACGCAAATAGCAAAAGATGCTGGTTTAATTGTAAATCGCGGTATTGTAGTCAATGACTATATGCTAACAAATGATGAGTCCATTTATGCAGTTGGAGAATGTGCAGAGCATGACGGTATCGCATATGGACTTGTTGCTCCTCTTTATGAACAAGGTGCGATATTAGCAAAACATATAACAAATTTACAAACTGATGGATATTCGGGCAGTATCGTCGGTACGCAATTAAAAGTTGCTGGTTGTGATTTATTCTCTGCTGGTCAAATTTATGAAGATGATCAAACGAAAGCAATATCCATCTTTGATGAATGTAAACGTTCCTATAAAAAAGTATTAATTCGTGATAATAAAGTCGTCGGTATCGTTTTATATGGTGACACAGCTGACGGTACACGCCTCTTTAGCATGTTAAAGAAGGAAGAAGATATACAAGAATATACACCAGCTTCCCTTCTTCACAAAGCTGGTGAAGAAAGTGAATTTGACGTTGCTACAATGAGTGCGGATGACACGATTTGTGGATGTAATGGTGTTACGAAAGGTTCAATCGTTCACGCCATTTTAGAACAAGAGTTAACGACTTTTGAAGAAGTTAAAGGCTGTACGAAAGCCGCAGGTTCTTGTGGTAAATGTCGTCCACTTGTGGAACAAGTTTTATCTCATACACTTGGAGATGCTTTTGATGCCTCAGCGCAATCTGCCGGTATGTGTGGATGTACACCTTTATCCCGTGATGAAGTCGTAGCAGCCATTCACGAGAAAGGCTTAAAATCTCCAAAAGAAGTACGAAATGTTCTTGGTTTTGCACATGAAGACGGCTGTTCGAAATGCCGCCCTGCTTTAAACTACTATTTACGTATGGCGATTCCAGAAGAATATGAAGATGATAAATCGTCCCGTTTCGTTAATGAAAGAATGAATGGTAACATCCAGCACGATGGTACATTCTCTGTTATTCCACGTATGTACGGAGGCGTTACAACAGCTGATGATTTAATGAAAATTGCTGAAGTTGCGAAAAAGTACGATGTTCCTCTTGTGAAAATTACAGGTGCAAGCCGAATCGGCTTATATGGTGTTAAGAAACAAGATTTACCTAACATATGGGCTGACTTACATATGACTTCGGGATATGCATATTCAAAATCGCTTCGTAATGTAAAATCATGTGTTGGTTCTCGCTTCTGCCGTTTCGGTACGAAAGATTCATTAGGACTTGGTATGCTCCTTGAACAATCATTAGAAATGGTAGATACACCTCATAAAATGAAGATGGGTGTAACGGGCTGTCCGCGTAACTGTGCGGAAGTACTGACGAAAGATTTTGGCGTTGTTTGTGTCGAAAATGGATACCAACTTTATATTGGCGGAAATGGTGGTACAGAAGTACGTGAAGCTGATTTTGTAATGATTGTCCCTACTGAAGATGATGTCCTTCGCATCGCTGCAGCTTACATGCAATATTATCGTGAAACTGGTATTTACGGAGAGCGTACCGCCTACTGGACAGAACGTTTAGGCTTCGATCACATAAAAGAAATACTACAAGATGCAAGTATGGTTACTACGTTAAATGAACGTTTCCAAACAGCTCGTAGAACATATACGGAAGCATGGGGACAAGCACTAGAAACGAAATCATTAAAAGCGATGTATGAAGTAGAAACTGTGAAATAAGGAGCTGTGATCTAAATGATACACACGAAAGAAAAAATAAAAGTTATGCGTGCGGAAGATCTTGCTATTCAAATCGGTAAAGAAGTGCAAATGAAAGGTATGTCTATCGCCCTATTCCGCCTTTCAAATGGCGATATTCGAGCTGTAGAAAATCGTTGTCCTCATAAAAACGGACCGTTAGCAGAAGGGATTGTGTCTGGAGAATTCGTCTTTTGTCCACTGCATGATTGGAAAATCTCACTACTAACAGGTGAAGTTCAAAAACCTGATGACGGCTGTATTCAAACATACGAAGTAGAAGTTATTGACGGTGACATTTATTTATACATGTAATTTTCGAAAGGAAGCCTCCTCTGGCTTCCTTTTAAATAAAAATTGATGAGGTGCAATTATGAACGGATATGTATATTTAGTTGGTGCAGGACCAGGTGATGAAGGGCTTATTACAAAAAAAGCGATAGAGTGTTTAAAACGTGCAGATATTGTTTTATATGACCGTTTACTAAACCCTTTCTTTCTTAGCTATACAAAACAAACATGTGAACTTATGTATTGCGGAAAAATGCCAAAGAATCATATTATGCGACAAGAAATAATTAACGCACACCTTCTTCAATTTGCGAAAGAGGGCAAAATTGTTGTCCGATTAAAAGGCGGAGATCCATCTATTTTTGGCCGTGTTGGTGAAGAAGCAGAAACTTTAGCAGCAGCAAATATTCCATATGAAATTGTACCAGGCATTACATCTAGCATCGCCGCTAGTAGCTATGCAGGTATTCCCCTCACCCACCGTGACTACAGTAATAGTGTCACTTTATTAACCGGACATGCAAAAGGTCCCTTAACCGATCATGGAAAATATAATTCATCTCACAATAGCGACACGATTGCCTACTACATGGGTATAAAAAACTTACCTACAATTTGTGAAAACTTACTACAAGCAGGAAAAAAAGAAGATACGCCAGTAGCAGTCATTGAATGGGGTACAACTGGTAAACAGCGCGTTGTCACAGGGACACTGTCTACCATTGTTTCTATTGTCAAAAACGAAAATATTTCTAATCCTTCTATGACAATTGTTGGTGATGTTGTTACTTTGCGGAATCAAATCTCTTGGAAAGAACGTAAACCATTGCACGGCAAGAAAGTTTTATTTGCAGCTGCAACAAATAAAAAAAGCGCAATAAAGCAAAAGTTACAAGAGTCCGGTGCAGAAATATATCAAATTCCAACTTTCAAAAAGAAAGAATACACAGTAACCTCTGAACAAATCAATAAGATTTTTAACGTTGATCGTCTTGTATTTTGTTCCGCTGACAGTGTAGACATCTTAATGCAATCATGCAGTAAATATCATAAAGATATTCGTTCCTTACAGGCAGGACTTCAGTATATGAACCTTTCTATTCAAGAAAAGCTCATGCAATATGGATTGTTCAGTAAACCTGCGCAATTTTCTTCGAATTCAACGATTTATTTAGGACGAAACATTAACCGAATTGCTGTTATTCAAGAAAAAATTGGTGCTGGTTCCTATATGATGACTCATGAGTACACAATTGATCATCGCTTCGATGAAATTCATTCACGTATTCTTTCTGAATTCTCATGGGATAGCATTGTATTTGAAGGTCGTGCTTCTATTGATACGTTTCTAGCAGAAATAAAACGCCTTGGCTTTATCAATATTCTTACTCTCCCATTCTCGTATACCGACGTTCCAACTTTACACTATGCAAATAAAGTTGGGTTTCATAACGTAGATCATCAATTACAAGAAACTCTTATGAAGAAAGACATGGTGAGACAATGAAAGGAATTGTATATGTTGGACATGGAAGCCGGCTACAAGAAGGTAATGAACAATTCATTCAATTTATTCAATCTGTTATGAAAGAGCGAAACGAAAGAATTCAAAAAATAGCTTTTCTAGAACTAACGACACCTACTATTTCGGATGCAGTTACAGAAACGATAATAGAGGGAGTAACTGAAATAATGATTGTACCTGTTTTATTATTTGCAGCAGCTCACTATAAACGTGATATTCCTTTGGAGATAGCGAAAATGAAAAATCAATATCCACATATCTCATTTTCAGTTGTACAACCTTTTAGTACGCATCCGCATATGGTTGAACTTGTAGTGAAAAGAATACGTGAAACTATGCCAATGCAAGGTAGTAGTGTTTTACTCGTAGGGAGAGGTAGTAGTGATTTTCAGCCGATACATGAGTTACAACAAATCGGAGCAGCTGTCGAACAAAAACTCAGTCTACCAGTATCATGCTCCTTTTTAACGAAAGGAACGCCCTCTTTTACTGCTGAGCTAAAGACTATAACATCGACTGCGTCCCATGTATATGTCATGCCGTACCTTCTCTTTACCGGATTATTACTTCAAAAAATTAAATTGCATACAAAAAAATATGATCACGTTACGACTTGTAACTGTCTTCAGTTTGATACATACATGAAGTTAACATTATTAGAACGAATGGAGGAATGCATATATGTATAACATGTACCCTCTTATGTTTAATCTACAAAATAAAGTGGTCGTTATCATTGGTGGAGGTAAAATTGCATATCGAAAAGCGTCTGGATTAAAAAATACAGGTGCTTTCGTCACTGTTGTCAGCCCAGAAATTTGCGAGGAAATGAAGGAACTTTCTTATATTACTTGGAAGCAAAAAACTTTTAGTAATGATGATATTAAAGATGCTCATCTTATTTATGCAGCTACAAATCAACATGCTGTAAATATGATGGTCAAACAGGCCGCTCATGATTTCCAGTGGGTTAACGTTGTAAGTGATGGTACAGCATCATCGTTTCACACACCTGGCGTCATACGAAATGATGAATATGTTGTCACTATTTCGACTTCAGGTATGGACCCCTCGTTTACGAAGCGTATGAAACAGGAATTAACTTCTGTCCTTCCTAAACTTATAAAAAGACTTTCTCGTACTCATAAAATGTAATCTATCACTTAGCTAAAATAGTAATTAACTGTGAACAAACGTTTTTTAGAGGCGTTTGTTCTTTTTGCTTTAGTTTCGTTTTTTAGGATCAGACAAACAATTGGACAAGAATCTGTGAAGAAAAATAACGGCAACAATTACGGACAAAAAAGCAGTTGCTTGAGAGCAACTGCTTCAATACAGGTTTTATATTGGATATTCATTCAACCAAATTAGCGCTTGTTCATAATCATCAAAAAATCTCACAGATTCTTTCGTATTAGATTGTTGTAAATAATCCATTATCTCCCCCTCTTCAAGGAGAAATGCAATTGCCTTACTGTTATTCAAAATGATTTCATTGAAGAACTTCTCTTTCCATACTTTTTGAACAGAAAAATGATTTGGCGTGTATCCTTTTCTATCCACCAACAATTTGTATTTCCGCCCTTCAGAAATGAATTGCTGACAAACCTGCTCAAAACCATTAAACCATTCATACACATCATCTGTTTTTATATTGCCAACTAGATGGGTAACAATTATATCTCCTGAAACTGTTGTGCTGATATTCTGTTTACTCAACTTGGAATCCCCCTTAGTTACAATTTTGCGGAAAAACCGCATAAAATCAATAAAGAAAAATTTCTTACTTGACACTCCCACCCCACCGCTATCAAACTAAGCTCATGTAACGTCAATTATAAGCGAAATTGTGTCTTTTTTCGCTAAGCTACTTGATTATCAGACATGGTACAATTGTAAACGATACCCAATATATCATAGACTGTTTTCTTCTCATATCTATGGGATTTCCGCCATCATTTACCGCCTCAAATCTATTCGTTTTAACACGTATATTCAAAACAAAATATATGACAAATAAATAACGACAGTTACTGTAATAATGCTGAAAAGTGTTGAAAATAAAACGATTTGTGCATGTAATTCAGGCTCTATTTGATATTCCATAGCAATGGTTGATGTATTTCTTGAAGTAGGAAAAGAACTTGCAATAAATAATGATTGTGCAACAATACCATCGATGTTTAGTATGTATATTACGGCAAGTGCTAATAATGGTCCCATCAGTAACCTTCCAATTAAAGCCCATGTTATGACTCGATGGAAAAAATTAAGCTTAATGTTGGATAATTGTGCCCCTAGCAATATGAGTGCTATTGCAACAAAACCATTCGCAAGCTGACTAAGAGGAATAAAGATAGAATTAGGTATTTGAATTGTAAAAGATTGAAAGAAAACCCCTAATACGAGTGCATGAAATACAGGCAGTCTTAGAAATGATTGAATAATACCTCCGATTGTTTTTGTTGCTGATAGTAAGTTATATATCCCATATGAATAAGTTGAAAGATTCTGGAAAATAACAATAAAAATTTGAATGGAAACCCCCACTGGATTGTGACTGAAAATCAATTGACTTACTGGTAACCCATAATTACCGGAATTCATTAACGAAATGCTATTTTTTAGAGCTGCACTTTCTCCTTTTTCTAACTTTAATATTTTTGAAATGAAATGACTTACTATGATCAGACTCAGACTATAAAGCATTAAATAGTATATTATCTGGAGCAACAAACCTGTTTCTATACGAATATCATATATATTCACAAATACAGCCGCTGGCATTAAGCAATAAGTAATAAGTGTAGATAGCTGCTTTAAGTTAAATTGGAACTTTCTTTGTAAGATTGCACCAATTAGCATCAATATTAATATCGGTAATATTACGTCTAATATAATAAATACAAACATTTAAAACCTCATTCTAAATATATTTTAGTTGGATTAAACGCTTTACTAAATGTGGACACATTTCATTCATCGGAAAACACCCTTAGTTCTCAATAATCAGAAAACTGAAATCGATAATATGAAAATGCTCATCAAAAATTCTTATTTCATTTCCCTCCCCTCTCTTTTCTTTAACATATCAAATATAACTCATAAAGAAAATTATGGATTATTTATACAAATTCATAATTTTATCTTATTGAACTAAACTGTATTCTTTAGTGTAGTACTTTTTTCACAATATCCGTTAGCCTTACCAAAAAATTTGGCCCTAAAAAAATCTGATACTGCAGTTACTATGCGAAGAATACTTACATCAATCCCATACTTGTCGCTTAAACCACCTAACACACCTGATACTTGTTTATCTTGAGTGGACTTATATTTTTTTCATCTAAACATCCCGATTCAATTAAATATTTGCATTCTAAAAATGAGTTCGATCTTTAGAATAGATTTAAGATTTCCTTCACTAATCTACCCTTTAAATGAATAACTTTTGACTTCTATATTTTAAAATAAAATTCCATAAGCCTTCTGTTTTTCATTTTAAAAACACATTCTTATAGAAAACAAGCGTTTATTGAGATATCAATAAAAACATGTTGAAGCCTATTACTAAAAGAACCATCCCAATATACTTTGGGATGGTTCTTTTTCCTTATTAATGATTCTTTAACATCACTAACAATTTCTCTTGGCTATACATCCATACTGTAATGATTAAACAAGCAAGTGCGACTTCTGATAGCGCCATAAATCCAATTGCATAATGACCTGTTAATTGGAATAGTAATGTTAAAATTAGCGGTGGGAAGAATCCTCCTAGTCCACCTAAAGCTGATACGAGACCATTTACAATACCAGCTTGTTCTGAGAAATACATTGGAACGAGTTTGAAGATTGTACCATTACCAATCCCTGCACAAAATGCTACTAGTAAGCAACCAAATGTATACACGTTCATACTTGGCATAAACGATAAAATAATACCTGAAAGTGTTAAACCGATAAATACGAAGATTAATATTTTAAATGGATTAAACTTATCACCGAGCCAACCACCAATCGGGCGCATAATTGTTGCGAGTACGATGAATCCGGCTGTCCGCATACCTGCATCTACTTTCTCTAATCCGAAGTGAGATACTAGAAAGTTTGGTAAGTATACTGTAAATGCGACAAATGATCCGAATGTTAAAAAGTAAAAGATACATAAAAACCAAAGTTTCTCATTTTTATATACACCTTTTATTTGTTCCATTAGTGGTGTATTCACTTTTTTCTCCTTACGATCACCTAATAAAAAGTTCATAAGTGCAAACGCTGCAAGTAAAACTAAATAACATTGTACTGTCGTTCTCCAGCCAACTGAAGTTGCAATGACAGGTGCTAAAAACGAAGTAATTGCTGTTCCGGCGTTACCGACACCGTAAATACCATTTACAAAACCGTGACTCTCTTTCGGAAAGTATTTTGGTAAAGAAGTTACTCCTACAGAGAATACAGCACCACCGATTCCTACAAATAATCCACCAATAATTAAATCCATCATAGAATTGGCAACACTAATATAAAAAACAGGAAATAATAATAGAATAAAACTAATAAAGAATAATTTTCTTGCTCCGAAACGATTCGTCCAATAACCAATTGGAATACGAAGAATAGAGCCTAAAATAACAGGTACTGCTGTGACCATAGAAATTTGTCCCGCAGTTAATGGAATATCCGCTTTAATATAAGGCATTAATGATGATAAAATGACCCATACCATAAAACCGATAATTAGATTAGAAGTTTGTAAACTTAATTGAAAATTAGGACTTTTCATCCTGTTCCCTCCTATGTATGCATAGTTATATTCATTCTCTCCAGCCTAATCACGTCCTAACATGATTAGGCTGAAAAGAATCAACCACCACTTACTGGCGGAATCATTGCTACGACATCACCAATTTGGATGATGTCATCCTCATTTGCGTATTCTTCATTTATCGCGACCATAATCTCGTTTGAAATTGCTATGTTGTATTTCTTAGTGAGGACTTCCTTTAATTCCGCAACCGTAATATTTTCATAGTCTATATGCAAAGCCGGCTTACTTGCTCCTTCTTGCAAATGTGCAAATAATAGTACTTCAATCATATTCTCATCTCCTTTCCAGGCTCGCCATTACCATATGCTGTTTTCTCTAACTGATCACCAATCCATGATTCACCATCTTCCCAAAACTCTTTTTTCCAAATAGGAACAATTTGTTTTATACGCTCCATAATATATTCGTTCGCCTCATATGCAGCTTTCCGATGTAGTGTAGACACAGCGACAACGACAGCAAGATCAGAAATTTGTAATGTACCAATGCGATGTGTAATAGCGACATATGTCCCCGGCCAATTCTCTCCTACTTCAGTGCCAATTCTCTCAAGCTGTTTCTCCGCCATTGTCTTATAAGCTACATACTCTAAACAAAGTGTACGTCGACCTTTCGTAAATTCTCTAACAGTACCAATAAAAGTAGTAACCGCACCACACTCACGACGAATTACTTTGTTTGTAACTTCTTCAATTGAAATAGGTGTATCAATTACTTCATAATACGTATGTGTCATTTTGCACCTCTTATCTTTATATAAGTTAGCAACCTATTTTTCTATTACTTGTATGATCGAAGCGGTTCTTCCCACGGCCACTCACTTCCGTTGTTTGATTCTAATAACAGTACCGAAACAGTAATTCCAGCTTTAAATCCTCTCGTTCCCCCTGGCAAAACGATAAATGCATTCGCTTCTGCAAGTGAAGAAATTGCGCTAGATTTATCTAAACCAACTGGTGTAACTTGTAATTGCCCATCTACAATTTCCACTCTCCCTCTTACAAAACGAGTAAATGGGTTTGCTTTCGGAAAGTCTTTTTGTAAAATTGCCTCTGCACGATATATGTGCGAATCTTCCCTATGCAAGTATTTTCCAATCACTGGTCTAACATATAATTCACAACCGACATAACAAGCAGAAGGATTACCAGATAGACCAAATAGTAATTTTCCTTCTACCTCAGCTACAGTTGTCACACTTCCTGGTCGCATCGCTATTTTGTCAAAAAGTACATTAGCTCGTAATCTCTCATAGATGGCAGGTAAATAGTCATAGTCTCCTACTGAAACACCACCAGTTGTAATTAATATATCAACTTCTTTTATCGCCTTTTTTACAGTGTTATAACACGTCTCAAAATCGTCAGCGAATTGCCCATAATACTGTACAATCCCCCCTGCTCGTTCAATTTGAGCAGCTATCATATAGGAGTTACTATTTCGAATCTTCCCTGGCTTTAATTTTTCATGTACTTCAAGCAGTTCGCTACCCGTCGTTACAATTCCAATCACTGGTTGTTTTATAACATATACCGTACTATAACCAAACGTAGCAAGAAGCGCTGCAACTCCCGGATTAATAACAGTCCCTTTTTCCACAAGGATGCTATTTTGTTTTACATCTTCTCCTTTAAAAGAAATGTTATCACCAGCAACAAAGGAGCGTTTCAATTTCATATAAGTCTTTTCGTTTTCTTCAAATCCTTCCGTTAGCTCTAACATAACTACTGTATTACACCCCACAGGAATTGCCGCACCTGTCATAATACGGACAGCTTGAAATTCTTTCACTTCTTCTGTAAAAACAAAACCTGCTCCAATTTCACCAATTACTTCAAACAGAATGGGATTACTGCTACTTGCTTCTTTCGTATCTTCTGCTCGAATCGCAAACCCGTCGTACGGAGAGCGATCAAAATGCGGGACATCATGATCTGCAATAACATCTTTTCCAAGCGTTCTACCGTAGCTTTCTATAAGAGAAACCTCTTCTATTTCACCCTGATAAGCATATTCCATTACTCGTGCAACTGCTTCTGCCACTGGAATTGGATTACGTTTTAATACCATTCTTTTTCACCTCGTTTTTGGAAAGTGAAACTCACTTTCTATTCATCCTATATATTTTGCGTATAATCGTTTTGCTAGTTTCACATCATTTGTCCCATGAATAAATGCCCTACCGTCTGTAAATAAAACGAAACGATATTCATCAATTACAAATGATAGTAAGTAAGGTGTTTTTTGGACATGTACACTTTTTTGTAATCGTTTTTGAACTTCCTCTAAATGAAGAACGCGTTTTATCCCTGGACGGATTTGAACCGTATTCCGTCCACATAGCACTTCCGTTTTCATCTGTGCATCAAATGTTAAACTTGGATACGTTCGTGATTTCCCACAAGATGGACATGTATTTTTCTTCTGCCTATTCACTTTCAATGAGAGATACTGATTGTTCCAAATATCAAATGATAACATTGTTCCTCGTAGCGTCTCGAAATCATCCACCAATATTTTCATTGCTTCTGTCACTTGGTGAGCAACAACCATCTGTACAGCTGGCTGAATAATTCCCGCTGTATCACATGTTGCACCGCCCATCGGATGATCCATTAAGCAGCGAAAACATGGTGTTTTTCCTGGAAGAATTGTATACGTTACACCGTAACTTCCAACGCATCCACCGTATATCCAAGGTATATTTTCTTTTTGTGAAATATCATTTATAAGTAGGCGCGTATCGAAGTTGTCAGTGGCATCTATAATGAGATCCACTTCTTTTGTTAACTCTTCTATTTCTTGCATTGTGACATCCATTACAACTGGTACAATTTCCACTTCAGAATTAATCTTTCTTACATGTTCTGCCGCTGCAATTGCTTTTGGTTTGCATTGTTTTGCATCTTCTTCTGTATATAACTGTTGCCGTTGTAAATTACTCCATTCAACGTAGTCACGGTCAGCAATTGTCAATTTCCCAATTCCCATTCTAACAAGAGCCTCTGCATTTGCAGCTCCTAGTGCACCCGCACCGATTAGGAGCACATGCTTTTCTCTTATTTTTCTTTGTCCCATTTCACCAATTCCAGAAAACAACACTTGTCTTGAATAACGCTCTTGCATAAGAAATCCTCCTTTCACTATCCACCAATGTAAGACATTTCAACTTTTGGACGTTTACTTGCACTCTCAACCGTTCTTTCATCTGAATATCGATCTGTTCTATATCGCCATGTATGTTGTAAAATTTTTAATAGTGAGGCATCAGAAATATTTTCTCGAAGAAGCGTTCGCAAATCCGTTCCTTTTTCTCCAAATAGGCACGTAAAAAACTTACCATCTGCCGAAATACGTGCTCTCGTACAAGAAGAACAAAATGACTCAGAAACAGAAGTAATAAATCCCACTTCTGCATTACTCCCTACATATCGATACAATTTCGCAACCTCTCCAAAGTAACGAGGCTGAGCGGGCTCAATTGGATATACACGATTAATTTTCTCTATTAATTGTTCCTTCGTAACGACTTGCTCAAAGTTCCATCCGTTCGTACTGCCTACATCCATAAACTCAATGAAACGTAACTGTATTTCTTGTTCTTTAAAATAACGAACCATAGGAAGAATTTGACTATCATTCATCCCTTTTTTTACGACCATATTTACCTTTACTTCTAATCCAGCTTCCTTCGCTGCTTCAATTCCTTTCAGTACAGGTTTCGTACTTACATTTCTTCCATTAATTTTTTGGAAGACATGATCCTCTATTGCATCTAAACTAATATTCACACGCTTTAATCCTGCTTCTTTTAGCGCCTTAGCTTGTTTTGCTAAATGAATTCCGTTTGTTGTGAGTCCAATATCTTGTAAGCCTTCTAGATTTGTAAGTCTTGCAATTAACGTCGATAAGTCTTTACGCAATAAAGGTTCACCGCCAGTAAGCCTAATTTTATTAACTCCCATACTTATAAATAATCTCGCTAACCTTTCTATTTCATCGAACGTTAATAAAAGCTCTTCCTTTAAAAAAGCGTAATCAGGTCCGAACACTTCAGCAGGCATACAGTATGTACACCTAAAATTACAACGATCAATAACTGAAATACGTAAATCTTGAAGTGGCCGCTTTAAAGAATCTTTTATGTTCTCGTGCATCTCTATCCCTTCTTTTCTGCTGCAATCCTTAGTAAGCTTTCATTTTTTTATTTGCCTTTATTATAAAAAAGAAGCTACATATTCAATGTGACTTTTCTCACATCACTTTCCCCATTCAAAAACTTTTCACAAATCCGTTCGCATTTTGTTCACATCTTCAGGCCATACTCTTTACGGTCATTGAAATTTTACATTATTTTTAAAATAGCTCTTGCATTTTCATCATATTTACACTCAAAATAGGAAATGTATTGCTTATAAGAAGAAAGGTGATTGCTGTGGCAAACAGTATGACATTATCTCAAGATTTAAAAGAATTACTTGCATCTGTTGAATATAAAATGCAAATTAAAAAAGGTAGTTTTATTTTTCAGGAAGGTATGGAGGCAACCGAACTCTATATCATCCACTCTGGAAAAGTACAAATTAGTAAACTTAGTGCTGACGGGCAAGAACTAACACTTCGAATTTGTTCGGCATACGACATTATTGGAGAATTAACATTGTTCACGGATAATGCGAAGTATTTATTAAATTCAAAATGCCTTGAAGATGTTGAAGTAGGCGTTATAAAGCGTGAAGCGTTAGAAAAAGAATTACTCCAAAAACCAGCTCTTGTATTTGAATTTATGAAATGGATTAGTGAACATTTAAGAAGAATGCAAACGAAGTTCCGAGATTTAGTATTACACGGCAAAAAAGGTGCCCTATATTCTACTCTCATACGAATGACAAATAGTTATGGTGTTTTAAAGGAAAATGGTATTCTCATCGATTTACCATTAACGAATCAAGAACTTGCTAATTTCTGTGCAACTTCACGTGAAAGTGTAAATCGAATGTTAAATGAATTAAAAAAGCAAGGTACAATTTCTATTCATAAAGGAAAGATTACAATCCACGATTTACAATTTTTAAAATGTGAAATTGCTTGTGAAGATTGTTCTGCTTCTGTTTGTAGTATTGATTAGCGTCTTATTTAGATACTTATACCTACAAAGAAAGCCGAGGTCTCCAATTAGATCTCGGCTTTCTTTATAAATTACGAAACATATAAAACTAAATTATTTTTTCAACTCATTAGGAATACGTCTTCTGTAAATTACATAGCTACGGCTTATATATTTAATTGGGGCACTAAATACGTGTACCAGTCTAGTAAATGGCCATACTGCGAAAAGCCCCATTCCCGCAAGAATATGAATTTTAAACCATACAGGTACTTCCGTCATATATTCAACTTTCGGTTGGAAAATAAAGAGACTTCGGAACCAAGGGCCAATTGTTGTACGATAATCAAATCCTTTTGAATCGATATTTAAAAATGTTGAAGAAAGTCCTGCTAGCATTACGATAAGTAATAAAATAAGCGCAATATAATCTCCCTTTGTACTCGTTGCAATGATACGTTTTACAGTTAAGCGGCGGTACATTAATATAATTAAACCGATGATAGAAGCAACACCTGCCGGAAGCCCGAAACTAATTGCCATTATGTGATACGTATGCTCAGAAATACCTATCGAACGGTATACAGCTTCTGGAATTAATATCCCCATAACATGACCGCCAATTACGAACATAATCCCAAAGTGGAATAATAGACTTCCGATTCGGAGCATTTTCTTTTCTAATAGTTCACTAGATTTTGATGTCCATCCAAATTGATCATAGTTGTATCTAAAAATATGTCCACCGATAAAGATTGCAAAAATGATATAGGGAAACAATACCCATAGAAATTGATCCATCATTTTAACAACTCTCCTTTCTAATTTGTCTGTACACCCCATGTATCGATAGCGAGTAGAACAGCCGCAAGAATTGGTTCATACATACTACCTGCTTCTTTTAACTGAACGTGTAATGCTTGGATGTTCTCCTTGTATTTACTCATAATTGGTTCAATGTCTATCTCATTTGCATTTGCAAAAAACTCAAGCAATAGCGGTAAATAATCAGGTAGTTCTTTATCTGTTACTTCAAAACCAGATTTTTTATAATGCTGTTTTAACTCCAGTAATTCAATACCTCTTTCTCTTTGTTCACCAGTGTTCATATAAGTAAGATACATATTTGTTTTCTTACCAAAATCGAATGTATATACGTAACTATCAATGAGTTGATCATTCGTTTTATTTAGCGCTTGTTTTATAAATGTTGCAAGTGAAGCTTTAACATCGTCCTGTTCAATCGCTTCAATCTCTTCTAGTAATTCAGTTACAGCTTCCCTCCACCCTAGTTCAGGATAGGAGAGAAGAAAAGAAGAACAAGAAAAAGCAGCTTGTAAAATTTGTTTCATATTTTTCTGCCCCCTTTATTTAAGAAATTGTCATACAAGAGCCTGGACCACCTGCGAATGATAAACCACAGCTTCCTTGTTCGCTATATAAATCTGCCACTTGTTCACGGTGAGTGCCCGGAATGACGAAGCGATCTTTATATTTCGCAATAGCAAGAAGACGATACATATCTTCTACATCCTGTTTTGTTAAACCAAGTTCTTTTAATACAGCTTCATTTGGCTCTTTATTAATTTGCAGCGCTCTCATATGCGTTCGCATAACAGCCATTTTCTTCAATGTAAGACGAATGTGTGATTCATCTCCTGCAGTGAGTAAATTCGCTAAATATTGAATTGGAATACGCATATTATCGATAGCAGGGAAAATCTCTTCTGCTTTCCAGTTACTTCCTTTCCCTTCCACCATATTCATAATTGGACTAAGCGGCGGGATATACCAAACCATTGGCATTGTACGATACTCTGGGTGAAGAGGTAGAGCAATTTTCCAATCGATAATCATTTTATAGATTGGTGACTCTTGTGCCGCTTTAATCCATTCTTCAGGAATGCCTTGTTTTTTCGCTTCAGCTGCCACTTCTGGATCATTTGGATCTAGGAAAACAGTAAGCTGAGATTCATATAAATCTTTTTCGTCTTCAACAGACGCTGCTTCTTTTACTTTATCAGCGTCATATAGCATTACCCCAATATACCTGATACGTCCTACACATGTTTCTGAACAAATTGTTGGCATACCAGCCTCAATACGTGGGAAACACATTGTACATTTTTCAGCTTTATTCGTTTGCCAGTTAAAATACACTTTTTTATATGGACAAGATGATACGCAGAATCTCCAAGCACGACATGCATTTTGATCCACAAGTACAATCCCGTCTTCTTCACGTTTATACATTGCACCAGATGGACAAGATGATACGCACGATGGATTCATACAATGTTCGCATATGCGTGGTAAATACATCATAAAGACGTTTTCAAAATCAGTTTTAATTCCTTCTTCCATTTTCTTTACATTCGGATCTTGTAATCCTGTTATATGTCCGCCTGCTAAATCGTCCTCCCAGTTTGGACCCCATTCAATTTTGTCGATAAATTCGCCTGTAATTGCTGATTTTGGACGAGCAACTGGTTGATGCTTACGCTGTGGGCTATTTGTTAATGTTTCATAATCATAATTCCAAGGTTCAAAGTAATCATCAATTGTTGGTTGATCTGGATTGTGGAAAATGTTCATAAGACGTTTCATTTTCGAACCAGATTTCAGCTGAATTTCACCATTTTTCAATTCCCAGCCGCCTTTATATTTCTCCTGATCTTCCCATTGTTTCGGATAACCAATACCTGGTTTCGTTTCTACGTTATTGAAATACATATATTCAGCACCTGGACGATTTGTCCAGGTGTTTTTGCATGTTACGCTACAAGTATGACAGCCGATGCATTTATCTAGGTTCATTACCATTCCGACTTGTGCTTTAATCTTCAAGCCAATCTACCTCCTTCAGTTTGCGAATTACAACGTTTAAGTCGCGCTGGTTCCCAGTTGGACCATAATAGTTAAATCCATAACTTAATTGACCATATCCACCAATCATATGTGTCGGTTTTACGTGAATTCGAGTTGGACTATTATGCGTTCCCCCGCGATTACTTGTTAATTTCGTACCAGGTACGTTAATGTGACGATCTTGCGCATGATGCATAAATGCCATTCCTCTCGGTATACGGTGCGTTACAACAGCACGCGCTACAACAACACCGTTACGGTTAAAGCACTCAATCCAATCATTATCCGCAACGCCTGCTTCAGCTGCATCCTCTTTATTCATCCAAACGGTTGGACCACCTCTAAACAGCGTTAACATCGGTAATGAATCGAAGTACATACTATGAATGGACCACTTATTATGCGGTGTTAAATAGTTTAATGTAATTTCTTTCCCTTCTACTTCAGGTCGTGATTTACGGAACGGTTTATGTTGCAGAATTGGTTTAAATGTTGCCATCGTTTCACCAAATTCTTTCATCATGTCATGATCTAAATAGAAAGATTGTCGTCCAGTGATTGTTCTCCAAGGGATGAGACGTTCTACATTTGTTGTAAATGGTGAGTAACGGCGCCCACCTTTTTCAGAACCTGTAAAGGCTGGAGAAGTAATTACTGTTTTTGGCTGCGCTGTAATTTGTTCAAATGTGAAGCATTCTTCTTCACGTTCTTCTGCTAAATCACGTAATTTTAAATCCGTTTGTTTTTCAAGTGCTTCCCATGCTTTTACTGCCATATGACCGTTTGTTGTAGAAGATAGTGTTAATACCGCTTCAGCAGCATTGATTGCTTCTTTGATGTCTGGGCAACCTTTCGCGATAGAATCCGTTCGAACAACTCCTAATTTGCTCTTTAATTGCTCATATTCTTTTTCCGCAGACCAAGAGATCCCTTTCGTACCAATCGGTTGTTTTCCGGTATTTGGTCCAAGCGCAGTCATTTTGTCATAAATCGTTTTATAATCCCTTTCAACAACGTGAATTTGTGGCATCGTTTTACCCGGGATTGGTTCACATTCACCTTTACTCCAATCTTTAATCTTGCCAAGTGGTTGCGCTAATTCTTGCGGTGTATCATGAAGAAGTGGTGTTGCAACAACTTCTTTCATTGGTTCAAGATCAATTTTCTTCGCTAAATCTGACACAGCTTTAGAAAGTGAAGTGAAAATATCCCAGTCAGAGCGCGCTTCCCACGGTGAACCGATTGCCGGATTAAATGGATGTACAAATGGATGCATATCTGTACTGCTTAAATCGTGTTTTTCGTACCAAGTTGAAGCAGGTAAAACGATATCAGAATACAGTGCTGTTCCAGCCATACGGAAATCTAAATTAATGAGTAAATCAAGCTTTCCTTCTGGCGCTTCTTCATGCCACTTTATTTCTTCTGGTCGTAATGAATCACTGTCGTCATTCATTAACCCGTTTGTTGTACCTAATAAATGTTTTAAGAAATATTCATGTCCTTTACCAGAACTCGAAATTAAATTCGCACGCCATACGAATAAGTTGCGCGGGAAGTTATTTTTGTTATCTGGATCTTCAATCGCAAATTTCAGTTCTTTTTCTTTTAGTTTTTGTGCAACGTATTTTCCGATTTCTTCTTGCGTTGTTGCACCAGCAGCAACAGCTTCTTTATATAGTTCAATTCCATTTTTCTCAAATGTAGGATAAGAAGGTAACCAACCAAGTCGCGCCGCTAAAACGTTATAATCACCGTGATGTTGATAACGAGAGTTTCCTTCCACTGGTGATGCTAAATGTCCAACTGGTGTATCTTCATAGCGCCATTGATCTGTTACGAAATAGAAGAAAGATGTACCATTTTGTAATTTTGGTGGCCCTTGCCAATCTTTTGCCATCGCGATTGTTTGCCATCCTTCTGCTGGTCGTAATTTTTCTTGCCCAACATAATGCGCCCAGCCACCGCCGTTTACACCTTGTGCCCCAACGAGAAGTACAAGATTTAAAACGGCGCGATAAATCGTATCAGAGTTAAACCAATGGTTAATACCAGCTCCGACAATAATCATTGAGCGACCGTTCGTATCAACGGCATTTTGTGCGAACTCACGAGCGATTTGAATAATAAGCTCACGTTTTACTCCTGTCATTTTCTCTTGCCATGCAGGTGTAAACGGAACGTCATCATTGAAGTCTTTCGGCTCTTGTCCGCCAAGCCCTCGGTTCACACCGTAATTTGCTAACGTTAAGTCGTATACAGTTGTAACGAACACTTCGCCTTCTTCTGTCATAACCTTTTTCACTGGAATTGTACGTTCTAATACTTTGTTTCCATCATCAGAGAAGTACGGAATTTGTACAGTTCCAATCGATTCTTCCATTCCAAGTAAAGAAAGACGTGGATCAATCTTTTCACCTGTTTCTTCATCTTCTAAACGCAAGTTCCATTTCTTTTCGTTATCCCAACGTGAGCCCATTGTGCCATGAGGTGTTGCAAAATCATTCGTGTTCTCGTTCCAAAGAACAGGTTTCCATTCTCCTAACTTCGTTTCGCGTCCAATATCAGCAGCATTTAAGAAACGATCAGCAACGAATTGATCTCCTTTTTGTTTCAATGTGACAAAGAAAGGAAAATCAGTATATTGCTTCGCATACTTTGTGAAATATTCCACTTGATTATCTACGTAAAACTCTTGTAAAATCACATGCCCCATTGCCATCGCAAGTGCACCATCTGTACCTTGTTTCACACTAATCCAATCATCCGCAAACTTTGTAGATTCAGCGAAGTCAGGACTGACAGAAACGACTTTCGTTCCTTTATATCGAACCTCTGCTAAAAAGTGAGCATCTGGTGTTCTCGTCATCGGTACATTTGAACCCCATGTCATAATGTAACCAGAGTTATACCAGTCACTACTTTCTGGTACATCTGTTTGATCACCCCAAATTTGCGGAGAAGCTGGTGGTAAATCTGCGTACCAATCATAGAAACTAAGCATCGGTCCACCCATAAGTTGCATAAAGCGGCTGCCTGCAGCATGACTTAACATCGACATAGCTGGAATTGGTGAAAAGCCAACATTTCGGTCTGGACCGTATTTCATTACTGTATATAATAATGAAGCTGAAACGAGTTGTAACACTTCATCCCAATTCGCACGAACGAATCCTCCTTTACCACGTGCCTGCTTATACTTGCTTGCTTTTTCAGGGTTTTCCACAATGCTTTTCCAAGCATCTAATGGTGACTCATTATTTTGTAATTCCTCTTGCCACATACTCCAAAGAACACCACGTACATACGGATATTTCACACGAAGTGGACTATAAATGTACCAAGAAAAACTTGCTCCACGTGGGCATCCTCGCGGTTCAAAATCTGGCATATCAGGACCTGTCGTTGGATAGTTAAGCTCTTGCCCTTCCCACGTCACAATTCCATCTTTCACATAAATATTCCAACTACATGAACCAGTACAGTTCACACCATGTGTAGAACGAATTACTTTATCATGCTGCCAACGCTTTCTGTACACATTTTCCCATTCGCGATCTTCATATGTTTCTTGTGTATGATTATCGTTATAACGATCTATTGGTGAAAAATATTTTAAACGTCTCATTAGTGCTGAAGGTTTTTTCTTCATACTGTTCACTCCTTTAATACGTCTCTCTTACATACCCTTACTATAAGAGATGTTGTAAAATACAGATGTGACATTTCGCACAGTTCAAGAGATTGTCAAAAATTCAGTAGAAAATAAGTTTGTGAGAAAATCTTGTGTTCCGTTGTGAAGATTATGGTTAATCGTAATTATTAGGAGAATAGTATTTTGAGGTATCGACTATTTTACAAAAGAAAAAGAGTTTTGATATTATTTCAAAACTGCCATAAGGAAAAGAGTATAAATTGTATGTAAAAATATTTTTCCCAATGTTATTATTTTATATCGAGTCTGATTTTACATAAAACTACAAATCATTATTTACTGTATTGCCCTTAGTTACGGAAACAATTATACTAGATGTAATCGAAAAAAATAATCTGAATATTCTCAGAATTTAAGGTAGACCTTTTACTATCTACATATAGAATTAGAAATATGTCCACTAAATTGATTAGAAAACGATAATAACATTAGGAGGATTACGATGCCCCAGCTTGATTCATTACATCCCACTGTAGAAAAAATAATCAATAATATTGAAAAAATAATGGTCGGAAAACGAAAAGAAACAATCTTAGCTTTGACAGCTCTCTTAGCTGAAGGTCATGTGCTATTAGAAGATGTTCCTGGTGTCGGGAAAACAATGCTAGTACGTGCTCTTTCTAAATCCATTGATGCTGATTATAAGCGAATTCAATTTACACCTGATTTATTGCCGTCAGATGTAACAGGAGTTTCTATTTATAATCCGAAAGAGCTCCAATTTGAGTTCAAGCCTGGACCAATTATGGGGAATTTTGTACTTGCTGATGAAATTAATCGTACATCTCCAAAGACACAATCTGCTTTACTTGAATGTATGGAAGAAGGCAATATTACAATAGATGGTATTACAAGACCTTTACCAAAGCCGTTCTTTGTCATGGCTACACAAAATCCAGTCGAATATGAAGGAACATATTCTCTACCAGAAGCTCAGCTCGATCGTTTCTTATTGAAACTAAAAATGGGATATCCTACACCAGAGGAAGAATTTGAAATTTTAAACCGGATGGAAAAAACAAATCCACTCTCTCAATTACAAACCATTACTACAATAGAAGATTTACTTTATTTACAACAAAGCGTACAGGTAGTAAGTATGGACAAAGCAATTAAGCATTACATTGTAAAGCTTGTTAATCAGACTCGTACGTACAGTTCTATACAGTTAGGTGCAAGTCCACGTGGCTCGATTGCTTTAATGAAAGCTTCACAAGCTTATGCATTTATCCATGGCAGGAATTATGTTATTCCAGACGATGTTAAATTTTTAGCTCCTTACGTTTTAGCACATAGACTCATTCTAAAAATGGAAGCAAAATTTGAAGGAATAACTGGCGAACAAGTTATCGCAAAAATCGTTGCACGAACTACCGTGCCTACTCAAAGGACGATGAACCCTTGATGAAACGAATGCTGCGAGCGCTATATCACGTTATGAAGTTATTGCTACTCCCTTTATGCCTAGTCTTAACATTTATGTACGCTATGTTTCAAGGCGGGTTTGTCAGTTGGTTTTTGTTTTACAGCATAATTCCCATTGCTCTTTATTCGCTACTACTCCCCTTCTACGCTTTACGGGACGCTGAAGTAAAGCGAATAACAAACCAGAATGGATATGTAGTAGGAGAACAATTTGTAAGCACGATTACAATAAAAAGAAAATTTCCTTTTCCCTTACTTTATTTAGTTATAGAAGATGAACTGCCACCACAATTTATAAGTTGTAAACAAACAAAGATGAATAAGGTAGTACTCTTCCCAGGATTGAAACGAAATATTTCGTTTCAATATGTTATTGACACAATCCCTAGAGGCGAGCACACTTTTTCAAGCGTTCGTGTCAAAACTGGCGATTTATTCGGCATGATAGAGAAAGAAGTAACTTTTTCAGTTCCAGATACATTTTTAGTCTATCCCCAGTATGTAGATATAGCATATCGACAATTGGAAAATCATTTCGAACAAGGAGCGCTTTCAGCAAATATAAATTCAGCAAAAGACTCTACAATCTCTGTCGGTGTCAGAGACTATAAACCTGGTGATCGCTTTTCATGGATTGATTGGAAAGCAACTGCACGAACAAGCAATATTATGACAAAAGAGTTTGAACAACAGCGCAGCCATAATGTCATGATATTCATAGACAGAACCGAGTCTCCTCTATTCGAATCAGTCGTCACATTTACTGCCTCTATCGTAAGGGTTGTCTTGAAACAAAATTCACCAGCATCATTCGTGTCTATCGGAAAAGAACAAACTATCTTCCCTTTAGACAATGGAGATACGCAGTTACAACAAATCCTTTGTCATTTAGCAAAAGTGCAAGCAGACAGTGTATTCCCGCTCTCCCAGAGTGTAGACATGGAACTAAGAAAAATTTATGAGCCCGTCACGGTTATACTCGTGACCAGTAATCTTTCTCCCGATATTCAAAAGGCGGCTGATTGTGCTGCTATAAAAAATAGAAAATGTATGGTTTTTGTCGTGAAAGAAAAAGCGAATCAACTTTCACACCGAGAAATCAGTATAATAGAAACTCTAAAAAAACGACAAATATTTGTAAACACGGTTTATGAAAACCGGTATACAAACGTGTTTTTTGAGGTGAGCAAATGATAACATTACAAACAAAATACAAGTGGGATACGAACAGATTCTTTATGCATGCATGTGTATTTCTTCTTTTACTAGAATGGCTAAGACCTCTTATAGGTATTACAAATGTAGGTAGATTAGATATTTTCATAACATTTATAGGAATTTGCTTCGCTCTCTCTTTTTTTCAAACGAGGTGGCAGATTCCAATAAAAATTGTCACAGTCCTATTTATCATTCATTCCCTATATTATAAAAATGCTTTTATAAATCCATCTTGGCTAACAACATTCTTTTCTGATATGTCTCGAAATTCCTCCCTATTTTTCCAAGGGAATTTACTAGATATTTCTCCAGTTTTTCCGACGGTTTTATTTTTTCTCTCATTTTGGTTTTTGAGTTCTTTCACTTCATTTTGGATTATTCATAAAAAACGTGGGTTTCTATTTCTTGTATTGACTATTATTTATATCGCAACTTTTCATAACTTACATTTATACAATGCAAACTACGCTATTATTCGAACTGTTGTCATCGGATTTTTTATGTTTAGTCTTCTTCAAGTAGAACGAATAAAAGAGCGTGAACACTTACAAAATTATGCTAGGGAAATCTCAAAATTACTTAGACCACTTACAATATTTATTGTATTATTAGCAACCATCGCATACTTTGCGCCAAAATTTGGCCCTCAATGGCCAAACCCAATGGATTTTTTAAAATTCAACACATCTGAAGCAAGTAAAGAACAAAAAGTTTCTACAATTGGGTATGGTTTAGATGACTCGCGATTAGGTGGTCCTTTTAAGGCGGATCCTACAATTGTTTTCAAAGCACGAACGCAAAACAAACACTATTGGAGAGTAGAAACAAAAGATTTCTATACAGGAAAAGGCTGGGAAATTTCTGAAAATCCGAAAAAGATTTCTTTTAAAAATAAAAACGACGTCGTAAGCTGGTACGAACAAAATACAAAAACGGAAACGACTGAGGCAACAATTACCATGCAAAAAAGTTACCCTCACCTTACCTATCCAGCAGGATTAGTATCAGTTGAGGCTTCTTCTGATGTATCATACAGTGTTGACCCGTTTTCAGAAAAAATTTATACAATGAATGAAGACTCTTCTACTACTTTACATTCGTATAAAGTAACATATGAGATCCCTGAGTTTTCCATAGAAAACTTGAAAGCTGTAAAAACAAATGAAGGTCAAGAAACAAACCCTTATTTTATGACAAAGTACACACAACTTCCCGAGTCATTACCACAGCGCGTAAAAGACTTGGCTGTCAATCTTACAAATGATAAAGACAACCGATATGATAAAGTATTAGCTATTGAAAATTACTTCACAGACAACTCTTTTACATACGAATCAACGAATGTCTTATTCCCTGCCAAAAGCCAAGATTATGTAGATCAATTCCTTTTCGATACAAAAAGCGGCTACTGTAATAATTTTTCGACGTCTATGATTGTACTACTTCGTTCTGCCGGGATTCCTGCTCGCTGGGTAAAAGGCTATACAGAAGGAACTCTTGACAATACACTTGCCTCTGCAGAAGGTGCGGATGTTTATACAATCACGAACGATAACGCACACTCTTGGGTCGAAGTATATTTCCCAGGATACGGATGGATTCCATTCGAACCAACAAAAGGATTTACCAATCCCTATAATTTTATAAATAATACGCCTGCTCCTATTTCACAAAATAGCGAAGCAAATAATTCTAATAACGAGCAAATACAACAACGAAATAATGAAGCAAAACTTAAAAGTTTAATAGAAAATACAGAAGAAGCTTCTACTAAAAAGGTCACAAATTCTAAAACTAGTTTTTCTTGGTGGTACGTATTCCTCTCTACGATACTAATTAGTATTATAGGATACATTCTCTTCACCACTAGAATGAAATGGATGACATTTCTTATTATTCATTTCTATAAATACCGAAAAAATGATGCTGTTTATCAAAAAGCTTACGGTGCACTTTTAAAACAATTTGCGAGAATTGGCATACCACGGAGTGAAAGTCAAACATTCCGAGAATACGCTCTCCATATCGATACACTTTACAACTCGGCCGATATGCAACAACTTACTGCCAGTTATGAGAACGCTATGTATAAACAGGAGCAGGCTGCAGAAGAATGGAAGAAATCTGTACACTTATGGGAAGTGCTTATGAAAAAAGCAGCTTCTCTACCTAAATCAGATGGCTTTGATACAGTTATTTAATCTTGAAAATGTGAGTTTAAAGAAAACGTCTCAAAGAACTACATTGTTCTTTGAGACGTTTTTTAATAAAGTGAAACTCCTAATTATTCTCCAAGCACCTTCTCAATCTCAACCTCTAAATCTACCGGCTTCGTCTGCGGAGCAAAACGCCCTACTACTTTCCCGTCTTTTCCGATTAAAAACTTCGTAAAATTCCATTTCACTGCTTTCATACCAAGTAAACCTGGTGCTTGTTCTGTCATGTATGTATATAGAGGGTGAGCCTTATCACCTTTCACATCAACCTTTGCAAACATCGGGAAGTTTACACCGTAGTTTAATTCACAAAAACTAGTAATGTCCGCTTCTGTACCTGGTTCTTGTCCCCCGAATTGGTTACAAGGAAATCCGAGTATTTCGAGTCCTTGGTCTTTATATTTATCATACACCTCTTGTAATCCTTTATATTGTGGTGTGAAACCACATTTGCTAGCTACATTGACAATAAGAAGTGCTTTTCCTTTGTAATCTTTTAACGATTTTTCTTCACCTGTAATTGTTTTAGCTGAAAAATCATAAACTGTCATTGTCTTTGCCCCTCTCTTCACTATCATTCTATGTTTATACTATACTACATTCGTGAATATACAGCTCTTATTACGTACTTATAAGTTGTAATGATAGCGCTTTATTTCTGTTCGAAAATTCGACACAAACTACTAGACTTTTATGATGGAAAGTTTTACAATTGAAATGTGAACAAAATGTGACAGTTTATATTCCATTATAAAAGAAAAGGATGGTGTTCATTATGAAAACTGCACAACATGAAACGATTTCAAATCGCGAGTTTTATTTCGTACTATATATGATGTTATTGTATGTTACTGGCTGGGTAATCGATGTAAATGGTTTATTCTTAAGCTCCTACTTTAATTTAGCAGGAGAGATTATGCTTCCATTAGTAGGCGGGATTGTTGGACTGTTCATTATGTCTATTAATAAACAACAAACGAAATAATAATATTACAAAAAGGCAGAAGACGAGCTTCGTTTTCTGCCTTTTTTCTATTTTAGCGTATAATAGAAACATGCAGTATATAAGGAGTGGTAACTATGAAAAAAGTAGAGCAATTATCTTCTCACCTATATCTTATTGATGATTTCGATTTACAGCATAATGAACGAACAGGTACCTACGTTTTATTAGGTGACGATATTACTTTAATTGAAACTTGTGCAGCCCCTTCTCTTCCGTATATTTTAGACGGCTTACAACAATTACATATTGATTTAAACGATGTTAAAAACATTATCGTTACACATGTGCATTTAGATCACGCTGGCGC
Organism: Bacillus cereus group sp. MYBK108-1; assembly: GCF_051917185.1. Classification (NCBI taxonomy): domain Bacteria; kingdom Bacillati; phylum Bacillota; class Bacilli; order Caryophanales; family Bacillaceae; genus Bacillus; species Bacillus cereus group sp. MYBK108-1. Next base: position 89,085 of record NZ_JBQAHZ010000010.1, read on the forward strand.
AGCTGGTTTAATGATGGAAAAGTGCCCAAATGCTACGTTATATGTGCATTCTCGTGGTGCTCGTCATATGATTGATCCAACAAAACTTATTTTAGGTGCAAAAGCTGTCTACAAAGAAGATTTCGATAAACTCTTTGATCCAATTCTTCCAATTGAAGAAGAACGTGTTCATATTGTACAACATGGTGATACGTTAAAAATTGCAAAAGACCGCACCCTTACATTTTATGATACACCAGGACATGCGAAGCACCATATTAGCATTCATGATTCATTAACAAACGGGATTTTTACTGGCGATACAATTGGAATTTATTATAGAGAACTCGCAGACGTTGATGTAGAGTTATATCTACCATCAACGTCCCCTTCACAATTCCAACCAGATGCGATGATTACTTCTAAAAATCACATTCAAAGTATGAATGTAGATACTATTTATTTCGGTCATTACGGCGCATCCTCTCATGTTACAGAAGTATATAATCAACTGGAATATTGGCTACCTATTTTCGTTCAGACTGGTAAGGAAGTCTTTGAAAAGTATAATGATTTCGATGAAGCGACTAAAGCTTTACAAACTTTGTTAATGGATAAAATCTCTTCTCATCTTACAAAGTTAAACGTTCCATCAGATCATTCCGTTTATAATATTTTACATTTAGATATAGAAATTAGCGCAATGGGCATTATTGATTATTTCACGAAGCAAGAAAAAGCAAACTCCACTATTAACTAACAGTAAAAGAAGAGATATACAACAGTAGTTATTGTATATCTCTTCTTTTTTTGAATATATTTTGAGTAAAGGATGGTGGAATATAATGCAAAAATTGATGCTATACCTCTGCTTCACATTATTTATCGTCTTATTATTATTTGTAGGAGTAAAAATTCAATTTTATTTAGATACAGATGCACAAGTGAACTTTAACGTTTATCCAAGATTATTCTACTTTACACTCTTCCCTCTTATAGTTGGCATTTTATTACGATTCCTTCAATCTATTAATCGCGAAACGAGTAAACAAAACTGGAGCTTTCAAACGGATAAATTTATTGCTATTACGTTGCCTACGCTATTCATTTCCTTTTCTCCAGCTCTACTCTTTTCACCAGTTGGTTCGTACTTACCTTATTTAGCTAATATTATTCTTATAAATACAACTTTTGTTACGATTATTAGTTTAATAGCTGGTTATTCCCTTTTAGATTGTTTTATACAAAAGGATCATGCAACGATGAAAAAATATAATTGAATACTTTATTTTCTTTCAATAAAAAAAGCTCGAAGCTAAAGCTTTGAGCTTTTTACTTATCGCACCTTTTCATTTACATACTCCATAAACTGCTCTGCTTTAATAAATCTTTCTTTGTACGCCTCAGGTACTTCTTCTACTGTTATCCCTCCACTCGATTTCGTTTTTACTAACACAGTTTGATGTGACATTAATGCCTCCATATATTGTTCATACTCTTCAGGAGTTAGTACTTCTTTACTAGATTTATGGCCATTTAATTTATCAAAATACGGATGAAGCTCCATTACTACCTTTTTCAATTCCTCTTTTTTAGCTGATGATAATTGATCATAATCTATATTACCGTTCGAATCTCCGTACGCAAGCTTTGCATTAGTTAATTTTTTCAGTTCTTTTGTAAACTCTTCATATTCCTTCGCACCCATTTCATCTTTCGCTTCTGATAATTTTGCATTAAAACGCATATACGTTTCTAATGTCATTGCTCCGGCATGTTTTTTTAAATTCTCAAAAGATCCATATATACCATCCGCCATAATAGATTGGTACGCAAAACCTGTCGTCGGGATTAAAAGAGCTGCTGCAAGTACTCCTGCGATAAGGCGTTTCTTCCTCTTACTCCCGCCGTGCTTCATTTTTATTTGCACGATTACTTTTTCTTTTAAATCCGGCGGGGCAACAATACCCTTTGCTTCTTCTTGTATAGATTCCCTAACTCTACAATCTAAACTCATTTCACATTCCCTACCTCTCCTAAAAAAATTTCTTCTACTTGCTCTTTTTGACGTAGTTTCTTTAATGCCGCATGAATTCTAGATTTCACTGTACCGATTGGAATATGTAATATTTGTGCTACTTCTTCTTGTGAATAATCGTGTAAGTATCTTAAGATAATAACTTGTTTCAATTTATACGGTAATTTATGAATGAGTTCGATTAGTTTTTGGTTTGATATTTTACTTACAACATCGTTAGAAAAATCAATTTGCACTGGCTTTCTTTGCTCTTCTGCTTTTTTTATAATTCGTAGTCGCATCCACCTCTTTCTTCTATAAGAATGAATTTGTTTAATCGCAAGCCCAATTAGCCAAGGGCGAAATGGCTTCTCGCTATCATATTTACGAAGCGATTCATATAGCTGTATGTATACTTCTTGAACGACATCATCTACATCCGTTTTATCTTCAATTAAAAAATGTGCTGTTTTATATACTTCTTGAATCGTTACATCATACAATTCGCTTTACGCTTCTTTATTGCCTGATAAAGTTAATTGGATTAAATTTGTATACACTGTTCCATCCTTCACATACCATCCCTCCTTTGTCCTACACTATATATTGGCAAGTAATTCATATTTCGTTCGATTTTTTTAAAGTTTTTTTATATAAATTAATATTATGATTCATTGAGTTCATAAGCTTCACTTATAACCACACATAACTATTATATAATTTTCCAATTTCTGATAAAGATTTAAAATAATTTATATAGTCAAATTTAGGAGGACATATAATGAAAGCTATCGTTGTAACGTCGTTCGGTGGTCCTGAAGTGATGAAATATACAGATTTTGATATACCGGCTATTTCAGAAGATCAAGTTTTAATTCGCGTAGTTGCTACTAGTGTAAATTTCGCTGATATTAAATCACGTTATGGCAAAAAAGGAAATAAAGCACTACCTTTTATTCCAGGTATAGATGCCACTGGTATTGTAGAACGTGTCGGTTCTCATGTGAAAAATATTCACCCTGGACAACGTGTCATTGCTTTTACTCAAAATGGATCTTACGCAGAATACGTTGTTGCAAATGAAAATCTTACTTTCGTATTACCCCATGAAGTTGACTTTCAAGCTGCAGCCGCTTGTCCAATCGTATCCTTTACAAGCTATAATTTACTCGCAAATGTTGCAAGAATTCAAAAAGGTGAATCTGTACTCATTCATGCAGCTGCTGGCGGGATTGGTACTACCGCAATTCAACTTGCAAAACTATTAGGGGCTAGAACAGTTATCGGTACTATCGGAAGTGAAACGAAAAGAAAAATCGCTTTAGATGCTGGAGCTGATTATGTAATTTGTCATTAAACTGAAGATTTTGTAGAGAAAGTCAATGAGCTGACAAACGGAGAAGGAGTGAATATTATTTTGGACTCTATTTCTGGAACTGTTTCTGAAAGAAGTTTAAACTGCCTTGCTTTTTACGGTCGCCTCGTTCATTTCGGTAATGCTAGCGGTGAAATTGGTAACTTTCAAACGAAAGATTTACATGCAAGTTGCCGCTCTATACTCGGTTTTAGCTTTGGAACCACACGAAAAAAGCGTCCTGAACTGCTCCAAGAAACTGCAAATGAAGTTTTCCGTTATTTGCGTGACGGACGTTTACAAATTAAGGCTACGAAATCTTTTCCACTTCAAGATGCAGGGAAAGCACATGAATGGGTCGAAAGTAGAAAAAGTACAGGGAAAGTAATACTAACTGTTCAGTCCTCTTCCTGAAATGAATACTGGAAACAGAGGTGGCATTCATGGGATCACGAATTATGCATGTTATTATCGCTAACGGTATTGCTGAGAAACTATCTATTCACGATAAGACTTCTTTCTTACTTGGAGCTGTAGCCCCTGATGCTGTTCATTCAAAAAAAGAAAAAGGAACCTCACATTTTTATGCCGGTACAACGAAGAACTATACGAGAAGAATAGATTATGATTCATTTTTTCATAAATATGAATCACATATAGATTCCCCATTTATTTTAGGCTATTATACCCACCTCATTGCCGATGATAATTGGCTAAGTGGATTTTTTCTACCTTGGCTAAAAAATAGAATAGAGAATGACGAAACTATCGCACCCCTGTACTATAACGATTTTAAATTGTTAAATGCAAAGTTGCTTCATCATTACGATCAAGAACAACAGCTTTTCTCTCTTCTCAATCAAGAGGCTCACATTGTGGATATTGAAGAGGTTTCTAAAGAAAACGTTTTAGCTTTTCGAAAGTATCTTTTTGAAGATATGTTGTATCCAAAGCAACATTTGCATGAAGACTTACAGGTATTTACGTTTGACCAAATCGTTGGCTATATTGAGACAGCGATTGAAAAAGGAGTATTTTTTATTAAACAACTCTCTAATGAAAAATCCACTTCGAAAATTTAATCCCCCTCAAATATATTTGAGGGGGATTTTCACATAGCAATATTATTATTGGTTCTTCTCCATAACCGCAAAATAATTCCCTTCGCTATCAGCAAAGTTAAACACTTTACCAGAAGGCATAGTTACCATTTCTCCAACAGTAACATTTTTGTTTGTTAAATCTGTATATAATTGATCAAGATTTTCTGAGAAGAACATTAAGGACGGTGTACCAAGATTCAATTCTGGGCTCATTTTAGAAATAACTTCTTTATTATGTAATATAATGCTCGTTTCTGCACCGCTTTTCGGAGCGATTTCAATCCATCTCATTCCTTGTTTGTTATCTTCCTCTGCTACTACATGAAACCCTACCTTTTCCGTCCAAAAATTTACTGCCTCATCTTGATTATTTACATATAACATAATTTGTCCTACTTTATGGATCATTACATTTCCCCCTAATGGTTTTTATATTCTATGTAGCTTTCTACAAATACTATCGTTATTCCTTTTGAGTTGGTATGTACTTCTTTGCAAAATTTATCGACTGACTCATCCCATCCAGTTCATCAAAATAATCATTTCTTTCAATCATGTTATATCCGTCGAATCCAATTTTATCTAATACTTTGAAGAATATATCGAAATCTACTTCACCATTCCCTGCTGCGACTTCAATATACTTACTTGAACTATCGCTTTTCACCTTTGTACAATCTTTAATATGAGTTTGTACTATATAATCTTTTAGTAGTAACAAACCTTCTCCCGGATTTTCATTTACATCACTTATTAAATTTGCTGGGTCAAAGTTAACAGCTAGTCCTTTCGAGTTTGCAGTTTCTAAAAATCGTTTTAATACTATTGCTTTTTCAGATCCCGTCTCAATGGCGAAGAATCCTCCAAATCTGAACGCTAAGTCCCCTATTTCATTACAAACACGTAGCATTTTATCATAGTAGGCACTTTTTTCATCATCTGGAACTTTTCCAATATGAGCTGTTATGATCTTTGTCCCAAGCCCCAAACCTCTGTCAGTAATATATTTAAACTGATCTATTGCACTCTCAGCTTCTATTCCCATAATTCCATTTTCTCCAAAACTAATTGCTAATGATGGAATCTTTATTCCATTAAAAGATAAGCTTTTCTTTAAAGCATTCCATTCTACCATTGAGATATTAGCTAAGTTAAAGTTTTTATTCATAGCATATAATTGAATATATTCTAAATCCCATTCCCTTGCTTTTTGTATTCCTTCGTTTACTTCAATATGTTTCGTATTTAAAAACATTCCTAATTTCCTATCCATATGTGTACCTTCTTTTTATTATTTCGTGTCAGTTTAATATTCGACTTTTTTTATATTATTTCCTCGTATAAACCAAATAAATAAACTACCCTTTTTTCGATACTCCCAGTAGAAGCATATATATGATAGGCACATTAAAAACACTAATACAATTCCCATTATCGCTTGTTTACAAACAAAAAAGACGTAACTACAAATAGTTACGCCTTCCCTATCATTTATCTAGGCTTTTTCTTCCCAGTAAATGCTGGTTTCTTTTTCTTTGGTGCTTTCGGTTTCGTTTCTACAAATGATCCCTTGAACATTTCTTGCTTCGTAAATACGATGCCTAGTTTTTTCGCAAATTGTAGTAATTTACGCTCTTCTTGTGGTGTTACAAGAGACACGACAGTTCCTTCTTTACCCATACGTCCAGTACGTCCTGAGCGGTGAATATATTGGTCTACTGTGTCTGGTAACTCTAAATGAATTACGTGTGTTAAATCGTCAATATCGATACCGCGTGCTGCAATATCAGTAGCAAGTAGAATTTCTAATTTCCCTCCGCGGAAAGCACGCATTGTCGCTTCACGCTCTTGTTTACTTGCTTCTGCATGAAGAGCTGCTGCTTTCATTTTACGGAATTTCAATTTCTCAGTAATTTCATCTAAACGGAATGGGTCGTTTAAGAACGCAACTGCTTTTACATCGCCCATATGCATAATTCTTCTTACGTAATCATTTTTTTCGCGTCGCTCACAAATGATATACGTATGCTCAACTAAGCTTTTTGATTCTGCACGTGTTACACGTACTAATTGTGGTTCCACTGCTAAATCACGTGCCGCATCTTCTGCCGCTTTTGTCATTGTCGCCGAGAAGAATACTAATTGACGATCGCGCATCGTTGATTTAATTACATCTTGCACTGCGCCCATCATTTTTTGCTTTACAATTTGATCAAACTCATCAAATACAATTGTTTTTACTTCATGCATTTTTAGCTTTTTCATACGAATTAATTCTAAAATACGGCCTGGTGAACCGACAATTACTCTTGGGTGTTTCTTTAATTTTTCAACTTGGCGCTTAATATCTGCACCACCAATTAAAGATGCACCTGAAATTTCAGTTCCTGCTGTAAACTTTTGAACCTCTTCATGAATTTGCATTACAAGTTCACGTGTTGGCGCTAAAACAACAACTTGTGGCTGTTTTACTTCAGGATTAATTTTATGTAAAAGTGGTAATAAGTACGCTAATGTTTTTCCTGTTCCAGTTGGAGATTCAGCTATAACGTCTTGTCCTTCTAAAATAGTTGGAATCGCTTGTTTTTGAATTTCAGTTAACTCTTTAAAACCAGCCTTCTCCCAAGCTTGTTGTAAAAATGGTTGCATATCTTTTATCATTTGTTTTTCTCCTTTATCTCTATTTTTGAAGAAAATGCTGTATTGTTCGCACCGTTTCTATCATGTGTGAAATAACAGCTATTAAATCATCAACATGGTCTTCTGTAATCGCTTTTTGAAATAGAACCTCTACCTTATTATGATATGAAATCGCTTGCTTATTATATTCGTATGAAACTTTCTGCATAATCATTCTTTCTTTTCCCCATATAGAACGCATTAATGTTTCAATTTCTTCACATTTTACTTCTGGTTGTTCTAACGGGAATGAAAATGCTAGCTTCATCTCACAACCTGGTGTAAACTGAGGCACTTCTAGTATTTCACCAGACAAGTTCTTTGCATCCACAGATAATGAAAATGTTGCTTCTACTAATGGTTCAAACGGTTCTGTTAATTGAAATGAGATATGATATATACGACTTAATGAAGCAAGATCCATCATATCTTTTCGATCTGTTACAAGAATATCTCCATGTAGATCAAAATCATACACAGCACCTTCTACGATTACTTTTAAATTGTCAAAAGCAGTTGGATCAAACATAATTTCCTCCAAAAAACAGGCGCCTTTCGATGGAAAGGCGCCACTTGATGTATATATAGTTTACAGATAAACGAGATGAATTACAACCTTTTAGAATAAACCTACTGCTTTTCCATCTTCATTTACATCCATTTGAAGTGCTGCTGGCTGTTTTGGAAGACCTGGCATTGTTAACATTGTACCTGTTAACGCAACGATAAAGCCTGCACCGATAGATGGTTTTAACTCACGAATTGTAACGATAAAGTCAGATGGACGACCTAATTTTGTTGCATCGTCAGAAAGAGAGTATTGTGTTTTCGCCATACAAACTGGTAGATTACTCCAACCTTCTCCTTCATATTGAGCTAATTGCTTACGTGCTTTCGGAGCAAATTCAATATCTTTTGCGCCATATACTTTTTGAGCAATTGTACGAATTTTTTCTTCTAATGGTAATTCTAATTCATAAAGTGGTGCGTAGTTGTTTTCACCTTTTTCGATTTCTTTTAGTACTTTTTCAGCAAGGTCAACTCCGCCTTGGCCACCTTTCTCCCAAACTTCTGTTAAGGATACTGCATAGCCACGCTCATTACACCACTCTTGTAAGTATGTAACTTCTGCATCTGTATCTGTAATGAATTTATTAATTGCAATTACGAAAGGCACACCGAAGCTTTGAATTGTTTCAACATGCTTCTGTAAGTTTTCCATACCTTTTGCTAATGCATCTACATTTTCTTCTTTTAATTGATCTTTTGCAACGCCGCCATGCATTTTAAGCGCACGAATCGTCGCAACAATAACAACTGCTTCTGGTTTAATGCCAGCTGCACGAGCTTTAATATCTAAAAACTTCTCAGCGCCTAAATCAGCACCGAATCCAGCTTCTGTAATAACATAATCACCTAATTTTGCTGCCATTGTCGTAGCGATAACACTGTTACAACCGTGAGCAATATTCGCAAATGGTCCGCCATGAATAATAGCTGGTGTATTTTCTAACGTTTGTACTAAGTTCGGTTTTAATGCGTCTTTTAATAATAGTGTCAAAGCACCTTCTACACCTAAGTCTTTAACCGTTACAGGTTGATTTGCAAAGTTATAAGCAACTACGATGCGAGATAGACGCGCTTTTAAGTCTTGAATATCTGTTGCAAGGCAGAACACGGCCATAATTTCAGATGCTACTGTAATGTCAAAACCGTCTTCACGTGGTACACCTTGTACAGGTCCACCAAGACCAATTACTACGTTACGAAGGGCACGATCATTTAAGTCAACACAGCGTTTCCAAACGATTTTACGTGTATCAATTCCAAGTGTGTTTCCTTGTTGGATATGATTATCAATAAACGCTGCTAATGCGTTATTGGCAGTTGTGATCGCATGGATATCTCCAGTAAAGTGAAGGTTAATGTCTTCCATTGGTACGACTTGTGAAAAACCGCCACCTGCTGCTCCGCCTTTTAATCCCATCGTTGGTCCAAGAGATGGTTCACGAAGTGCAATTACTGTTTTCTTACCAATTTTGTTAAAAGCTTGACCTAAACCAACTGTTACTGTTGATTTACCTTCTCCAGCTGGAGTTGGGTTAATTGCTGTTACTAAAACAACTTTACCGTCTTTCTCATCTTGTAAGCGCTTAAAAATATCAAGAGATAACTTACCTTTATAATGACCGTATGGCTCTAATTCATCTTCTAAAATATTTAAATCAGCTGCAATTTCTTGAATCTTCTTCATACTCGCTTCTTGTGCGATTTCAATATCGGATTTCACTGTTGTAGTAGTTGTCATATACCCTAGTCCCCCTTTAATTGGTTCTGATGATATTGTATCAGTTTTTTGTATTTTCTGCACTTATTTACCTCCTAAAAATTCTTTCATTTCTTTATACGTTTTTTAACATAAATACCCATAAGAATGTTAACGATTGTTGCAACTCTGTAGGTAGTTGACCTAACATCTTCTCATTTACTCCGCGCTTATATACGCCGATGCCATCTACAACTTCAAAACCTTGTTCTTTCGCTAACTGTTCAAATTCCCAAGGCATCATTGTATTACAAACAACGTCTTTTCCGTACAAGCGAGGATAACTGTTCTCTCGTGGCTTTGCTGTCGGTCCTAAAATTGCAATACATGCATATCCATCTTTCTTTAACACACGCTTTATTTCATTTAATGCTCGTAATGGCTCTTCCGTCCATTCTAAAGAATTAATTGCCATAATTGATTCAAATTGCTCATTTTCAAATGGTAATGCAGAAAGATCTCCTTTTATAAAAGATAAATTTGGTCCTTCTCCGCGCTCCTTACCTTTTTGAATCATCACTTCCGATAAATCTACTCCCACTGCTTTATAGCCTGCGCGACTTAATTTATATGTACCGTACCCATCACCACAACCAACATCGAGCACTTGTGCTTCTTTCTTCACGTATTGTTCAAAAAACGGAATAATTGTACTCCTACTCCCGCTATCCCACATTTCCTGACTATTTTTATTCCAAAACTCTGCGCTACTATCCCATTTCTTCTCTGCTGATTCATGCCAATTAAATGTTGTCATACATTCCCCTACCTTCACGTATTATCACTCATTTCATTCTACATCATTTTCCAAAATTCCTGTTTTATCTTCATAAGGAGATATACATGCTAATGAAGGAATCTTTATTCTCCAATTTTTGCTTTACTTGGGTTTAACTCATACTCATGTTCTTCTCTTTATGAAAGATACTATAGGTACACCCAATTGAAAGAGAGGGATGTACATGCGAAGAAAGAGAAATCATCATTTTAAAAGTGGTGAAAAAAACGAAGAGTATGCAGCTGAAATATCACCAGCTGGCATTCCAATTAGACATAAGCGTAAAGAAATTGCAAATGAGATAGAAGGTACAAATACCGGTGCAATGGTAGGCTATGTCGCTTTATTTCTTTCGTTATTCTCCATTGCTTTTTATCCAGTTACGCTCGGCTCCCTAGCAATTTTAGTTGGCCTATTAGCTGTCAATTTCGGAGCAAGAACACTTGGATATACAGCAATTGGTTTTGGTAGTTTTTCTGTTTTATTCACTTTATTTTATCCGCTTGCTTTGTCAGCGTTTTAAAAAAACACACCAAGTTATGCTTGGTGTGTTCATTCATGATACAACATAATATGGCCGCATCCACAACAATGTTTCGCTGTAATTTCTTGAAACACTGGATAATTTTCTTCATCTCGATGCTCAATAAATACTTTTTCAAATCGGTACATGTTTGGTGCATATGCCCAATCTTGTTTCGTACGTGCATATAACGTTGAGGAAAAAAACTCCTCACCACCACAAACAATACATGTGTTCTTCATCAATACCCCTCCTATGCTTGTCTTACTTCATCTATATGAACATAAGCATAAAAAAAAGACCTTCTATTACTAGAAAGTCTTCTCTGAAACAAAAAGAAATGTACCAAACATTCCTACTCCGCTATATTCTTTTGAAACACCAGCTTCTGTTTTAAATGTTTGCTTTACAGTCATAAAGAATACACCATTTCGTGCATCTGTACTTTCAAATTGTAGTTTTTCTTTTTTACCATCTACATTTTGCGTGCATTCAAAACTACTCTCATTACAATTCAACGCATACTTATCCTGTACATACACTTTAAAATCTGATTCTTTCGGACAAGTTATAAGTAATATTGCCACGAGAATAATACTTATAATACCCACAATTGTATAATATTTCTTCATTTGTACTCCTTTCAAATGACAAGAAAACTTGACTTCATACGCCAAGTTTTCTTAGTCAACAACCCATTGCCACTCTTGTTCTTTCTTATCAAAAATGAGCCAACCTGTTTCTGTTGCTTCCTCTTTCAATTCATCGATATTATCTAACACCTCATCCGTACTTTCATACGAACCAACTACATATACCGGAATTTCAAGACCTCTTCTTGACTCAATCTTCCCTGCTAAATCTATGTAAAGACCATCTTCCATTAGTGGAATAAGTCCCATAATCAATTCTTTTGAAATCGCTGGGAAAATTTTTGATTTTTGGAAGAAAGAAAAACGTTTCTTACCGAAAGCACCGAGTTTATACGGAATGACTTTACTTAACATTCCTACAAAATCAGCAATTCTACGATAATACACTTTGTTGTACCATCCGTCATCATGTGAAAAATAAACAAATCTATTTTTCAACAGCGGAAAGAATGTTCTTGCAAGTGGTTCTTTTTTGTGAGCCAAATATAATAATTCTGCAATTTCTTTCGGCTCTAATTCATCTAAATCGCTTGCATCATCAAAATCTACCCAACAAAATTCATCAAATTCATCAATCTCTGCTTGAATTAACTTATGTATATTTTCTTCCTCAACATATTCAAATAAAGTATGATAATGAAAATCCGTCCATTCAAAGTTGTGCTTCAAAAGCAACACTTGATGAAGCGGTGAAGGGATGTTACTCGCAAACTCTTTAAACGTAATTCCTGATGTAATAAAACAATGACCTCGACGATTACCATTAATATATATCATATTCTTTACTTGGTCAGATCCTCCAGACAAAGCACCTAGCCACCTTCGTTTTATATGTTTCAATTCTATAGCATATTTTAACATGAAAAATTTTAGAAACATAGAAAAAACTTCAAAAACTATTTACAATTTCATGTGTTTTATTACATAGTGATTACAAGAAAAAACGCCTGCTCATAAGCAGGCGTTTTTAAAGGATTTCATCAGGGTTTTGAGGATGATGATTTCCCTCTTTCTTTTCTTCTTTTTGGAACATCGATTGAATTTTATCAATTGTTTGTGGAGCTAATTCAATCATTTTTTCTGCTAAATGTGTCGCATTTTGTAGATGAAGAATATTTACTCCGTCTTTATTCACCACAAGAAATGCTACTGGTGTAATCGAAACACCACCCGCGCTACCGCCACCAAATGCAGGGTTACCGTTCGCTCTTTGTCCATCATTCGTTTGGAAATCAGAACCTCCTGCTCCAAAACCGAACGCTACTTTAGAAACCGTTAACACCACACCACCGTCAGCCGTTTGAACAGGCTCTCCAACAATCGTATTTACATCGACCATTTCTTTTAAATTTTCCATTGCTGCTTTCATTAACCCTTGAATTGGATGATCCACCGTTCATAACCTCCTTTGTCATATCTTTCCTAGTTTTTCCGAAAGTTTGTGAACTAAACATAAAATTTAATATTGATTTCAAAAAACTTAAGTTGTAATATTTAGAAAAATAAAAAAAGAGGTCGATTCGTTATGATGCGAAAATTAACAAAGAAAGATCATGAACAAGTATTAGCTTATCTAAAAGAAGAAGAAGCCCTTAACTTGTTTATTATTGGAGATATTGAAGCTTTCGGTTATGACACAGATTTTCAAGAATTATGGGGAGTATTTAAAGAGAATGGAACATTAAAATCAATTCTACTCCGATTCCACGATTCATTTATACCCTATAGTAAAGAAGAATTTATTACCACTGATTATGAGGCACTTCTTTCCGCATATAAGCCACTTAAACTCTCTGGTAAGTCAACTATCGTAGAACAATTTGAAACTGCTTCAAATATAGAACTAGGTACTAAAAATGAAATGTATTTTTGCGAATGTCTAAATGACAACAACTTACCTAGCACACCAATTCATGAAACAATTAAACTTGCCTCACTCGATGATATAGAACGAATTATGAAATTACGAAGTGACATCGCTGAATTTCCGACTACCAATGAATCAGAGAAAATATTAAGGCAGGCTATCGAAACAAATACAGGACGCACATACTATATTGAAAAAGATGGCGTGATTATCGCATCCGCCTCTACTTCCGCTGAAAATTCATTATCCGCTATGGTAGTTGGTGTATGTACACACCCGAATTATCGCGGAAATGGCTACGCTTCACTCATATTACAAAAAATGATCCAAGACTTTACGAAAGAAGGCCGAACACTTTGTTTATTTTATAACAATCCAGCTGCTGGACGAATTTATAAACGACTAGGATTTAAAGACATTGGAATGTGGACGATGTATCGATAATAAGAAGTACTCTATAAGAGGAAATAGTTGTAACTTAGCAATAAAAGCAAATTACAAAATAACTCACACCGTTATTATGAAGATGGAGAAACTACTTGTAAAGCCGTGCCCCTAACTAAAACATGTCATGTATTCAAGCTAAATTTAGACAGATAAACGCTCCAGTTGCATCTACTCCAGCAACTGGGGCTACATATTTATACTCAATTTCTTTCCACTACAAATAGAAATATTTATGAAACATTTATCACACTTATGTCGCTATTATCTTTCCGTACAAATGCCCTTCTAAATATTACTGCGTCTCATTATACTGTGCTTTAAAATCAATATATTCCTGTTTCGCATCCTGATTATTACCTTGGTGACTATCAAAAGATGTATGTATTTGTGATATATATTCTACTAACTTACCTTCATCATTTCGCTTCTTATAATTTATTACAATACTTACTTCCAATATCTGCTTTGAACCATTTTTAGAATCAATATGCAATGCGATTGATCCACCATCATATTCATCATATTGTATTTTCAACTTATCATTAACAATACTCTGAAACTCTGATTCATTTAGTTTATATCCAACTGTACTAGGTTGATCAAACTTTTTTATATCATCTCCGGGCTTCATCTTTAGTTTCCCTATTCCTTTTAAACGATCAACAATTAAGTTTACGTATGAAACATCCAGATTTGAATCCGGACTTTGTACCTGTCCATTTTTATACATAATATTGGTACGATAAACACCTTCTTCTTTATTATCTTTGCTGTCTACTGCTGAAGTAACCTCTTGTGTTGTATTTCCATATAAACTTTTATCTTTCGTATTATATATCCCTTCCGAAGTTTGATAGATTGTTTTTCTATGCTCTCCATCTTCTTTTTGTTCATATGTACTATATATACCTCTTTGTTCTACAAAAGCATACCCATCATCACTCGCAGACATAGCCATCTTCATATCACCTTCATCCAAAGCTTTGACAAATGGCTCATACTCTATCTTCGTCTCCCCAAAACCACATCCACTTAATAAACTTGATACTATTAACAGAACTATCATCATCCTAGCTTTCTTCTTTAACTTCATACTGACACCCCGTTGATTTCTCTAGGCATTTTTAGGTTCATTACATTCCCATTTTGATAGTAATATAGTTCACCTTTACTTACCGGTATTTATTAACTCATACAGATTATATTGAAGATACTTTAATTTTTAATAGCATCGATTTTTATACAATCCTTAATTGTTTATATATTCCGTTCGAATTTTCAGAAACCAAAACTTATTTTATTTCTTTGGCTTGCTTTTTTCCTTTTCTTCATAAAGCTTTAGTCTTTTCTGACGTTCCTTTTCGTGCTCCTCCCACGAAATATAAAATGACGGAAACTTAAATCTACAATAGACTAATAATTGGAACTCTGCTGCACCTATGGCTACCGCGTACATTATTAGAGTCCCTCCCGCATACAATCCTAAAATATTTAGTGTATAATCATTATGCACATAAATTAAAATGAGAAGAGTTAACACATAAATTAGAGCACACTTAATTGCAATCCTCTTTGTTTTACTAAAAAATGAAGAGGATTCTTCTCCCGTATTAAATGCCCCTTTACTTGCCTGTCTAAAAGTATCAATAGTCGCTAAAATATGTAATATGACTGCACCTAAAAATAATAACCCAACATACATTAATGTAATTTGATCAATTGAATAATTTGACATTCCCGGGATTATCAACATTGTAAATGTAATAGTACCTAGCTGAAACGCATATAACAGTACCACAAGTGTTTGTAGTTTCTGAAATTTAAATGGCATCTTAGGAAACAGATAAATAATTAAAAAAATTACTTGAAGACTATAAAGCACTAACTCAAGGCTAACAATTATTTTATCAAAGAGAGTCGGGTAATAACTCCAACCAAACCTTATTAACCCTCCAATAAGAAAAAACATTATTAATGAAATAAAAAACATCGTTCCAAACATAAACCCTGTAGCCCACTCGGGGCTTAAGCGATTCTTGCAAGTACTTTTAAATTCATTTAAATCTTCTTCTTTTATATTCCACATATAATTACACCATCTTTTCTAAAATCATGTAATAACTCTATTTTTGTAGACAAACTGAAAGTAAATAAATGTTTTTAGTATTTCATATTAAACTAGCCTTTTTTACTTTTTTTAACAAACACAAAATACAGCGATAGCATTAGTATTAAGCCTATTCCACAAACCAATACACCTCCATATTCTTTCTGGTATAAAAAAATAAACATAGTAACAATATAGCTCGGTATTGACAAAATAATGAGCCACTTCCCCAGAAACTCTGCTATTTTATATAGAATTAAAAAGATAAACATAATCCCCACAATAATAGGTGCTATTACACTTTCAAATAAACCTTTTTCTTTTTTTACAGCTTTAGAATCTTTATTCAAGATATTACATTCCTCCCTTTACTAGTTAATTTATGAATAATGTATTCATTCTATCTTCAATGTAAGTTTACGAGTATCATTTATAACTTTCATTTCAGTTTTTGTTTCGCTTTTGTTCTTTCTCTCTTATTCTTTTTCTATTTGCTATAAATTCTTGGTGTTCCTTTTCATGTTGTTTCCACGTAATATTAAATGATGGAAATTTAAAGCGACAATACACCAATAGGACGAATTCTGCTGATACTACAGCGAATATATATAATATTATTGTTTGTACAACATAAATTGCCATTTGGCTAAATGTATAATTAAGATTTAAAAAAATTAATATAAGTAGAACCATTACACCAATTGTCATTCCAATCGATAAATATAATTTTGCGTTAGTAAAAAATGAGACGGCTGGTCCTTCCGATTTATATCCTCCATGTTTTGCCTTTTTAAAAACATCAATTGTAGTTACAATGTGAGTACAAAGCGCCCCTAACATTATTAAACCAATATAAACTAACGTTTTATTATTACTTGGAAAATCAAACATTCCTTCAACCATCATAACAATAAATGGTAATGTTGCTAATTGAAAAGAATAAAATAAAGTCACGATGGCTTGGAGTTTCTGTAATTTAAAAGCAACCTTTGAAGACATGAAAATTATTAAAAAAATCAACTCCAAAATGTATAACTTTACCTCAGATCGTACCAAAAATATTTCAAATGGTGTTAAAGAAATCTTATCACCGTTCAGCAAAACACCTAAAAACACGATGAACATTGGTATAGAAGTATATGCAAAAACTCCTACATAAAAGATTCTTATATAATCCGGACTTAATCGGTTTTTATTTGCAATTTTTAATAAACCTAAATCTTCTTCCTTTATTTTAAGCATCCATCTTTCCTCATTTCGACGCAAAACTTATTTCTTTATTTTGTTTGCTTCTTTTCCTTCTCTTCATACATCTTTAGTCTTTTCTGACGTTCTCTTTCATGTTCCTCCCACGAAATATAAAATGACGGAAACTTAAATCTACAATAGACTAATAATTGGAACTCTGCTGCGCCTATGGCTATCGCGTACATGATGAATGTAAATATAAAGTAACCAAACATTATGCTCAATGAGTAATTATTTTGTATATAAATTAAAACGAGAAGAATTAGTACATAAATTACCACACCAAACATTACATTTTTCTTTTCCTTATTAAAAAATGAAGTAGATCTTTCTCCCATACTAAACGCACCTTTACTTGCTTGTTTAAAAGTATCAAATGTTGTTACACCATGAACAAGTATTGCTCCTAATACTAGTAAACCTACATAAATAAGCGTAATAAAATTAATAGAATAATTACTCATCCCTGGAAGAACAAACGCCGTAAGACCTATAGTACCTAACTGAAACGCATATAATAATATCACCAATGTCTGGAGCTTTTGAAATTTAAAACGTACCTTAGGGATCAGATATATAACAAAAAAGATTACTTGTAGGCTATATAACAACAATTCCATTCTGACCATTACTGTGTCAAAAAGAGTCGGATAGTAATCCCAGCCAAATCTAATTAATGCTCCAAAAATAAAAAGCATCAATAACGAACTATAAAGCATTCCACCAAACATAAACAACATAGCTCCTTCAGGGCTTAAACGATGTCTACATGTAATTCTAAATTCATCTAGATCTTCTTCTTTTATGTTCCACATTTGTTAGCTTCACCTTTCCCCGAACTATAGTATATTACCAAAATAAAGATTCAATTTTCTTAGTCACTGATTTTATGCCTTTTTATTTTCATCGCCACTCTTAACTATCTCTTTTGTTGTACTGCGCCTTGTATTTTAAATATTCCTGTCTCGCATCTTGGTTATTATCCTGTTTTCTATTAAAATACGTTATTATTTGGAACATATTTTCTATTAATTTTCCATCCTCATTCTTTTCTTTAAAATCTATATCTATCCTCATTTGCAAAATTTGTTTTGGATTTTTTGAGGCATCCAGGTGCAATACGATTGTTGCTCCATCAAATTCATCGTATTGTATCTTTAATTTATTATTAATAATATCTTTAAATTCAGATTCAGTTAGTCGATATCCGACTGAATTAGGCTGATCAAACTTTTTTATATCATTCTCGGGCTTCATCTTTAGTTTCCCTATCCCATTTAAACGATCTACAATTAAGTTTACGTATGAAACATCTAGATTTGAATCCGAACTTTTCACCTGTCCATTTTCATACTTAACATGAGTACTATAAATAGTTTCTTTTTTATAATTTTCATTTGTCCTTTTCCCCTTGTCTTTTTCTATATCAGTCGCAACTGTTTGTATCGCCTCTCCATATAAACTTTTATCTTTTGTATTATATACACCTTCCGTAGTTTGACGAATTGTCTTACTGTGCTCTCCATCTTCTTTTTGCTCAAACGTACTATAAATACCTCTTTGAGTCACATAAGCATATCCATCATCACTCGCAGACATTACCGTACTCATGTCCTCTTCATCCAATGCCTTTACTAATCTCTCATACTCTATTTTTGTTTCCCCGAAACTGCATGCGCTTAGTAAAAACGTTACAGTCATTACAATAACTATTTTTTTAACTAACCTTTTACTCATACCATAACTACACCTTTCCCCTTATTTTATACATTACTTGCTATTTGAATATTGTTTTTCATACTTCTCATATCGGGTTTTAGAAGCTTTATCGTTATCTTCTTTACTATTTAAATAGATTGCTATTTTTTGATCATGCCTTATTAATCGGCCTTCTTTATTCTTTTTTTCATATCCCATTGTGATGCTTATTGTAGTGAATTCCATTGGATTTTCTTTTGAATCTTTCGCCGAACTAAACTCCATTAATAATATTGCTTCATCAAATTTATCGTAGTCCACCTTTAACTTATTATTAATTATTTCTTGAAATTCCGATTCAGTTAAGTAATATGTTACCTTGGATGACTCACTAAATCTTTTTTTATCTTTTTTGGTTCTTAAACTATCTATTCCCTTTAATCTATTAAATATAAATCGAACATTCGAAACATCCAAATTTTGATCTGGACTTTTTAATTGATTATCTTCATATTTAATACTAGTTCTATATACAATCTCTTCTTTTTTTTGCTCACTATTTAATGAACTAGCAATTTCTTGCAAAGTTGTTCCATAGAACTTTTTTTCTTTGACATTATATACTCCTCCTGTTGTTTGATATACAACACTAATGCGATTATCATTTTCCGCCCAAAACGTGCTATCCCTAACCTCTTCTTTCACATAAGCATACCCATCATCACTCGCAGACATAGCCGTCTTCATATCACCTTCATCCAATGCCTTTACTAATCTCTCATACTCTATCTTCGTCTCCCCAAAACCACATCCACTTAATAAATTTGCTATTATTGACAGAACTATCATCATCTTGGCTTTCTTCTTTAACTTCATACTGACACCCCGTTGATTTCCCTAAGCATTTTTTTAAGTTCATTATGTTCCTTTTTAAAAAGTAATACATTTCACCCTTATTTACTTTTCGTTTTGGATTTTGTATTTTGTTTTCGAATTCTCCCACGCATTCTCTCATTCTCTTCCCACGTAATATTAAATGATTTAAATTTGAATCTACAGTACACCAATAACTGGAATTCCGCTGCACCAACGGCTACTGTGTACAGTAAAACAGTACCTATTACATATCCAATAAAAGTATCAATCGCATAATCATTATGAAAATAAATCAAAATAAGTAGGATTAATGCGTATATTGAAGTTACTTTCATCATAGTTCCTTTTGTTTTACTAAAAAAGGAAGCGGATCTTTCATTCATACTAAATGTACCTTCACTTGCCTGTTTAAACGTATCAATCGTTGTCACAATATGAACAATCACTGCTCCTATAAATAAGAAGCCTACATATACTAATGTAATTCCGTCGATTGTATAATCAGACATTCCAGGAAGAATCAGAGCTGTGAATAATATTGTACCTAATTGAAATGCATATAATAACACGACAATCGTTTGTAATTTTTGAAATTTAAATCGAGCTTTTGGAAATGAATATAGAATTAAAAAAATTATTTGTAAGCTATATAGCACAAGTTCAATTTTAACAATTGTTTTTTCGAATAAAGTAGTATAGTAATCCCAACCAAAGGTTACTAAAGTACCAATAAGAAAAAACATCATAACTGAAACGTACACTATTGTTCCTATCATAAAACCTAAAGTACCCTCAGGACTTAAACGGCTGCTACATATTACTCGAAATCCATCTAAATCTTCTTCTTTTATGTTCCACATTCAGTTTTTCACCTTCTATACAGTTTAAATAATTTCCAGGCACTAAAATCCCATTACATTCCTAACTTTTTAAGTACATTCATCTTTGTGTAACTAAATTTAGATAATCTTTTATGTATATCATCACTACATTAATTACCGTACATAATCAGAATGCTTTTGATAGTTCAAATAGCCTTCTTTCTCCTCAAAAGCTCTAAATATTCTTCTCTCTTTCACTTAAGCATATCCCTCATACTCTATTTTTGTTTTCCCCGAAACTGCACTCACTTAGTAAAAACATTACTTTCATCACAATTGTATCGAGATAATATAGCTCTTTAATTTTATCTTCAGAAAGATGATAACCTCCCATCAACAATATGCTAGGAGGTTATTACAGTTATTTTAAATTTGTTTTTATTTTAATGGATTCGATTTTTACAAATAATAATGTTATTTAATGTGAGAGAAGCGAATACTAAAAACATACTGCTTAATAACTCGTAATTAAGTCTTCACCCTCATATCTAGGGTCTTTCTCAACTTTACCATCTTTTGTTTTGATGACTTTTAGTCTACCTAACCACTCTGCTCCCTTATATGTCTCTTCACTTACCCATACATTATGCTTTTTACCATCTACCTCAACTACTAATGTGGGGTGTGTAAACATGAATTCCTTCTCTACATGCCTACCTACAATTTCTGCATGTAATGATGTACCTTCTTCAACTAATTTACTATTTTGATACCCTTCGATAATAGGTAATCCAATAAATACAAAGAATATGAGTCCAAATACGATTACTTTCTTCTTTGTACTCCATTTATTCTTTTCTTTCAATTCCTTCTGTCTCGCTTCTCTTTCTTCGCGTTCCTCCAAACTCTCATTTAAAGCATCTTCCCATGCCTTAATTTCCGCTTCAATTTCTGCTTCAGCTCTTGCTAGTTTTTCTAGTTGTTCATCGGTTGCTACCATCTCATATGAGTTATCTCCAACCAAACGAATTTCAGTACCATTTTCTTTTACTTTTCGCAAGTCTTTTTCTGTACAATTAAACTCTCGAATGATTTCCCCTTGTGTGTTTACCAATCTAACGTAAATGTTTTTTTTCTCCTTCTTCTTAAACATCTGCACTCCCCCTTATTTGTTTCCTATCATAGATAACCCTATTGCAATTAAGAGAAAGAAAACGATAATAAGGAAAGTCTTCCCTTTGCTTAATTGTGTTGTACAACCTTCCAAGACAGCCCATATAAGAATTGGAAAAAGAAGAATACCTAGGAAAATATCAACTAACTTGTTGCTACTCTTCTTTAGTGGTTTTTCTTCTACTATCGTTTTTATCTGAACAGCTTCTTTTCTTATTTGTTTCGGTTTCTTTTTCTTGCGTCTATGATTCACCCAACTTACTCCTTTTAGAATAACTTTTTCCTAACTATAAAAATACCGAAATATCCCCATTTTCATCGTACAGGATAAAAAGTATAAATTCTCATTAATACCATTTTTCAAAACATCTATTTTATTTTTTAACAAACTCATTCCGCCACATTTTAAACTTAGCTGCAAATTGACCTTCAATTCTTCAAAACAAATCAAATCCCTTAGAATGATTTATTATTATGAAAAGACTTTTCATAATTCACATAATCTTGCTTCGCTTTCCTCTTTAACTTCATACTGTCACCAGTTACTCTAGGCATTTTTAGTTTCATTACGTTCCCTTATTGTTCCTATCATAAATCCTAAAGCATCCTCAGGACTCCACCAATGTTTATATATCACCCGGAATTTATCTGAATCTTCTTTTTACATTGCACATTCAAGTGTCCCACCTTTAACTACATTCATTTAAATCATGTAGATTAAATATAAAAACCTTCTCATTTTAATGAAAAGAGAAGGTTTTCTTGCTGTTATACATTCATGCCATATTCAGAACTTTCCCTCTTCAAATAATGTATTATAGTTGTTAATCTTTGAAATTTTATTTTCGCTATTAATTTAGGCATTTTTACTTTTCTTAAAAAATACCAAATATGCAAATAATGACGAGATTAAGAGGAATACACCCGCCCCTATACCCTCATATATTTTAAAATAAACAGCAGCAATTATCACAAATATTGACATTGTTATTATTAGAATCATTGTATATTTCATTATAAATTCTAACGCTTTATATATAGATACTATTGTCCTTTCAAAAAAACTTTTCTCTGTTTTCAAAACATCCCGCTCCTTATTCAAAGTAACACCTTCCTCTCTTTACAAATTGATTTTTGAATAAACTTTTCCCTTCAAAATAGCAACAAAGCGAACTATAGAACGTAACTACTACCAATACAGAATGATTCAACTGAAAATCACATGTCGAAATATTAAGTTAATTATATGTAGATTTGAGAACGAAAAACCTCCTCATTCTAACGAGAAGAGAAGGTTTTATTTATGTTATTTCCCCAAACCCTATTCAAAACTATTTCTTTTATGATATTTCCATATTTTAAAAATCACAAGCTTAAAATATTATTCTTCATTAAATACAGCAATCTTCACTTCAACATACTGTAAAGACTCATCACCGCTAAACACATGATAAATTGGCGAGGCTAAATTCAGATTATTATCCTCCATATACTGAAGCATTTCACCATATACCTGCTCTGTTAATTTTTCATAATCTCCCGTATATCGTTTCATGAGCATCTCATCAACATAATAATAGCTCCTAAATTGAAGTGTTTCTGATGTTAGAATTTTATCTTCATTTACTGGCATGAATAATTCAACATACATATTTTCATCAGATGGTATATTTTTCAAAGCATAAAACATCGGACCTTTTACTGTTAAATTCGCTGTTGCAATTTCTGACATAAAATGTTCAATTGCTTCTTCCATATCTTTGTAATGAAAATAGTATTCTTTCGAAACAACATTTGTATACGCAATACTTTGTCCTTCTATTATCATTTTATTGTTTCACCTACTTCTATAATAGGAGCATAAATATCTAGCCACATGTCACCGTATACGTCTAAACATACGTGATAAAAACCGTTTTCTAATTTAATATGATGCTGTTCTGCAAACTCATGTATTAAATTATAAGCCTCTTCAATATCACCATCTTCATCAGTAAATCGAACACTTAATGCCTCTTCAATAATTAATCCATCAACATACTCATATGCAGAATTCTCTCCTAATTTAACACGTTCATTTACTGGAACAGAATATGTATATTCGCCGTACTCTGGTTCATTTTCCAATGGCTGATATTTAAAAAGAACGGGACCTACAGCATATATTCCATTATGAACAACTTGATTTCTCAGTGCGATAGCAGGTAATAACCAATCTTCTTTTTTTACAATTTGGGTAATGCTAATTAAATTTAAGAGTGATAATGCTTTATATTGAATTTTCATAATACCTACTCCTTTTACTATACCTTCTCTTGGCTATATTTTTTATGTTTCTTCAAATGTCACTTACGCTCTCCTTCATATTCCTTCCACATTATAGTAAATGACAAACATTTAAATCTACTATACTCATTTCCTTTACGCCTTACGTTTTGATTTACCTTTTTTATTTTTCTTTTGATATCTTGGAGACTCTCTTTTATGTTGCTCCCATGATATGTTAAATGAAGGGAACTTAAATCTACAATACATTAATAGTTGAAATTCAGCTGCACCGACAGCAATTGTATACATTAATACAGTACCCACTACATAAAGGACTAAAACATCGAACGCATAATTAGTATGAAAATAAATCAAAACAAGAAGGGTTAGTGCATATAGTGTAGCCCACTTCATCACATTCCCCTTTGTTTTACTAAAAAATGAGGTAGATCTTTCATCCTTACTGAACGCACCTTCACTCGCTTGTTTAAATGTATCGATAGTTGTCACAATGTGAACAGTGACTGCTCCTAGGAATAACATACCTACATATATTAATGTAATTCTGTCAATTGAATCCTCCGAAATTCCAGGAAGAATCAACGCTGTGAATGTTATAGTACCTAATTGAAATGCATATAATAATATTACAAAAGTTTGTAGTTTTTGTAATTTAAAACACACTTTTGGAAATGAATATAGAATTAAAAACATTATTTGTAAGCTATATAACACAATTTCAATTTTAACAATTGTTTTGTCAAAGAAAGTATTATAATACTCCAAGCCCCCCATAAAAATAAAAAACATAAATACTGAAGTATAAACTATCCCTCCAATAAAGAAAACCATAGCACCTTCAGGGCTTAAACGACTGCTACATGTTGCTCGAAATCCATCTAAATCTTCTTCTTTTATATCCCACATCATCTATCTGCACCTTTCGTGTAGTCTGATTACCAAAATATAGATTTAAGTTTCTCCCCTATTTTAAATTTTTCTTCTATCTTTTCAGTTACATTTTTTACTCCTTTTTTAGCAAGATCAATCGCACTGTCCCCGCCAAATTTTTTCCATTTTATATTTGCTACGGCTGTAATACCTACTGCAACACCAGCCCCAACCACAGTACCAAGCGGCGGAAGGAAAAATGATCCTGCTACAGCACCAGCTGCCATAGCTCCAGCATTCGCTCCAATATCTACAGCTGAATCTGTTGCTATATCCACTACATCTTTTAACTGCCAACCGCCTTCTTTAGCATCAACAACATTACCTCCAACTGACATAACCGCTCCAAAAATACCTGCTCCTTTCAAGAATCCGCCTGCTTTACCCAGGCCTTTAAACGATTCTTTCCATTTCATAGGATTAATATCCTTTAAGCCGTCTGCCCAAGCAGCTTTAAATGAACTCAGTCCTTTTTTCCCAATCGCGGTAGGCAATCCTTTGTTCTCCCGATCCATCCGAAAATCTGCGTAATTTTGAAACTCTGGTAATTTATAAATATTTCTGCGTGCCTTTTTTATTTGTTCCTTTGTTGTTTTCAAACCCTCGAATTTAAATTCTAATTTATCCTTTAAATATTTGAATAAAACGTCATCTTTATTATCCATTTTAAGTATTCTTTCTGCTAAAACCATATCTTCTTTCTTAGAAGTCGATAATGTATATGCCCCTTTACCTTTTCGGCCTTTAGGATCAAAAAGGACTTCCAAACCCAATTTCTTTGTAACATAATGCATACGTATGTAGGCATTTAAAGTAGCCTTAGCTCCCTTGTTCCCAATATCAAACTTAGTCATGCCATCTGCCAATCCCTTAATGATATTTCCAATTGATGCGTCAGCTAATAACTTCCCTATTGAAGCGATAGACAAATTCCCATTATTCACTTTTATTTGTTTCATTCCCTCATCTATTTTACGCATTAATTCATCAAACTCTTGCAGGTCACTTTGCTTACTGTTATAAGTCTCTAATTTTTCTAATGTCTCACTGATTTCTTTTTGGCTTTTTACAGCGCCTTCAGTGATGCTTGATGATGATGGATATTGAATTGCGACGATGTCACTAATCGTACCTACTGTTTTTTTCGCCTCTTCATTAGAGTGGCTAAATCCCTCACTATATCCATTAACTTTTTTCTTTACATCATCCAAATAACTTCCATGAATTTTTGCATCTGCATCACTGTCAACCTCACTGTTAAACTCCTCTATTGCTTTTTGAAATTGACTTTTTAACATTTCCGTTGTAACTGTAAATCCAGTGATAACAGCTCCATGAACTGTAGATAAATGATTCTTAATAGTATCAGCAGCTTTCCCTTGAAAAGAGTTAATTTGTGTAAAGTCCTCTATTTTTTGCTGCAATGTTTCCAAATGTTGATTTAACTCTTCAGCACTTGAATTAAACCGCTCTTGCAGTTCTTTTACTTCTTGTAACTCTATGATTTTGCTCATATTTTCTCCCTCCTATCCCTTTACATAGCACGGTGAGCTGAACTGTCTTTCAAATCTTTTCCAAGCTTTTCATCTTGCTGAACCATTTCTTGTCCTGTTTGCTGAATTCTACTAATATCCTTTTGTAGTATTTGTTCATATTGCTGCACTTTTTTCGATAACTTTTCAATCGCTTCACAATATTTTTTCAGTTTACTTAAATTCGTACGATGTAACTGCATACCATTAAATTTAGTCTTACCTAAATCACTAGCACCACTTTTCAAATCACTTACTTTCGCATCAAATACCCCTTTATTTAATTTAATTTCCCCCATTTATCATTTCCCCGCCTTCTGTACTTCTACTTGAATACTAGCGTCAACCATTGAAACACTTCTACTTAGAGAAAGAATACTAGACTCCCATGTAGCGATTTCTCTTTCAAGCCGCCGTATGGCTTGATCGATGTCTTCTTGTACTCTCCCTAGTTCTCCGATAAACTTCCCTAAATTCGAAATAACTTGTTGTTCATACGTTTCTTTAAAAGTAGTTGCTCTTTGCCCTTTCCAACTACTCTCGTTTATTTCTAAAGACTTAAACTGCTCTTGATTTTGTTTAATTGCTTCAAGATTATTTACAAATTTCCCCTTAGCAGTTATTAGCCTTCGTAGTTTCATTTGTAATTCAGCCAATTGCCCTTGTTGATGACTTATACTACTTAATAAACCCGATTTTTGACTATTTAATTCCTCTATCCCCATGCAAATCCCCCCTTAAATAGTTGGCACTTTAATTCTAGTAGCAAAACGATTTTCAACAAAATACCCTTCAAATGGATTTAATTTTGTACTACTTAGATCTTTATTAGATACATCGAAGACCATTTGGCCTGATGATTTTCTAAGTAAAATAACATGAGATTGCGTTTTTATTGTTTTTGAAACTAAGTCGTATCGACTGTCAATGGAATCAACATCACAGCCAATTACGAAGTGGATGCCCATAAATGCACCATTTGTTATTAATTCCGCTAAACTATATATATCGCTATCTTCTAAATTACTTAAAATATCATTTACATCTGCAATTACGATTACAATCGGCTTAAATTTCTTAATAAATTCTGCCGGGTTCACTGTTTCACTTGATGCTTCCTGCTCCTCTTTAAACGCCGCTTCTCTCGATTTATAAGCGTTTGTAACTTGTTTAATCGTTTTCTCAATTCCTGTTTTTTCAGCTACATATAAAGCAGCGCTCTCTCTATAGTTTGAGAAATTTCGTGTTCTTGTATCAATTAAACCTAGGTCAAAGTGTCCACTGTCTGCTAACTGTTGAAGGAATTGATGAACTACATTTTCAACTTCATCTTTCTTAATTCCCCCTACAACAATATTAGACGCTTCCGTTAAATCTAATTCGAGAGGCGTAACGTTTTCTGTCTCTACACCAAATGTTAGTTTGCCTGCTTCAATAATTTTTCTTGTTTCTGGCCATGCAATAAATTCCTTGTATTCCAGAACTTCAGGTACCATAGGAATTGCTTTCGGTCTTTCTCCATCCCAGAAGGAATCCATCTCTTTTCCTTCAGCTTGTATATTTTCAATTCGAGTAAGGACATCTTCTCCATTTGTCGGTAAAGCTGTTTGGAAGATTGTTGGTTCGTCAATTTTAACTAAACCACGGCCTGCTAATTCTTCAATTTTTAACTCTGTTCTTCCTACAATAGCTCTAGATTCTGCCTCATCTATCATATATAGAGCAATTTGTAGTTTAATATTTGTATTTACTTGTACTCTCAATGCATTTTGACGTGTAGCCGTAAGCATTAAATGAATTCCTACTGCTGCCCCTTCACGTACAATTTGTGCAATAATGCGTTCAAAGTCTTCGACAAATCCAGCTTCTCTAACAGCATCATAGTTATCTAACGTAATTAATATTGTTGGTAATACTTCTTTACTAGCTCTCTCATACATTTCAAGACTCGCAACACCATATTTACTTAGCAATTGCTTTCTATCTTTTAATAGGTCTTCTATGCGACGAAGAAACTTCTCGCATTTTTCAACTTGATCTAATGTAATGATGTCTGCCACATGCGGTAATGGTTTTAATGGCATTAAACCGTTCGTTCCGAAGTCTAATAAATACACATGCAAATGCTCCGGACTATGCTGACGAGCTACATCCATAATGACTGATTGTAAGAATGTTGATTTTCCGTAGCCTGGGCTTGAGAAGACCGCTACGTGTCCGTCTTTACTAATATCTAGTGTTAATGGTGTTTGTGATTGTAATTCAGGCTGATCTAGTAGACCAACTGTTGCTTTTAATGGTTTCTTTTCTTTCGTCCATGCCTCTTTGAACTGAATAGCATGTAAGTCTTGTAAATATACGCTTTCTGGAAGTGGTGGTAACCACGGTCTAGCTAACGCTTCAATTTCATTTATTTCTGCGTAGTCGTGAATGTAGTCAATAACAGCATCCAGTTCAGACGGTACGCTTATTACTTCTTTACTGCTACCAAGTCCACTTAAGTCTTCACTTAATATTTCATATTGTCCTAGATCATTTATTGCATAGATTGTTGCATCTAAATGTTCTTTATCCTCTTTGTTTTCTACATAGTCTGCTCCGCTCCAAGCTGATTGGAATAGTTCATAAATTTCATTATTCCCAACTTGTAAGTAAGCACGTCCTGGTAATGTAATTTCAGCAGCATCCGGTGTTTTTAAAATTTCATTACTATCTGACGTATTTTGAACTTTTAATGCTAGTTTGAATTTCGAGTTACTCCAAATTTGATCATCTACAACACCACTCGGTTTTTGCGTAGCTAATATTAAATGGATTCCGAGCGAACGACCGATACGCGCTGTTGAAACTAACTCTTTCATAAACTCTGGTTGTTCTGACTTCAGTTCCGCGAATTCATCACTAATTAAAAATAGATGCGGCATCGGTTCACTTACTAAGCCTTCTTTATACAGTTTTTGATACTGATTAATATGGTTTACATCATTTTCCCCAAATAAGCGTTGTCTTTTTTGCAATTCAGCTTTAATTGATGCGAGCGCTCTCATACTTTGCGCTCCATCTAAGTTCGTAATTGTTCCTAATAAATGCGGTAAGTTTTTGAATAAATTCGCCATACCGCCGCCTTTATAGTCAATTAGTAAAAAGGCTACTTCGTACGGATGGAAATTAACTGCTAGAGATAAAATGTACGATTGTATAATTTCCGATTTACCTGAACCGGTTGTACCTGCTATTAACCCGTGTGGTCCGTGTGCTTTTTCGTGTAAGTTTAAGTTTACGATATCTTCTTTCCCACGTAATCCAAGTGGTACAGCTAAAGATTTATGCGCTGCATTTTTCTCCCAGCGACTTGTGATATTCAGTTCTTTTACTTTTTCAACGCCGTACATTTCTAAAAATGTTACGCTTTCTGGAATACTATTTTTTAAGTTTTGCAAATGATTTAATGGTGCTAATGCCCGCGAAATATCTTCTAAATTGAATCCTTTTGGCACATGATTTAGTTTAAATTGACGGTTAACAAGTTCTCCTTGTTCTAAGATGATGTTCCCTTGTTTTGCATCTCTTATGTCTATTACCGTTTTCACATGCTCCGGTAAACTTTGCATAACATCTTGTACAAATACAAGTGATACACCTAATTGACTCGGATCATCATTAAAGAATTCCATAACAACATGGTCTAATATTAGTTTTTCATCTGTAATGAGAACGACATAGTGCGGTGCAAAGTACATTTTTTCATTAGTAGAACTTTTTTCATCTAGTTTTAATTTTCGTTCTTTCAATATTTGATACAAACTATTTAACACTTGATCACGGCTACGATCATGGTATACAAATCCACGTACATTTATATCGCGAACACTTCCATGAGGTAACCAGCGCATCCAATCCCATTTTTCTTTTTCTTCTTCCGGAAAAATAGTAATAAACTGCAAGTCATAATAACTATGGAATAAAGCCGTTTGTGCAACTAATAATTGTAATTGCTCTAACACTAAAGAGCGTTGACCAATATAACCGACTGGTCCATTCATTAAATCTGTTACAACTGGTACATCTTCCAACGATAGATAACGCTGTCTTAGTTCACGTGCTATATCAATTAATTCATCTTTCGTTTGACTAAATTCTTCTTCATTAAATTGAATTTCAAAACTCGTATTAGCTTGTCCTGTTCCAACGCTAAATGTTAAGAAATCATGATGTAACATTGTTTTTTCATAAATTCGAGGATTTACTTGAACTGCCATATTACGTATTACTTCTACATTTGGATTGTGATAATGTAATGCGTGACGCTGTTTTTCACTTTCTGCATGTAAATCTTTCGTTTTTTGTTTTATATACTCTCTATAGCTTTTATCTCGTTCAACAATATCGATTTTATATTGCTTTAAATTTTTTATATACGATGTGACAGAAACAATGATTGTTACTAATGTCATCGCAATCGATGCGATAATAAACATTCCATATTTCATGAAAATAGCAAGTAATACGGTTACGACAATCATGACAAGTGAAGGTGCAATGATTCTTGCTAAATGCTCCGTTGGTTTTGATGGCATACTTGAAGGCTTTGCAATTGTCATTTTCTCTTCTGGTTCACGGTAAATAATACGTGGTGAACGATGATAGTCTGGATAACCACTTTGATAATTTGTTTCTGATTCTACTAAAATAGGTAACTCAGATTTCACTTTATCTTCTGAAGAAAGTACTTGAATGTCTTCACTACCAATCTCCAATAAAATACCATCAAAATATAATACGTCTCCTGATTCCAACATAACGCTATCTTTTAACTTCGTATAATTATGAAATACATCCCCGCCATACACGTTCACTTTAAAAGAATCGTACAACGTTTCGCGAGATAGCATTAAATCGACACTAGTCCCGGTAATAGAAATATCATCGTAATCGTTTTGACTCACTGTAAGAGAATGTTTCGTTCCGATATCAAACACTCTAGTTGTGCCAACAATAGATATAAAGATTTTCAAGCTCACATCTCTTGTTTTCCCAATCTCAATTTCCTTATTAAATTCTATTAACTGATCCTGTACCATCCAAGCATTTACTTCATTATTCCACTTTAACTCTACTTCTTGTTCTAAACTTGGATTCGTAATATTATTTGTCCACTCTTTTCCAATCGACACTATTGATTGCTCATTTGGATGTAATGTGCACTTATATATTTTGTCTCCATAAGTCAATACTAATAGTTGCTCCATCCGTGTTCACTGCTCCTTTTCAACTGTCTCATCAAGTGCTTACTCTTTTTTCTCCGTGTCCGACAAATTTTTATCGCTTGATGAATTGCCATATTTCTTTTTATATTCATCTAATTGTTGCTCATATGTTTTTAACTTTTGATCACGTTCTTCCCCTGATAAATCTGGATTATTTTTCAGTGATTCAATTTGTTTAACAAGGCCGTACATAATAAGCTGAGGATCATCAAGTGTCTTAGCTAAATCTAATGATTTATCAAAATTA
Source organism: Bacillus cereus group sp. MYBK108-1 (assembly GCF_051917185.1). Classification (NCBI taxonomy): domain Bacteria; kingdom Bacillati; phylum Bacillota; class Bacilli; order Caryophanales; family Bacillaceae; genus Bacillus; species Bacillus cereus group sp. MYBK108-1. Next base: position 120,999 of record NZ_JBQAHZ010000010.1, read on the forward strand.
CCTTTTCCGTTATACATCCAATACAGCAAATACTTTTCATCACTTTTCAAACTAATGTTTTTCATAATCGATTTCTTTTGAGCTTCACCTAGTTTTTCAGCTGTAATGTATGCAAATGCTAACTCATATTTAGATGCAATCGGTAATGATTCAAACTCCTCCTCATTCAATTGCGTAATGACTTTGTCATAATCAGTTGCTATGAAACTTGCATTTGCTTCTAACAATTTATTTTGATAAGGAAATTTTATAAAAGTGAAATATATTAAAGGAGCAGCTAAAATAACTGTCGCCGCTATGAAGGAAAAAGCTAAGTATTTAAATGATTTATAGCTTTTTTTAGGTACTAACTGCATATTTTTTTCTGTTTTTGTTTGTTCCTTCTCAAAGCTGTCATCAAGAAACTGCAGTAATGCATCTAAGCTTTCCATTTGAGCAACGGTCTGTTCAAATGTTGTTTCTTTTGCATCTTTTAGTAACCCAGCATACAAATCATCAAAGTTATGTTTTTGGGAGAATAAAGCAATAATTAGACACTTATATTGTGTTAAAAATTGCTCTTCTAATAACGGGGTTGGCGGAACAATATCTCGAATTCCTCTATGTATAATACTTGGTATTAAATTAGCATTAAAAACTATATTGTCTGGATGTAAAAAGAACGTGATTCGTTTATTTAAATATTTACGAAACTGCGCAACATTCCGAAGTAGTCTTAATTTCTCATTTCTTCCAAAACGGCTAAGATCGTCCCACTTATATAATTTTTTATCTACTTGATATAGAAACGTAAACATATCATCCGTTTCTTCTATTGTTAATGGTACAAATTCAGATGATTCGCCCGTAATTATATCGAATTGACGGAAGTCTTTTATACGTGTTTGAGATTTGGTCATCTCCAATTTCCAATTTTCTTTTTCTATTTGAAATTGATAGTTCATTGCATCAATTTGAATTATTTTTTCCGTCATGTTTATCCTCTTCTCCTTTTCTTTATAACCCGTAATAACTTATTTTCAAATAACTAAAAGTAAAAAATATTCTTTATAAAACTTGCAAAATATCTCCATCTGTTATTTGGTGATCAATTAAACGATCATTATCTGTTAAAACAATTGACTTATTTTTCACTTTAATCACAAAATGTGAACCTTCATGATTATCAATCTTTAGCGTATCTAATAAGTTTTTCAATAAATATTTAATAGATTGATGATTCGGAATACGCAAATCATATGTATTTCCATTCCATTTACTAAAATCTACTGTCACATTGATATGTGTTTGTATTGCCATCGCTTTACCTCCAACTTTTACGAAGAACCGTATAAATACCGATGCAAATAAGTAGAATGCCGCCGCCAAATAATAATATTATTGTTATACTAATTGGCTCTTCATTCATTGTTTCATTACTCGCTACTTCATCTGCACTTTTTCTGACAATGTATTCACTGCTAAATAAACTATTTTTCGTATCTTTAACACTATTATTCTCTTTTGGTTTTGTAAAAAGAGAATCTCGCAAAGCTTCCATATCTTTTTGTTCTTTCTTTTTCTTTTTCTCAATTTCTTCCTCTATATCTTTGTTAAATAACTCAATCGATGCTTTATCTAATTCTGTTTCTTTATGTTCCTTTTTATTTTTTTCTTGGTCGCTTTCTTCAAGTCGATCCACTTTAAACTTAATCTTCCCATCATCACCAAGATAACTGTCAGCCGCGCTCCTTATCGGTAGCGCGACAAACAGTAAAAGGATAGAGAGAAATGATAACTTAGCCACTATGCTCCATTGTTTGATCATTTACTTCTTTTTCCTCCCATTTCTTATGCCATACAAATAGATTACTAACCAATCCAATAATGGCAATTACAAACAATACGACAAAAATAACTTTCCCAGTATCTTTACCACTAATAAAATCATTTAGAAAACTTTCTATATACTGAAGCGGTGAGAATTGACGTATCTTTCCGACAGACGACATTTGATCTACTTTACTTCCAACTGCCTCAGTTAAAAACAGGTACATGCTTAAAAATACTAATAGTATAAACATTCCTACCATTTTTATTTGTCGTAATAAGTAGGTTGAGACTAATACAAACGCCATCATAATAAATGTGATGAACGCAATCCATAGTAAACTTTGATCCTGACCAAACTTTAAAAGACGCCCAGAAATGATACCTATACTAATCCCTTCCACAATTGATATACCGAAAGCTACTACTGTAGTTGGTACATTCATATCAATTAATGAGAATTTCTCTTCAAAATGATCTGATTGCATTCGTTTCTTTTCTTGATTCGCAATTGCGTATGCTGTAAATAATGCAACAATGAAACAAGTTAATACAATTAAGTATGGTGTAAAAGCATTTCCTGCTACAATTACTCCATCATTTTGCTTTTGAACTGGACTAGCTAAAAAGTCATATAGCATCTCATTTTGACGATCTCCAATACGGCTATTCGCTAAAATTTTCGTAAAGTTTTTGGAGAATGATTTATCATCTTCCATTTTCTTCGTAAAGTCATTTAATAATAAATCAGCTTTTGAAACAATTGTCGTTCCGCTGTCTTGAATTTCTTTTGCTTGTCCATTAATTTGATCAAATGTTTTATATACATCGTCTGAAGTTGCTAAACTATGCTTCGAACTTTCGACCAATGACTGACTTTGCATCATTAATGATTTAATACCAGAATCTAACGATAAAACAGCTGTTTGCTCACCAGCATGATTTGTTGTTAATACTTGCTGCTCTTCAACTAGCTTTAAGCTATTCTCACGCCATTTCGCTAAACCTTTTAAATACTCTCCTAAATTTTCATTCATACTAGTTGCTTGTTGCGTCGTTCCATTTAATTTCTCCGCTAGTAGCATAGAATTTTGATCCGCACTAGTAATAGATTGTTGATAAGAGTTTATTTTTTGTTTTAAACCTGACATATCTTGTTTTATTTCTGTAGTAATACTTGATGAAACAAGATTTGAAATTAAATCAATTAAGCTTTGTTTATTTAATACGTAGTACAAAGATTGATCCGTCGCAATTGCATCTAAACTTCCCTCTTCTAACTTAGGACCTACATCTTTCGTTCTTAAATCAATCCCATAATACATTTCGTAAAGGCTCATTAAACCTTGATAACTTTCGACTGTATCTACTGCTTCTTTTATTAATACACTGGAAGTAATATCTGTTATTTTTTCTGTTTTTTGATGTATAACTTGATTCGTTGTACTTTCAATAGTTTTTGAATTGCTACCGTTATCTGTCCCAGTGTCTGGCTTCTCTCCTGTATCAGGTTTTTCTCCTGTGTCTGGCTTCTCTCCTGTATCAGGTTTTTCTCCTGTGTCTGGTTTCTCTCCTGTATCAGGTTTTTCTCCTGTGTCTGGTTTCTCTCCTGTATCAGGTTTTCCTCCCGTGTCTGGATTTCCTCCTGTATCAGGTTTTCCTCCTGTGTCTGGATTTCCTCCCGTATCAGGTTTTCCTCCTGTGTCTGGATTTCCTCCCGTATCAGGTTTTCCTCCTGTATCAGGTTTTCCTCCTGTATCAGGTTTTCCTCCTGTGTCTGGATTTCCTCCCGTATCAGGTTTTCCTCCTGTGTCTGGATTTCCTCCCGTATCAGGTTTTCCTCCTGCATCAGGTTTTCCTCCTGCATCAGGTTTTCCTCCTGTATCAGGCTTTACACTGTCACCATTATTACTCTGTTCTGTTTTTTGAATAATAGGCGTTTTAGCATTGTGTACTAACGGCATTATGCCATACTGTGATTTATGAACCACATTTTCCACCTTGCTGTTTTCAGTTTGTGTTCCTTTATCCTCTTTATTAGGTTCTTCTTTTTCAGGACTAGTTTCTTTTTTATGAGTCCCGCTCAATTCCCACTGCCATGTTACAGGAGAGAAAACATCTATATTGATGTTTGGATCTTTTAGCTTCACATGCAAGCTAATCTTTATATCACCTTCATTACGAGGAGCTATTGTAATTTCTCCTGCTTCGCTTTGAAGAAAGTCACTTGTACGATCCACATCATCAATATATAAAGCTTCTGTACTTCCATCTAGTTTAAACTCTTCTGGAATACTTATCTTCAAAATTTGCGGAGATTCCATTTTAATTACTTTCGCAGTATCACTAAATGTAATTCCCTCTGTATAAAGTCTATCCTTCACTTCTTTAATGGCGTTTCCTAAAGATATTTTATTTACAGGATCATAATAAAAATTATTTTCTTTATTATATTTTTTTGTAAATTGAATTACATTTTGCAGTTGTAATTTCGTTGTATCTGGTAAATCACTTTGACCGATTTCTTCCATGTTTAAACTAGGTAATTTCGCAATTAAATTCTCGATTTGTTTCTTTATTCGAACATCTGGTTGTTTCATTAATGTATTTATGAAGATTTCTTGCTTTCCATCATTCGACATTGATTGCTTTAATTTCTTAATTACCGTATCTTGAATATCACTTTCTAACTTTCCTGCAAGTTCTGTATCATATTCAGACACTTGTTTTTTTACATCTGCTAAATATTTTTGAATTGCTGAAGCATCAGTTAAAATATTCGGTTCTTTCTCTGAAAACGTAAATTGATTTGAAATAATTTTATTAGCGGATTCCAATGCACTTAATTGCTTTAAAGCATCGCCTGCATTCATATCATTCATATATTGATTGAATTGATTTGTGAAATTATTCGCTAACAAATTGTTATCAGTTTGCATTTTTTGAAAGTTATTAAAACCATCTAAGTACATACTGTTAGATTTATTCCCTTCATCTAACGCTTGACCGAAACCTTTTAAAACATCCTGAAATCCTTTGAAACTATTAACAGAAACACCTGTATAATCTTGTACTGTTTTAAATTGATTTGTGTAATTTGCTAACGGACTATGTATATCTTTTTTATACATAGTTGTTTGAACGTTTCCTTTTTCAATTATTTTACCTATATTATCTTGTGCACCTTGTAGCTTACCGATAATACTCGCAAAATAAACGTCGATTATTTGCTTATTGAAATCTTCTAAAATAACGGAAGCTGTATTTTCTGCCTCAGCTTTCAAATCCTTATTCCCAGTTGCATTTACTTTGTAGTTTAAAGTTAATTTCTCCGGAATCTCTGAATCAATCGCAACTGCTTTCCTAGAAAAATCATTTGGAATAACAATCATCATATTGTAATTATTATTTTTCAATCCATTTTCTGCTACCCCGCGACTAACTACGTACCATTCTTGTTTCGTATTTTTATTTACATTTTTAACAAATTGATCTCCAAACGCTATTTTATTGCCCTCAAATACAGTGCCCTGATCTTCATTTACCAACGCAACTGTCATTTTTGGTGTAGTATTCTCATTAGCTTTCTTAACATTTTGATTTAATGCTAAATAGGAGACCCCTGTTGATAGTACAAGAGCTAAAATAATAAACAACAAGATGCTCCATTTGAACTTTTTCACTACTTATCACTCCTGCGACTGCGAGTCTATCTAATGAAAGACTTCGTATCTTACTCTAGTTTTAAAGTAATTTAGCCATACAACGTATGGTTGCATGGCTAAATTATATATTTCTTTTTATCTGTCTTATTGTAGACCGAAATTACGAGAAAGATCTTCGTCATGTCTAGCAACAGCTTCTGCAGTTTTATTAAGCTGCATATTAATTTCTTGTAATAACTGTGCGAAGTTTTGTACTTTTGGCTTTAATTGATTGAACTGTTGGTCAAAACCTTCGAAAGCACGACCTTCCCATTCTCCTCTTAATTCATTTTGTAAGTTTTGTAGTTGACGTAAAATGTCCTCAATTTGATTTGCACCTTGTCCATATCGAGTCGCTTTCGATTTAAGCTCCTCTGGTGACATACGAATTTGTCCTGCCATTATTAAATCCCCCTTAAAATTAAAAAATAGTAAAATTAACCAATAATCAATTCTACAAATTGATTATATCAATAATTTAAAAATTTCTAAACAAAAAAATGATATTTTTCCAAAATTTCTCTTTTACTATAATAACGATATATTGTATAATACTAATTTATTTATTTTTTAAGCACACTCTATAAATCTACTATAAAATAAAGGCAAACCATCTATTTTATATATTTATAAGGACTTATTCACTTTAAATCCCAGCGAGAAAGTAGCCACTAAATCATTATTTTCTCCCATTCAGACTATAATACTCACTTCAAAGTCATAATTACCTGCCTTTCAACAAACCCAAACTCTTCGTACATCTCTTTTGCAAAATTCCCAGCAAATACATTCAACCGAATTTCTGAATACTTCTCCTGTAATTCCTTAATACCAGCTTCCATCAGTTCTCGCGATAATCCTCTCCCGCGATATTTTGGGAAAACGTACAATTCATATATAAATCCAAGTTTTTCACGAGAAAAATAGTCTGTATTTTCCCCTATTAATATCCATCCCATTACTTTATTTTCTTCTTTAATAATTAAATAGTATGCTCCTTTTTCTACAATCGGCTTTGTAATCTCAATTGCTTTCTCGGTACTTAATTGACAATTCCCTCTCGTCCCTTCAAAAAGCGATTGAGCCGCATATTTTAATATTTCATTGCTATCTTCTTGATTCGCCTTAATTATCATTTTTCACAACTCCCCTTGAATAATAGGCATTACTATCGCTTGTTCAAGATTCTCCGCTTCCATAACAATTGCCGTTAATCCGTGTTCTGTACTTGTTTCATGGAGCTCTCCCTTTTCCCAAAACACAGCTTGTCCCGCCTCTATCTTTATCTTTTCTTTATTTACTCCACATACATATCCTGTCCCGTCCACAATAAGAAGCAGTTGAGATACAACTGCTTCATGATTACCGATGATTCCATTCTCGTGTAAATGCATAGCACCGATATGTATATTTCCTTGATGGTTTAATATTTTTGACATGATGAAATTAGATTGAAATACTGATAGGTGCTTTCCTACTTTTTCACTAAAATCAAAAATTTTCATTACTAGTCCTCCTTATACGTATAAAACCATCCTTACTGTCTGCATCATATGTCCTTCAAAGTCTTCTTCAAATTGCTCTAATTCAGCAAAACCTTTCGCTTCATAAAAGCGTTTTCCTTTTTCATTTGCTGCTTCTACATGTATGTACAATTTCCGTATCCCATTTAATGCTTTAATCCCTCTTTGTAATAAAGCACTTCCGATCCCTTTTCCTTGCTGATCTGGTAACAAATAAATCGCACCTAATTCTGCTTCGTTTTGTAGTCTAACAGGTGAAAAGTTTGCAAACCCTATTACTTTACCCTCTTCTTCCGCAACGAATAAATGTGTATTTTTAAGACGATATTTCATTTTTTCATCAGAGTATGCCTCATCTAAAAAACTATCTTGAATTTCTCTTGGAATAATGCCTTCGTATGTATCATGCCAAGCTATTTTTGCTACTGATTGTACAGCATGAATATCTTCTTGCTTCATTTCTCTAATTATATATGTCATCTCGATGTCTCCATTCTCTTTAAATTATATTCTGCTAATATACTAGAAGAAATGGCAGAACCATTTTCATAATTCACCTTAATTAATTTTAATTTCTCAATTGAAGCTGTTGCAAAATCAAATTTCCCATAAATATATTCCATTACACTTAAAAACTGCTTTGTATGTAATCTATTTGCAATTGTACAATGCGGAACCCATTTTCCCGGTACGTAATATGAATTTGGGTTGTCATGAAAAGTTTTAAAATAATCATGATAAGAATGATGAAGTTTTAACAATTCATCGGTAACAGTCGGCGCTAGAAAGACCGTTCCATTAGTAGGAAAAATTCCAATAGAAGGAAAAGTTACTGCATCCATATTTTCTTGAATAGCTACAAACTCCCCTAGTTTCTCCGTATACAAATGGACATCTAACTCATTATAATCAGCTAACGTAATATGAGGTTCTACTCCAGCTAGTTGATTTGTTCCAATTACATTTGTTAATTCATTTTGCAGTTCTGTAATTTTATGAGTAAACACACGATCAAATGTAGCAATAATAGCGTACAATCTTTCTCACCCCTTCGTTACACATAGCGCTTCCCATTCTTCACGAATCATGCCCATTCGAATAGAATCATAGTATGTTCCGTTATAATAACGACACTTTCGCATTCTACCTTCTAAGCTCATTCCTATTTTCTCCGCTACTTTCATCATTCGTTCATTGCCAGACCAAGTCGTGATTCCTACTCTACCAATCTCCATTTTTTCAAATAGCAAATCTCTATATAATGTCAATGCTTCTGTACCGTATCCACCATTCCAGTATGTTGAGTCATAAATCACAAGCCCCATCTCTAACCAACGCGTCGGTTTATATTCCCAATAAAACCCGACTGTCCCAATGATTTGACCGTTATTTTCTATAATTAAATTTGACAGTGGTTCTTCTTTCAAACGAGTTTGCATCTTCTCTTTATAGGAAGAGTATTCTTGCATTGAGAACGGGAAATATGGCGCATCCCATTTCTTCCATTCTGGACTTTCTTCTTTAAATATGATATTCCATAATGTTTTTATATCTGATTCTTCTATTGTACGAATTGTAACTTTCTTCCCCTTTAATACAACGTTTTGCATAATTCCCTCCTGCATTCCTCTTTATTTCATATATAATTATAATATTTTTTCAGAAAAATCAAAACTGATATCATATATTATATTGTATAATTTTGTTATTAGATACCAATTATTGATTTAGAAAGCTGGTGATTCAGTGAATAATCGATTTAGTATTGCTTTATTTCTTACTATTATTATGACAAATATTATTCTCTATTTCTTCTTACCATTAAGTATTGTTACGAAATGGGACTTTAATGGAACGCCTACATCAACAATGGATAAAAGCACTTTTGTAATCGTAAATATAATTATATGTTCCTTCTTATTCTTTGTATTTTTAGCTTTATCTAAAGCAGCGAGTAACCAGAAATTTCTCCATTTGATCGGCAACACAATGTTACTATTCTTATTTTTTGTCGATATTGTCATCGCCCTCATCGCTCTTGGCTTTTCACTTCCTCTTGGTCATTTCATATTTTTAGCATTAGGGCTTTTATTTATATTAATAGGTTATTTCAGTTCCAAAATTGATACGACTAAATCAACCGTTTCATTAGAATGGAATGATAAGCACCTTGAAAAAAGAGCTTCAAATATTAGTAGTATTTCAATGATGATAGCAGGTATTTTTTTAGCGATACTTCCTTTTATCGTTTCTGCTCCCTATAGAGGTTATGCTATACTAGCAATTCTTTTAGGAATGACGCTTATCATTCTGCCGAGTACGATTTATTTACTTATTAAAGACAGCAAGCAATCTACTCCTTTAAAAAAATAGGAGGTTATATCCCTCCTATTTCAGCTTAATGTTTTATTTTTCACTTTTTCTATCTCAACTAAAATCCCTTTCTCTATCCAACCCTCTACGCCATCTTTTTTAATTAAATCATATCCTGAACAGCTACCATCAATGAGAGAAACGATATCTCCCTTCCTAACGCTTATTTGCGCACAAGAAATATCGGTTTTCACTGTATATTCACCTGACTCAAGTTGTTTCATATATTCATTTTTTACAGTGAGTAAATTATTCGTTTCCTTTTGTTTACATACGGTGTAGTCTTGCATCTTCTCGATAGGCTCTATGTAATAATACGGATATGTCACTCCGCCCTGCATTTCTGAATTCGCATTAAAATCCGCTATTACTTCATACTCTGGAAAATAGTCTACATATGTACAAAAAAACGTATCGCCCGTTTGTTTCCTCTGAATAATAAATACATTTAATTGTCCTGCTTCTTTAATTGCATTTCCTCCATCAATTGCAATAATTTTTTTCTCCTTATCAATAACTGGATTGTTAGACGGTGCTTCTTCAGAATAGTTCACGACAGGCCAATGACCAACTATTACATACTTATTTGCTTTATGTGATTTATTAAAAAACTGTGGCATTGCTATCGCATTTTTGCGCTCAGTTTCTTTCCAATCTACTCTATCTTCTAGACCGGCATGCACAAAAATATAATCTTCTGTTTCAATCGCTGTTGGCAACTCTGTTAGCCAATATAGTTCTTGTGAAAATTCACTTAACAATGCTTCTTTCACTTCACGAATTGAAGTGCCCTCATAAACTGAAAAACCTAATTGCTCTAGCCATTCATTAAAAATCGAGTGCTTTCTCATACATAAATAATTAATAAGATCAGGATTTTCATTTAGAAGAGCATCAACTATAACTTCACAATTCCCTTCAACAACGTGAACCTTTGAATTGTTCTTTACAAGATTCATAACGTAGTTTACTACGCCTACGCTATCTCGTCCTTTCTCGCAAAGATCTCCATTAATAATTAAATAATCTTCATCTTTAAAGTTAACTTTATGTAGTGCTTCTTTTAAAAGATTTAATTCTCCATGAATATCAGATATGACGATAACTCTAGCATCATTAGGGATTGATAGTTTCTTTATTTTTTTCAAGTATAAGCGCTCCAATCATTCTCTTTATTAAATTAAAACAATTCGACAAAATACACTATATAACCTTTTCAAATACATATACCATAACTTACAACCTATTTACGGTTTAATAATAACTTAAAAAATAAGAAGAAGCTGTTCCCAACTTTTGCGGGACAACTTCTTCTTATTTTTTATAATTCTTTATGAAAAGAATAACTCACCTTATCATACCCTTCTCTTTCATAAAAACGATGAGCATCAATTCTTGAAAATGCTGAAGTAAGGACGATAGACTCACATTCGTTTTCCTTTCCCCAGTTCTCTATATACGAAAGTAATACATTTCCATGTCCTTTTGAACGATGTGCGTCTGCTGTTACAAGGTCATATACGAAAACGTGTTTCTTATTATAAAAGTTCGTACAAATTGCTACACCTGCAAGGCTAACAACTTCACCATCCTCATTACGCAGCGAAAATAGTTTATAATTTTCTTCTTTCATATTTCGAAATAAAGAGCTTGTTTCCTCTTTTGAAAGTTTCGTTCTTAATTGCTGTAAAACAGGTAATACTTCATGTAATTGCTCTTCTGTTACTACTTCTTTAACATTCATTTTTAACTCTCCCTTAACTATTTAAATAATTTTCTAAATGTTATATCATTATTATAGAAAGAAACTGCCCTTTACTTAAGTGGCAGTTTAAGTGTTTTTTATAAGGCCAGTTTTAAAGGAGAGTTTTATATGGATTTTACTATCCCATTGCAATTACAAAGTAACACACCTATTTACTTGCAAATTTACGAATATATAAAAGCTGAAATTATACAAGGGACTATTTCTGTTGGCACACGTCTACCCTCACACAGAAATTTAGCATCACAACTTAATATTAGCCGCATTACTGTTGAATCAGCTTATCAACAGTTATTAGCTGAAGGTTATGCAGAAAGTAAACCGAAACGTGGTATTTTTGTAGCAAATTTCGATATTGACGTTATCCCAAATAAAAAACGAAATGCAGCAAAGAAGACGAACAATTTGATAGAAGAAAAATTTGAATATGATTGTAGCCAAGGGCTTATTGATCAAAATGCATTTCCGATTACAAATTGGAAACGAGCATTACAAGAATCCATACTTACATACGAAAATGCACTATTTGCCAAAGAAGATCCTCAAGGTGAATTCGCTCTTCGAGAGCATATATCAACATATTTATATCATTCTCGCGGTGTACATTCTTCACCTGATCAAATTGTTATTGGCGCCGGAACACAGCCACTTCTCTGGCTACTACTTCAACTGCTTGGCCCTACAAAAGAATACGGCATTGAAAACCCTGGATTTCACCGTATACACGCAATTATTAAAAGCTGTGATAGACAAATTCATCCCATACCATTGGATGAAAAAGGGATTGATATTTCTAGTTTATACAATACAAATTCCAATGTCGCATACGTTACACCATCACACCAATTTCCACTCGGGATTATTATGCCATTATCTAGAAGATTAGAATTGTTAAAGTGGGCTAATGATTGCAATGGATACATTATTGAAGATGACTATGACGGAGAGTTTCGCTACGCTGGTAAGCCAATTCCTTCTTTACAAAGTCTTGATTCAAATGAACGCGTTATTTATATGGGAACTTTCTCAAAATCTTTTTTACCTTCTTTACGAATGGGATATGTTGTTTTACCACCACACCTTTTAAAGATATATCAAGAACTGCATGGAATTTTCAAACAAACAGTCGCTACAATACAACAACTTGCTTTTGCTAAATTTATACAAAACGGGAATTGGGAACGTCACCTTAATCGGAGTCGTACACTATATAAAAGAAAACATCATACGTTAGTAAAATCCATTACGAAAGAAATGGGGGCTAATGTTCAAATTCTTGGCGAACAGTCCGGACTTCATATTGTTTTATGTGTAAATAACAGTATGAATGAAAATGAACTGATTGAATCCGCTAAAAAACAAAGCGTTAAATTATACCCACTTTCTCCATATGATTTCGTGAATGATTTACGTAAGGAATCATACGTATTACTCGGCTTTGGTAGTATTCCGGAAAATAAAATTGAAACGTTGGCTATATTATTGAAAGACGCTTGGTTCCCTAGTTGCAAGGAAACTTGTTAACAGTGGGTTTAACTTGTAACCTGTTAACAATTCAACAAAATAAAAAAGAAGGCTGTTCCAAAATAACTTTTTGGACAGCCTTCTTCTAGTTATTCACCTGACCTAGCTTTCCTTCCCGGACGTTTCACACCAGTCGTTTCTGTTGAATAGGAAGCTTCAATTATAGCGGTTGGATCTACAGAGAGAACGAGATCTTTCATTTTCGGATAAATGAATCGGTTTGTAATGCAATAAATGATTCTCTTATGCTCCCCTAAAAAACCACCTTCTCCATGTAGATACGTAACAGATAGTTGTAATTCTTTCATAAGTAAATCGCCTATTTCTTTATTCTTACCAGAAATAATCATAACGCTCTTACCTTGATTAATACCATCTAGTATAAAATCAATCATCTTCGTAACAATATAGAAAATTGCTAACGAGAACATCGCTTGTTCGATTGAAAATAAAATGGCAACAAAGATGAAAATAACTGCATTTACTGCAAGTAAAAATGTACTAATCGGTACATTAAAGTGTTTATTCATCCAAACTGCTAACATTTCTGAACCGTCAATTGCTCCACCCATTTTAACAACAATCCCAACACCAATTCCAAACAGTACTCCACCATAAAGTACAATTAATAACTCAGAAGTCGTAATTGCTGGAAATGGTTTTAAATAAATTAATCCGAGTGTTGTAACTACATTCGCATAAGATGTACGGATAAAAAACTTCTTTCCCATTACTTTTGCAGTAAATAATAAAATTGGGATATTAATTCCTAAGAACACACCATAAAGCGGCAATCCTGCGACTTTATTTGCCATAATAGCAATAGCCGTTACCCCGCCATCTACTAATCCATTAGGTGCTAAAATAAGCTCTAATGAACCTGCTACTATAATTGAGCCAATTGTTAATAATACGTATTCAAATACTTTCTTCATTCATTACCCCCAAAACTTATATATTTTCTTAGTATTATTTTAACGTAATTTTACTACTAATTCAAAGGTATCGATTTATATACAGAAAAGTTTCACCTTTATCGCTATTTTTATGTAATACATGTAACGCGTAATACTAGAAACACACTTACAAATTAAAAGTAAGTGTGTTTTTAACATCTATTTAATCTTTACGTACGGCTTCATTTTTAATTTGAATATTTCCTCAACTGCCCTTTGATATCCACCAGCATTTCTAAGCGACTCTCCCACTTTACGACTATTTTCCTTAAACGTCACATCATCCATTACTTTCTTTACAGTCTCACGTAACAATTCAGAAGTTAACTCGTTACGATTAAGTGTTATGCCTGCCCCTACTTCAGTCAATCGTTTTGCAACGAATGGCTGATCTCCTGTTACCGGAATTACAACTAATGGAACACCGTAATATAACGCTTCACTCGAACTATTCATACCACCATGTGTCACGAATACATCAGCATGCTGTAAAACTTCTAATTGCGGGACATAATTATACAACTTAAAGTTTTTCGGGATATTTTCAAATTGACTTATATTTATCTTCTTACCAACGACTAATACGACTGTCGCATCAACATCTTTAAACGCTTCAAAACATTTTTCATACAAAGCAGGTTGTTCATTAAAAACTGTTCCCATAGAAATGAAAATCACTTTTTCATTTTTTAAATCTTCGGTAGGAAAACTCCCCACTTCTTTTCGAGTAGCAATTGATGGACCTACAAATTTATACGATTCATCAAATACCTCTGAACGTGGCTGATATTCTTTTGAAGTATATACAATCGTAATATCACCAGGATGGTTCATAATATCATACATACTATTACATTTCATTCCATACTGCTTATTCCATCTTTCCATTCCCGCTAAACAAGATTGATATAATGGATCCATTTCATCTACTTGTCTCGATTCTTGCTCATCATGAAAATTAATGTACTGATTAACAGCAAACGTTGTACAGGATGAAACGCTTGGTAATTGTAAAATATTCGCTATAATACGTCCTACTGGAAAATGATTATCATATATTAAATAATCATATTTTTCCTCTTTTGTTTCTTCTACAATTTGAGTAACAATACGCTCTGATGCTTCAATCATATGAGATAGCATCGTCAAAGGGCTCCCACCTTCATTTACTCGTTCCATAATATTAATTTGAGAGAGAAAATTCTCAAACACTCGGAATTCCGCACCTGTTGCTTCAACCTTCTTTCTATAATCTTCAATACAATAAGAAACAACTGTTTCCCCTCGCTGAATTAACTCACTTACAATAGCTAAAGTCGGATTAATATGACCTTCCCCAGGGAAATTTATTACGAGTACATTTGCCATAACATTCTCTCCTATCCAATTAATATAATAAAATTAACAATTAATTATATTAATTAATTTAAGTCTATTATAAATGAATGCATTCTACTTCTTCATGCTTTTCTCTTCATTTTATTATTGAGAAATATTTTCTATAGTCTACATTATTGTGATTCACAATCTTATAAATGAATGCTTACTTTTACTCTTCATAAATTTAAAGATACGAGTCTTACATTCAAGTATTACCACTATTATTTTTAGACAATTCATACAAAAATAGAGAAATATAATATTTTTAATGAGTTTTCACTATAAATGTAAGTATGCTTTCAATCTTTTTATCTTTATCCTCATAACACATCATCTGTTATATAATAAATTTATAGAATTTACAGAAAAAGGAGTTTTTTCATGTTACAACAACTATTCAATTCACCTATTCTATCCGTTCAAGCCTTGCACCCAGGTTATGAAGATCATGCAAGTGATGTTTTTCTCGTTCAAACAGAAGATACAGAAATTATCGTTCGTGCTTCTAAAATGAATGAAGAACCAAATAATGATTTTTGGTGGGGATGTAAAAATCTATTTGGAATTGATCCAAGGAACGTCCATCATTTAGAAACGGTACATACATTGCTGCAAGAACATACGAATCTTCCTATCCCAAAAATATTAGAAAAACATGTTTTAAATGGCCGTGAATTTGTGGTGGTCGAAAAGTTAGTAGGTAACACAGTTCAATCTTTTATCGAGCAACCAGATTCTATTTTATTCAGCCTAGGAAAAGGACTTGCAGAAATACATAAATTTAAAGCGGATTTCATAGGAAATCCGTCAGGCACGTTCCAAATTCCACTAGATGAATTCCAATCACATATTTTAAACGTGAGTAAAGAGCTTGTGAATATGTTTTATTCCGATGATGAAAGCATACAAAATGCATTCCCTACTTTTGAATCACAACTTTCTTCCCTGTCCGTACCAAAGGAATCTACACTCGTCTTAATTGATATGGATCCTACTCAATTTTTATCTGACGGTACAACTATTACGGGTTTAGTAGATAGTGAAGCTTACGCTGTTGCTCCGCGAGAACTTGATTTTATCGGACTAGAATATGTACTTACCGAAAAAGAAGCACATGCCTTTAAAAGTGGTTACGAAACAATTATGTCTATTCCTCACTTAGAAGAATATAGACAGCCTTATCGTTATTTATACCGACTGTTATCTGTGCAAGGTAATGTGGAATTAAAAAAATGGTTAAGTCACCCATCCTATTTTTAAATACGAATGAGAGGGAGTATACAATGGATATTCAGAAAAAGCGTTCTGTAACAGAAAGTGAAATACAGCAAATGAAGGATTTGGCTTATATTTGTGGGCAACAAGACAATCTTGATTACTCTTCAGATTTACATATCAACTTTTTAAAAAATCGAAATGAAGATTATATAAACGATTTTCTTCTTTATAACGGTACTCAATTAATTGGCGCTTTAAATATGTATGATTTCGAAAGACCAACAAAGCTTGAACTAATAGGCTTTGTACATCCTCATTTTAGAAAACAACGTTTCGGAACTATCCTTTTACAAACTGCAATGAAAGAAATACAAAATAGAGAGACAGATGAAGCTCTTCTTATTATTAATGGGGATTCTATTTCTGGGAATGAATTTGTAAAACATATGAAGTTACCATATTTATATAGTGAATATAGTATGGAGTGCAAAACAAACGAAATTCAAAAAACAACAGATAATAATATACAGCTTACTCTTGCAACTTCAGAATCACTTCTTGATCTTATTAAAATTTCTAGTAAAGCTTTTGGTGATTCAGTAGAAAATACGACTGCATGGTTACAAAAAATGATGAATTCATCTTCCCATCAAGTTTACAGTGCCCTTATTGCTGAAAAAGTGATAGGAACAATTACAGTTTCTAAACAAGAGCAATCTACTACACTATCAGGATTCGCCGTTCATCCTTCTTATCAAGGTAAAGGATACGGAAAAGATATTCTTTGTAATATAGTAGTACATACCCTTATTACAGAAGGAGTTTCAACAATTGAATTAGACGTCGAAACGAAAAATATCCACGCTTTAAAACTATATACACAATGTGGTTTTGAAATTAAAACGAGGCATGACTATTATAATTTAATGAATTTTTAGGTGAATATATATGTTAAAAAAACAATTTATTCTAATTATGATATTTTAGCAGACATCTATAATGAACATTGGGGACATTTTGTTGAATCCTCCTACCCAGCCTCGTTTTACAAGATGCTCTTCCCTACTCTCATATATTAGATCTTTGTTGCGGGACTGGTCATCTCTGCCGGTGATAGTTTAATTTAGATGAACTAAAAAGTGTGTTTCACAAAGTTTACTCCGTATTACATAACGAGGGTATATTCGCATTTGATATGAATAAAAAAAATAAAAAAAACTGAATCGAAATGATTCAGTTTTTTCTTAATATATTTACAACTGCAGTTGTTTCGTCATTTTCTTTATAGACACGCGGAATTCTTCTATCTAGCATACATGTAACTTCATAGTTTATTGTACCTAACATATCCGCTATTTCTTCTACTGCGATATTTTCTTCACCTTGTTTACCGTAGAATACTACTTCGTCTCCTACTTGTACTGGCATCGCTTTTGAAACATCCAACATTAACTGGTCCATACAAACACGGCCAATAACAGGTACTCGAACCCCGTTAATTAACGCATAGCCTTTATTAGATAATTGACGATTATAACCATCAGCATAACCAATTGGTACAGTCGCAATCCATTCTTCACCAGTTGTTACATACGTATTCCCATAACTTACACCACGATTCTTCTTCGCATGTTTAATATGAGCTACTTTTGATTTTAACGACAACGCAGGCTGTAAAGAAACGACTGAATGATCCACTTCTTTTGACGGATACATACCGTACACTCCTATTCCAACGCGTACCATATTTTGAAATGTGTTACTTAATTCCATTGATCCCGCACTATTTGAACTATGAATATATGGTATTTGAATTCCTAATTCTTTCGCTGTATTAACAGCTTTTTCAAATAAACTTGTTTGCATATTCGTATATGATTTATCGATTTCATCTGCCGTAGAGTAATGCGTAAATATCCCTACTACCTCTACATACTCCATACGGTTTAATTCTTCTAAAAATGGTTTAACTTCTTCTTCTTGTAAACCGATACGACTCATTCCTGTATCAATTTTCACTTGAATTTGTACTTTCTTTTGAAGACGGTTTGCAATTTCATTTATACCATGTAAATCTTCTACTCTATAAACAGTCATCATAACGTCATATTGAATTACATCTTCTACAGCCGCTACTGGTGTGTATCCTAAAATTAAAATCGGCACAGTAATTCCTGCTTCTCTTAATTCTATTGCTTCATCTACAAATGCAACTGCAAGTTGATGTATTCCTGCTTCAATTGCAGCTTTGGCAACTTCAACTGCCCCATGGCCATACCCATTCGCTTTTACAGCAGCCATCATCTTAATTTCTTCATCATTTACATGTTTTTTAAATTCTTTTACATTATGTTTTACAGCATTTAAGTCAATTTCTACAATTGTATCTCTTCCATATTTCAAACTCATTGGTCTAACTCCTAACTCAATAATTGCATTCCATTCTATTTCACGTTTCATATGACCTTTTACAATATAATACTTTTCATTATGCTAGTCAAACTACTAGAATTTTCGGAATTTTGAGTATGATATAATATCCTCAAGAAACTATTATATACGGAGACGAGGAGAATTACAATGTTTGTTCAATCTGCATTGCATCAACTAAAAGTTGCTATTGATACTTCTATTGATATGCTTAACCAATATAGTGAAAACGATTTAAAAATACAACCGATTCACTCAAAACGATCATTATTTGAAATGTGTGCACATCTTTCTCTTATTTGTCATGCTGATTTACTCATTTTAAATGGTATTCCAGAAAAAGAATTACATACCTTTTATATAGAACGTACCCCCGTAACAGTTGCTCACATGCAACAAACGATGATTGAAGGTTACAACCTTCTCTCTAAAACATTTCTTTCCTACTCCCAAATAGAATTAGCAGAAGTTATGACTGCCTATTGGGGTATTTCTTATTCGCGCTTTGAATGGTTACTTGAAATCGTTGCACACTTTTATCATCATCGTGGACAAATTCATATTTTATTATGCGAGCATATGAACGATCCTCGCATTCCTTTATTTGAGTGATTTTCCACTCATTCATTAATTATAAATAGAGAAGCTACAAAACCAATAAAAAGTATCATTCCTAATAAAATAAATGTTTGAGCATAACCTCCTATTTTCATAAGATAAATAGAAATGATAGGTCCTATACTAGTACCTAAAAATAAAATAAAAGTATAAATAGATACTGCTATTCCCCTTGTTTTCCCTCCTAATTGACCTACAAGAGAAACTAAAGACGGAACGGATATAACAATACCTATTACAAAACAGACACTCATCATTACAAGTAGAGATAGATACGAAACAAAGCCTATTGAACTTAGACTAAAAATAGCAATCAACAATCCTCCTTAAAGAACTTTCCTTACTTCAAACCTCTTTGTTAAACGACCTGCAAGTGGTGAGAGCAACATACCAAACAGCCCTGCTAAGCGAAAATAAAGGATTTGTTCTGCAGTTAAATTGTAAGTAGGAGAGCTCAAATAATTCCCTAAAACAGTATACATATTAACAAAAGCCATTAATAAAACAGGATTTTTCACACTGACTAACTATTAGTTTTAAATAATGCGCAACTTCTTTAAGGCATAAGAAATTCCGCCTTCACTCGCCTTCGTTGTAACGAAATCAGCCCTTCTCTTCAACTCCTCTCCACCATTTCCCATCGCAACTCCTAATCCTACATACTGCAACATCTCAATATCATTTCCACCATCGCCAAAAGCAATGGCTTCTAATTTACTAATGTTTAAATGTTCCAATACTTTTTGAATTGCAGTTAGCTTCGATACTTTACTATCTTCCAATACATTTATAACGTAACCATGAAAACGCTCAAACGTAAGTGCTGGATATCTTTCAATGAATTTTTGAGCTTCTGTATCATCAGCATACAGACATATGCAATACATCTCATCTGATAAGTTTCTAACTTTGTCAGGATACTGCTCTAAATTTAAGGTTTCATTTAACGCTCGCATGACACGTTCATCTTTGGAAGCAATATTATTCATTGCAAATTCTTCTGTAAAGTAAGAAACACTGTGACCATGTAATTCAGCAAAATTTGAAATATCATGAACGATTTCGCTTGAAAGTACTGATTTATGTATAACTTCTTTCCCACATTTTATATGTGCACCATTTGCTGAAATAAACGTATTTATACCTAGTTCCTTAAATTGTGAGCATAAACTATATGGTCTTCCAGTTGTAACAACTACGTGAATTCCTTTATCTATTAATCTTTGTACCGCTTCTTTTGTACTTTCGTGCATGCTTCTATCAATCTCACTTAATAACGTACCGTCAACATCGAAAAATACAACTTTGTACATAAGTCTTTACATCCCGTCCAAATGATTCGTATCATTAATGAAATGCACCGTTTTTTGTTCACCCTCAATTTCAATTAAACTTATTCCCGTATCTCCCATTTTGAAATAGTAGTCCATTGAAATTGGCATTTTGAAAAATGCACGTAATAGACTATTAATTACGCCCCCATGGGCAACAATTGCAATTCGGTCATATGTATTCTCTGTCAAGATTTTAGAAAAGATTCCTTCTATTCTCATTCGAAACTCAATAAACGATTCCCCGTTTTCAAAACGATCATGAAGAAACTTTGGCTCTGGATATTTCTTTGCTTCTTCAAATGATAAGCCTGCTTGCACTCCATTATTAAACTCCATTAATTCCTCTTCTAATTGAATTGGACAACCAATTGCTTCTGCTAATATTTCACCCGTTTCACGAGCGCGTTTTAATGTGCTTGCCCAAATGAAATCTGGTGCAAAATCTTTTTTCACTTTCTGTACAAGTCTTTGTACTTGTTGTCTCCCTTTGTCAGTTAACTCAAAATCAGCTCGACCTTCATGCACATGTAAAATATCAGCTTCTGATTCTCCGTGGCGTATTAGTAGTATTTGCATGTTTCTCTCTCCCTTTATTTAACATTCATAAAATTCCATTATATCACATTTTAAGATTCCAAAATAAAAAAGGAACGGTCTCCCGTCCCTCATCCATTCACTTTTTCCGCATCATTCCAATAATATTTACTAAACGCTTCTGTTAACACATCAATTGTGTTATATAATTCATCTAACGTATTATCAACACCACCAACTTCAATTAACATCGCATTTTTCGATAAATCTTGGTTATAAACGCCATTTCCATCTTTTTTATACTTTGGAAAAATCCCTCTACTTAATCCGTAATAGTTTTCATCTAAATAACTATTGATCGCTCTTGCAATTTTTTCATTTTCAGCACGGCCTTCATTTTCCATCCCAATTATAAAATATAATCTTGCATACGATTTTCCGTTAATTACTTTTGTTGTTACTTTCTTACGCTGATCGTCACGGTGTATATCAATCGGAAACGCAATTTTATTATTTTGTGCTAATGCTTCTTTTACATATTCATGAGACGCTTTATATGACTGATACCATACCCACTTTTTACTCGCTAATAAATCACCCATATTCGTTTTATCATGAACTACCGGAATTCCTTGTCCTTCAAGTTGCTCTTTCATACGTTTCCCTAGTAAAGACACATTTACATCTGGGCTAGATGGATCAGTTGCCCCTGGTAATAATGGAAAGAAGGATTCCCAGCTATGTGTATGATAAATATATACTGCACTTTCACCTTTTTTCGCTCCGTTCTTTTTCTGAACCGGATTATTCTTTTCCGCTTCTGTAACTTTATCTTTTGCTATTTCCCGTTCTTTCGTTACTTCTTCAATCGGTACACTAGATTCATTTGGGATATTTGTCAAGTTTGTCCCTTCCCCAGCTACGATAATATTAGAATAATACTTTGACATACCAGGTACTTCTTTACCGACGAATGTTCTTAAATCTTTAATTTTCAAATCTGTCGCGATAGAGAACATTAAATTCCCAACTGACTCTCTTTTATTCTTCTTAAAATAATCAAATCCGTAATAGCGATTCTCACTTTCTATCATTTGAACAAAACCTTGCATCGATACTTTTCCAAACCATTGATTTGCATAATTCGATTTCATTGTATGTAAAAATGACGTCAAAATCGACGCTATCATAATTACTATTAGCGCATATAAAAGGAGTAACGAAATCAGCTTCTTCCCATGTATTCGAGTTGCATACTTTTTCACTGCATCACCTTCTTTATACATGGATATGTACAAGCTTTTCAGAATATACGCACAAAAAAAAGAGAAATGGTATACCATTTCTCTTCCTCACTTTTATTGTTCTTTTCCTGTATCATTTGAAGGTAGTTTCTTCGCTTGTTTTTCTTTAAATATTTCTCCAATTGCCCCAAGAGTACCAAGTGTTTCAATTGCATTAGACGGAATAAAGACTTTATTTGCTGGTCCTTTTGCAACTTCAGCTAATGATTCAAATGATTTGTAAGCAAGTATACGCTCATCCAAATTCGCTTCACGAAGCAATTCAATACGATTTTGTTCTGCTTTTGCAATTTCTTCAATTGCTCGTGCTTCCCCTTGTGCTTCTAATTCTTTTGCTTCTTTTATACCTTCAGCTTCGCGAATACGTGCTTCTTTATCCCCTTCAGCCATCAAGATTTTACTTTGCTTTTCTCCTTCAGCGCGAAGGACTTTATCTTGTTTTGCTGCTTCAGCTTCTAAAATAATCGCACGTTTATTACGCTCAGCCTTCATTTGTTTTTCCATTGATGCTTGCACATCTTTTGGCGGGTTAATATCAACAACTTCGACACGTTCAATACGTACGCCCCATTTTTCTGTTGCTTCATCAAGCGCTAAGCGAATTTCTGTTGAAATTTTTTCACGACCAGATAACGTTTCATCCAGTTCCATTTTACCGATGATTTGACGCATCGTTGCTGAAGTAATATTACGAACACCATATTCATAGTTTGAAATACCATATGTCGCAAGTTCTGGTTCAACAATTTGATAGAAAATAATTGTATCAATTTCTACTTGAACATTATCTTTCGTAATTACCTTTTGCGGTGGTACATTCGTTTGTTGAATGCGTAAGTCATGATATACACGAACACGATCTACAATTGGTATTAAAATATTTAACCCTGGGTGCATTATACGTTGAAACTTACCAAATCTTTCAACAACCCCAACTTTTTGCTGAGGAATAATTTTAATTGTTAATGCGATAAATGTAACTACAATTAGTGCGAATATAATCGTTAACGTTAATGCTACCATATTTATTCACTCTCCTTTTTCACTTGTAATATAGTACTATGCCTCTTTATAACAACGACTTTTTCTCCAGCATCAATTGAAGAATCTGCAATAGCTGTCCAAGTATCTCCATCCACCTTCACAATACCATTCGCTTCATTTGTAATCGCTTGCATAACAATCCCTCTTTTACCAACAAGCATATCTACTGTATCAGTAAAACCTTTTGCTTCTCGAAAGTTTTTTGAAATTCTTTTCGTAAAGAATGTCAAAGTTAAACTTACAATTGCACCAACAGTAACTTGTAACAGTAGTGCATCAGGAGCAAACAAAGCAATAAGACCTCCGACAACAGCTCCAATTCCAAGCCAAAGCATGTAAAATGTAATCGACAACATTTCCGCGATAAATAAAATACCAGCTATTATAAACCAAATTACCCAAGCAGCCATATGCAACCCTCACTTTCTTTCTCATTTTCTATATGTATATGAAGAAAAGAATGGTTTATCCGCCCTTTCTTACACTTGGACGTTTGCTACAAGCTATTGTACATATTCACTGTTACAATGATCATTAATATAATACTATATCAATATATTCTTCATTATACATGAAATTCCCTTTCAAAAAGTGACAAAAAATTAAATTCTTTAAAAATTTTAATTTTTAAATTACAATTATTACAATTACTAAATACTTTTTTTATAGAGGTGATATTCTTATTGAGAAACCTGTCACTAATCTACTATTTAGGTTCCAAAATATGCATTACTCTCGCTGACATCGTATATGTAACGATTATTACAACTCATATTTATATAGCAACTAAATCAGCTACTATTACTGCTCTTTTTCCATTATTACAAGTTATCACAAATCTAATTGCTAACATCTCTGCACCACTTATGATAAATCGTTTTCCATCTTATACGCTGTTATATACGCTCCAATGGTTGAAAACAGTCTTTTTACTATTATTAATGATTTTGTTCCCGGTCTTATCCACAAACATTATAGCTCTATTAACTTTTATTTTTGTCATTTCATTATGTAGCGGGTGGAGTGCTCCATTATTATACGGTATTCTTCCGCGCCTTACACCGAAAGAAAAATTAGTAAAAGTAAATAGTATCTTTTCCTTTTCAACACAAATTGTGCAAGCCGTTGCTTATTCATTTACGAGTATTGTCGTTCTTCTCATTGGCGCTACTTCTACACTCATGATTAATAACATTTTAATGATTTTCGGATGCATTGCATTACATTTTTCATTACGTTCCATACATACTGAAAGAATAGCAGATTCTCCCTCTTCCAAAAGTACTGTTTTATTGGAAGGTTGGAAACTCCTATTTCAAAATCCTTCTCTCCGTACCGTTACATATATGGACTTAATCGAAACTTTCGCAGGGACAATATGGATTGGTGCTATTACGATGGCATACGTTACGACTATCCTTCATAAGGGCGAAGAATGGTGGGGATATATTAATACAAGTTATTATGTTGGCACGTTAATCGGTGGTCTATTAGCATGGAAAATGAGTTCCTATATTCAAAACAATTTAATACGATCTATGTCGATTAGCTCTCTTATATTTAGCATTCTTACATTTTTATATGGTATGACGAGCAGTGGATTTATTGCGCTTTTTCTATGTGTTCTAATGGGACCATGTTATCAAATTAGAGATATTTCCCAAACGACTGTTTTACAATCAAGTGTTGCCCCTGCTTTATTATCCAAAATGTATACAGCACATGGCGCACTTCTTTCAACAGCCTCTGGACTATCTATGCTTAGCATTGGCATTATTACTGATATGTTCGGTGTTCGTACAATTTATATCATCGCTTCTATTCTTATTTTATGTTCCGCTTGTTTATCTTTTAGTTTATTAAAATATCATAAGACAGAGCAGAACGATATTTCACTTTAATCACTAAAACAAAGAGGACAGGGATCCCTGTCCTCTTTGTTTATTCTATTCATGATAAGTTGGGGATTTTTCTATGCTTTGTCGCTTGTTCAAAAGCATAAGCTAATTTAATTAATATCCCTTCACTAAATGCAGTGCTTGCAATGGTAATTCCAAAAGGCCTCCCGCTTTCCATATACCCTGCCGGTATTGCTATAGACGGATAACCCGCTTTCGCACATATAGTAGAACCTATATAGGAAGGAAACAGTATCGCATCAAGATTATATTTTTCCAATGCAAAATCAATGCCTTGTTCTTGAGAAAAAAATATATCTTCTAATCTCGCATTTAAATATTCTGGATTTCGTAACGTATTAGGAAAATCTTTTCTTCCCTCTAACTTAGTTTGTCCATATTTTAAAGCTCTTTCTGCTATGTTTTTATTAAACTCCATTAACTCCGAAATAGAATGTACCGGGATAGTAGAAGGTAATTTAGAAAGATAGTTATCTAAACTATGCTTCAGCTCATAAAGCGGAACTCCCCAGCTCCATTCTCTATGAAAAGAAGGAATATCAATATTTTCTACTACTGTCGCTCCTTCATTACGTAATACTTGGATCGTTTCCTTAAACAAGATTTCATCATACTCACCATTTTCGTAATAATCTTTTGGTGCATCGTTAAACACACCAATCTTCGCTCCATTTAAACCATTTGCATCAAGGTAAGATGTATAATCCCGATATGCCCTACCGTCACTTTTGTGAGTAACTACATCTTTCTCATCCACTCCAGTTAAACTCCCTAGCAAAATAGTAGCATCGGTTACCGTTCTAGCAAATGGTCCAGCTGTATCTTGCGAATAAGTAAATGGAATAATTCCTCTACGACTAATTAAACCGACAGTCGGTTTAATACCTACTACAGAATTTTGAACAGCGGGGCTCAAAATAGAAGCATCGGTTTCTGTCCCAACAGATACTACTGTAAAGTTAGCAGCAACTGCTATTGCAGATCCTGTACTAGATCCGCCAACAAACATATGATCCTTGCCCGTTCCATATGGATTGATTGTTTGACCACCTCTTGCACTATATCCAGCCCACATTTCAAAAGACATTGCATTTGCTAATTCTGTCATATTCGTTTTTCCTATTATCACTGCCCCTGCTTCTCGCAGTTTAGTAACGAGAAATGCATCTTCACTGCTTATATTTTGTTCTAGAGCTATTGTACCTGCACTTGTATGCATGAAGTCATTCGTTTCAATATTATCCTTAAGCAAAACAGGTATTCCATGCAATGGTCCCCTTACGCCGTTTGTCTTTCTTTCATAATCTAACGCTTCTGCAATAAAAATAGCATCTGGATTAATTTCTAAAATTGAATTGATTTTCGGCCCGTCTTGATCATACTTTGCGATTCTATAGAGATAATACATCACTAGCTCTTTTGAAGTTAGCTTTCCAGATTCCATTTCATTTTGAATATCTTGAATTGTTAATTCCTTTTTTAAGATTGGATTAAACTGAATTTCCATTTATATTCTCCCTTATATGAACTTTTTTAGCATATACCCCTTACTTTTTCAATTTTTCATCTCAACACATCCTAAATTAATATCCCTTTAAAGAAATTCAATATCCTTATTTAAACACCTTTAATTTCCCGAAAAATAAAAAAAGTCTGAAACGGATTAATCTTCGCTTCAGACTCTTACATTACTGTGCGTATACTTTATCTAATAAATGTAAAAACTCACCTTGTTTTCCAGCTAATTCAGGGCATTTTACAATATCAACCCATTCGTAGCAAAATACCAATCCTTTATCTTCCTCACCAGCACTTACAATATGTTCCCAAGTATCCTTTACATCTGTTAGTAAAGTTACATGGAAAAAGTGGCGTTTTTCATACTCCTGTTTTTCTTTCATATGTATAATGTAATCTGCTAAAAAACGCTCTATGCATAAATGACGCAATCCGGATTCTTCCTGTACTTCACGCAATATAGCAGCTTCTAACGTTTCACCTTCATCAACCGTTCCCCCTGGCACTTGAATACCAGCTTCATGTATATCACGATGTTTAAAAACAAGTAATTGCATAACCCCCTCTTGTTCTCTTGTAATATATGCATGTACTTTTTTCTTATATAACATCGTCATTGTACGTCTCTCCCCTCAATTGTTCACTCTGTTACTTCTTCAAGTGTCAGTTGATTATCATACAAATATGTAGCTTGTGGATTTCCCACATACCTTACGTGCCATGGTTCATACCGATAGCCCGTAATCGTTTCTTTCGCTTTTGTGTATCGAACCACAAAACCAAATTTATGGGCATTTTCAGAAAGCCACTGACCTTCTTTCGTTTCCCCAAAAACTGTCTCTAACTGAAATTTAGCAGATTGAGACGTAATATCCATAGCTAGTCCAGTTTGATGCTCACTTGTGCCAGGAACCGCGCTAGACATTGCTGTTTTTGCTTCCCCGTCTTGTTTTTTATACATCGTATTTAATGCTTTTTGTCGATCAAAAGATCTAAATCCAGAAACTGCAAAAAGAAAAATACGCTCGTTGTCAGCCTGCTGAAACATATCCTCAAGCGCCCTCGCTGCCTCTTTTCTCATCTTTTTCTTTTCTTGATCACCTTCACTAGAGTAGCGCACTTTCGGAATAACTAAATCTGGCGGTCTATACCCATCTGGTAAACGCCTACTTTTATTTACAAGTACAAGCATTGAATTCGGATTATTAATTACCGCAATATCCCCATCCATATTAGCAATCGTTTCTTTCGCTTTCGGAAATATGCTATTTACACTTACTTCCCGCGCCTGCTTATCCTTATACATTTTATAATTGATTCCTGCTACTCCAATAATAATTATTGCAGCTACAATACCAAGTAGTGCCCATCTTTTTTTCATATAACGACCTCTTATTTTAATAATTTGGCCATTTCATACTCATCGATGCCCTTTCCATCGATAATAAGAGCAGCTTTTTTGACACCTTCTTTCTCAAATCCAGCTTTTTTATATAGTGCCTGAGCTCTTGTATTGTGGGCCATTACTGTTAATTCTAAACGCCATACATCATGTAATTTTGCCCACTTCTCAACCTCTTTAAACAATCTCGTCCCAATACCTCGCCCGTTATACTCTTGCAAAATACCAATTACAATGGTTGCCACATGCCTCTTTCTTTGAATGTTATTTCCATTCACTAATATAAAACCTACTATCCTCTCATCTTCAACTGCTACAAATATTGTTGTATATTCATTTTCTATAAAGCGATGGATCATTTTTTCTTGTTGCTCAGCTGTAGTTTTTCTTTCTCCTGGTTCATATAACATAAACTTCGTTTCTTCATCTAATTGCTTACTTAATTGCAAAAATGATGATGCATCTTCTATTTCGATCTCCCTAATCACTTCAATCACCCTACCAGTTTCATAATAAAAAGTTTTCCTTATAAAAAGATTTTCTCTACTTTCCTGAAAATCCCTTTGTAAATCTCCTGCTATAAATTGACAAATTTCGATATTACTATAACAACGACAAATTATGTCTATTCTGTGACGTCTCATCATTACAAAGAAAAAACGCAAGCATTACACTTACGTTTTTTCAAAAATACTGTGAATTCCTCCTCATCAGGTGAGGTCTCTCACCAATTTAAATTTCACTTTATCCATTCACTTTTTCTGCCTGCCAAAAATATTCACCAAATGCTTTAGCAAGTGCATCAATTGATCGATTCAATTCTTCCTCTGTATTATCTACACCGCCAACTTCTATTAATATCGCTTGTCCTGATAGGTCTTGATTATAGATTCCATTTCCTGTCTGAAACCCTTTTTGAATGACCCCACGGCTCACTCCTGGATATTTCTTATTAATCGCCTCATGTAAAGCTGTCGCTAATTGTAAGTTTTTTTCATAGTTTTTATTTCCTTTCCCTACTACAAATGCAAGCTTTGCATATGATTTATCTCCAATTGTTTTTGTCGTTACATTCTTTCGGGCACTATCACGATGCAAATCAAAAAAGTATTGAAGATCTTTATTTCCAGCCATAGCTTGCTGCACAATTTCTCGTGACATTTTATACGAACTATTACTGTTTAAACCTTTACTTATTAACTTTTGACCAACATCACTCTTATCGTTAGTAGCCCCAATCCCTTCACCTTCTAGTTGTTCACGGAAACGATCTCCTAATATAGAAATATTCGACACAGAACTCGTTGCTTTATTCGGATTCGGGTCATTCGTTAAGTTAAGTAAAGGTAAATAAGATTCCCAGCTATGTGTATGATAAATAAACGCAACTTGTCTCTTCCCAGTCGTTTGGGACGGCTGTTTTTTCTCTTTATTCGTATCTTGTTTAGGTGCTTGTCCAGTTCCACTAGTCCGTTCCTTCACTACTTCTTCAAGAGGAACACTCGACTCTATCGGTAAGTTAGAATAATTTGTACCCTCACCCGCAATAACAATTTCTGTATCGTACTTACCAAATCCCGGGAGCTCTTTCCCGACAAAACTGCGTACATCATTAAAGCGAATATTTGTAGCCATAGAAAAGAGAAAAGAAGAAATTGAAAAATCTTGATTCAAATTTCGATACTCCTGTGTAAAATAATGATTCTCTTTTCCAAGTACATACATGTAACCATTCATCGATAACTCATTTAACCAATTATATAAATACGTTGACTTTGTCTCTTTCATAGAGGTTACCATCAGACTAATAAGAAAAAAAGTCGCTAGCACTGTAGTAATAACAAATAAAACTAACTTACGCATATTTGTAAACTTCATAAAAAAAAAGCCCCGATTCATACTATCACCTCTCTATTTCAAGTTATGTACAAGCCCTAGAGAATAGACCGTTAAAATTTCGGCTATATTGTTAATGAGGTGAAATGAATTGAAGCTATTAATAGGAATATTACCAATCGCTCTATCATTCATTTTTTATTTGTCCGCTAAGCAACCAAAAATCTCTATTGTGCTACATATTTCTGCGTACTTGGCACTATATGTACTTGGTACAATTATTTCCATTAATATATACGATGTTTTAATACAAGATTTAGTTTTCATGACGAGCATTCATGGAATTTTACTGAATCCATTTTTCCTTATTGCAGGAGCGTATATAGGAACATACACTTTGTACCTACTTTTGTCTCACATTATTATGAAAATAAAAAATGGAGCGTAATGAAATGCAACCACCACTTATCTGTCATACATGCAAAAAAAGAATTGTGAGAAAGAAAGACCTTATTACAGCCACATGGTACTTCCGCTTTTATTTATTTCACAGTGATTGTTTTAAACGACAGCAAGTGTTTATCTCACGATTTCTCCCTGTGAATACACTTTTCAATTTCTTTCTTATTATATATGGACTTATTTTTGGCAGTATTCTTATGATTACAGAACCATCTATTATTTGGCTGACTTTCTTTTTTCCTATTTTTTATCGGTTTCTTTCTTATTATTATGTTGAACGTTTTTTCTCTACATAACGCGCAGACTGACCTCTCGGAATACTTAAACATTCCCACTCATTTTCTTTTAACATCTTCCCAATGTAAATAATCTGACCAATATGCAATGCATAATGAGAAATTTGCCTTTCAATTGCTTGCATGACAGTATGTGCTTCACCGCGAATGTATACCGTCTTCAATAAGTGTTCCGGCGTTAAAGTATTCATCGTATTAAAAACATATTTCCATCCTTCTTGCCAAGCTATAAGGGTTTCTTCTTTTGAATGATAGCATCCTTCAAATTCACCATCTCGATTACGATCTGTTTTTTCACCATCAGACGTTAAAAAATCCGTCCATCTAGAACGCATATTACCGTGCAGATGCTTAATAATAATCGCTATACTATTTGTTTCTTCATGAGAAGACCATTGTATTTGTTCATATGATAATTGAGAAAGTGCCCGTTCCCCTTGTTTCTTTGTTGCTTTAAAGTTCGAAATCGCACATTGCAAATATTCTCGTCCGATATCCATATTAGCCCCTACCTTCACCCTAGCTAATTTTTGTTCCATTTGGCAATTCCATATTAGGCTGAAGTAACACAACATCATCAGCTTCAGGAACACCACCAAGCACAAGCACTTCTGATTTGAATCCAGCTACACGCTTTGGTGGAAAGTTTACAACAGCAACGATTTGTTGACCGATTAAATCTTCTGGAATATACCTTTTCGTAATTTGAGCACTTGACTGCTTTATCCCGATTTCTCCAAAATCTATTGCTAGTTTAATCGCTGGTACTCTCGCTTCTTTAAATTCCTCTGCATGTATTACAGTTCCAATTCTCAAATCCAAATTTAAAAAATCTTCAAAATTAGCCATTTATCATTCCTCCCAATTATTACTTAGACAAAATACAAAAATCCCCTTCAAAAAAAGAAAGGTGCCTAAGCACCTTTCTTTTGTAATTCACTTGATTCATTTGATTTATAGAAGAAGAAACCGAGAATCCCGCCAATACATGATGGAATTAACCATCCGATTCCTTCGTTATATAACGGTAACATTTGTAGTACATTAGAAATCGCGTCAATTTTAATTTTCGCACTTTCTAAACCGTTAAAGAAACTAATTAACAATGCACCTAAAATAGCTCCAATATAAATTGTATTACGCTTCCCAATCCACTTATGGAAATACGAAAGTACGATTAATACAATTGCAACTGGATAAATGATCATTAACACAGGTAATGTTACTGCGATTAATTGTGTTAAACCTAGGTTAGATACAATTAAACTAAATACACATACCATTGTTACAATCGTTTTATGCGAAAGTTTTGGGAATAAGTTTGTAAAGAAACCTGCACACGCAGATGTTAACCCAACAGAAGTTGTTAAACAAGCGAGTATAATAACAAGCCCTAATAAAATTTTACCACTCGTCCCATATAGCTCATTTACAACATTCGTTAAAATAAGGCCACCGTTTTCTGAGATACCAAGTGATGTACTTGTTGAACCAAGATAAGCAAGTGATAAATAAATTAACGTTAAACCAAGTACAGCAATAATACCTGATACTACTGTTATTTTTGCAATTTGACTACTCTCTTTTATCCCTTTAGAGCGGATAACTTGTACAACGACAATTCCGAATACAAGCGCGCTAATTGCATCCATCGTTAAATATCCTTGAATAAATCCACCAAAGAAAGCATTTTCTTTGTAAGCAGCTAACGGCGCAGCTGGCTCTCCAATTGGATCAATAATTGCCTTTCCGACAATAACAGCGACAATTAATACTAATAATGGTGTAAGAAACTTTCCGAACCAATCCACTAATTTAGATGGATTTAATGATAAATACCACGTTATTCCGAAGAAAACTATCGTGAAAAGAAATAGCATGTACCACTCTGAAACCATTGCCTCTGATAAAAACGGCTTCATACCCATTTCAAACGAAACAGCTCCAGTACGAGGAATCGCGAAAAATGGTCCAATTGCTAAATAACTAATCAATGGGAAAATAAACGCAAATATAGGGTGGACTCTAGAAGATAGCGCTTTCAAGTCCCCCTCTACAAACGCGACAGCTGTTACAGCTAGTAGGGGTAATCCGACTCCCGTTACAAGGAATCCTATTGTAGCAATCCAAACATTCTCTCCTGCTTGTTGACCTAAAACTGGCGGAAAAATTAAATTTCCTGCTCCTAAAAATAATGCAAATAGCATTAAACCAATTGCTACCGTATCACCTGGCCTTAAACGTCCCTTCATGCTCTTCATTTGCATAGCACTTTTTCATTGTTTATCTCTATATTTTACAATATGCTATGCATCCTCCTCTCTGCTCAAGATGATAAAATATGCCCCTTACAAAGCAGTGTCTTTCTCCATAATTTCTCCATTCCCCTTATTTTTACTCTAATCATTAATACAATTATTATTTTGAATTTTGATTTTTTTGAATTTTTAAATCATTAGAGTGTTATTACGTGGAGTGTAGATGTCAGACCTCTTTGTTTTTATCACACATATAGTAACATATTTAGTTGCAAAATAAAAACATATTTTCAAATTGATTTTTTTGAAAATCGAAATTATCTACATTTTTTATTCTCTTACACAAATATTGTTACAATCTCACCTATTATTCAATTGTTATTTTCAAATAACTTTATACACGTAACATACAAAAGCCATCTAATATATAATTAGATGGCTTTTGTTATGTTACTCTATCGTTTCAACTTCACGTGGATTTTTCATCTCTTCCACATACACAACTCTAAATCCGTGATCTTCTAAATCTTTCAATAATGTCTCTAATTCACCGTCGTTAAACTCTTCTCCTAATGTAAACATAATTCTACGAACTAATAAGGCATCATTATCAAAAGTCATCAAACTTTGAATACCAGTGTATTTCTTTAAAACTGTCGATAATTTTTGGATTGCTCCATTATAGTCTTGCGTTCCAATCATGACAGAGTATTTACTAGAGTGAACGCCCCATGCATCCTCTAATAACTCAAAAACTTTTTTATGCGTTAAAATTCCAAGGAAAACCCCTTTTTCATCAACTACTGATAAATAAGGCAATTTTTTTATTGTAAAAAATACTTTAAAGAAAGATGAATCTTCTCTCACAAATCCTTCTTTATCGTTTAATAATTGTATTACACTCTCATCAAGTGATCCTTTATATTCTAAAATATCTACTTTATATATATTCCCTAAAAATTTCTCTTTTTTTTCATCTAAAACTGGTACACAACGATACCCCGTTTTATTTAAATGCTCTAACGCTTCCCCAATCGTAATCGAACTTGAGCACAGTAAAACTTCCCTTTTCGGCACGTAATTCCCTTTAATCCTCATAAAAAGCCTCCTTATGTTAAAATACTTTCTGTGCCATAACTATATTATATTTTCAGAAAAAAATAAATGATTTATTTTATTTTTCTGAAAATTATTCATTTTCTTGTCATAATTTATTCATGAATCCTTCACTTGTATATTTTTGCTATCAAATCTTCTCTCTGAATTACTAAATGAAAAATATATTGTAACTTCTTTCAAAAAAAGCTAAAATAAGAATAAGAATTTTCTGAATATTCTAAGAGTAGGTGGTTATATGTCCTTATTACGCTCACATATATGTAAATTTATAATTGGTGTTATTGTTATTTTTGCCATAAGTCCTATTCCAGCTCTTTTTATTACACACAATTACTCTTATCAAAATGGATTTATTAGCATTTTTCAAAACTTCGCACAGCTTTCTTCTATATCAATTCCAAAGGTTGATTGGATGCATGAATCTATCTTTTTCTCAGCAAACCAAATGATACATACTTCTAATCATTCAACACCATTATTCCCTTACATATGGGAAATATATTTTATATCGATTGTTCGTTTTACTTTTACCCTTGCGATCGGATTTTTCATAAGTTTGGGTATCGGCCATTTATTTTTCAAAGTACCTAACTCGTTTAAAAAGTTTACTACTGTATTGAAATGGATACCTTACTCTTTTTGCACTGTAGTATTACAATGTTCAGTCTTATTACTACTTCTATACATCGCACAATTTATAAACCTTCCTTACTACTCATCATTTATCATCGTATGTAGTACTTCCATGATTATCGTTATGCAAGCAGTAAAAAAATGGATTCCTTTCTTAAAAAACACAAATGAATATGAAATAAAACATGATTCTTTTCTTGTAGACACATTGTTTTTAGCGCTTACTTCAAATCATAAATCAATTTTAGGTTCCATTATTCTTTCATTCGTTTTTATGGAATGCGTTTTTCATGCAAATGGACTGTTACAATTTATCGTTCAATTTGGCGGAAATTCACCTATAATTGTTACAATCGGCTTATTACTACTCTATATCCCATATAGCATACTTTCTTTCCTTCAAACACTATGGACCACAAACTACTCCAAGCAACAGTCATACACTTTAACGAGAAGTGTTCCAAAACCTTAATTTAAAATAACCCTCTATAATCTAAAAGTAGGGGGTTATTCCTTTTGTATAGCGGACAAAATAACAGCAAATTCAAAAACTATTACAGAAACATACCAATATTTACCCTTTTCCTTTGACTATTCTTTTCATTTGGATTTATTATAAAAGTATAACATAATTGCAGGAGGTGACATCTTTATTCCAGACCTTGGAATGGAGAACACGCTTGGACATATTAAATATTTTTCTCATCTTTGTACTTATTCTTATTTCTGGCTTTTTCGTTGCATCAGAATTCGCTGTTGTAAAAGTACGAAAAAGTCGAATTGACCAACTTGCAAATGAAGGTAATAAACAAGCTTTAGCTGCAAGAAGCGTCCTATCTAATTTAGATGTTTATTTATCAGCTTGTCAGCTCGGAATTACAATCACTTCTTTAGGGCTTGGTTGGCTTGGTGAACCGACTGTGGAACATATACTACGGCCGCTCTTTGAAAAAATTAATATTACTGGAACAATGGCTAACACTTTATCTTTTGTTATTGCTTTTAGTGTTATTACATTTTTCCACGTTGTATTAGGTGAATTAGTTCCAAAGTCTTTCGCAATTCAAAAAGCAGAAGCAATCACACTCAAATTTGCAAGACCGCTTATTTTATTTG
The DNA here is from genome assembly GCF_051917185.1 of Bacillus cereus group sp. MYBK108-1. Lineage (NCBI taxonomy): Bacteria > Bacillati > Bacillota > Bacilli > Caryophanales > Bacillaceae > Bacillus > Bacillus cereus group sp. MYBK108-1. The sequence goes on from NZ_JBQAHZ010000010.1 coordinate 157,074, forward strand.
ATAAAATTATGTATCCATTCATTTGGCTACTCAATAGTACAGCTATATTTTTCACAAAACTACTCGGATTAGAACCTGCGAAGGAAAGTGAACTTGCTCATTCTGAAGAGGAATTGCGACTCATTTTAGGTGAAAGTTTTAAAAGCGGTGAAATAAACCAAACCGAATATAAATATGTAAATAACATTTTTGAATTTGATGATCGAGTTGCGAAAGAAATTATGGTTCCTCGTACCGAAATGATTTGCTTGTCTACTGAAAATACGTTAGAAGAAAATATGGATATCGTCGCTACTGAAAAATATACACGCTATCCAATCATTGAAAAAGATAAAGATGATATCATCGGGATGATCAATACGAAAGAAGTATTCCATGATCAAACGAAAGGTATTTATAAACCACTTGAATCTTATATACATCCTGTTCTAACTGTATTTGAAACAGTTCCAATTCGTAAAACGTTAGTCCACCTTCAAAAAAATCGCGTTCAGATGGCAATCGTTATGGATGAATATGGTGGTACTGCCGGACTTTTAACGATGGAAGATATTCTTGAAGAAATCATTGGAGAAATTCAAGATGAATTCGATGCTGATGAATCACCTATGATTGAAAAGCGTACACCTAAGCTTACTGTTTTAGATGGAAAAGTGCTTATTTCTGAAGTAAATGATATGTTTGGCCTACATATTGATGATAGTGATTTAGATACAATCGGAGGATGGCTTCTCTCTCAAGCAGTTGACTTAAATATTGAAGCTGGCTATTCCATTGAATATGCTGGTTTTCAATTTAAAGTATTAGAACTTGATGGACATCAAGTCAAAAAAGTTGCTGTACATAAACTAGATATTAAAAAGGAGCTATAAAGTGACTGTTTTATTAACAATTTGTATCATTGCCTGTTTCGTTGTTTCATTTCTCGCCTTTATTTATCCAATTATCCCTGGCATACTAGCTGTCTGGGCTGGATATTTGATTTACCATTTCGGTATAAATGGAGGCGAATTAACAACTTCTTTTTGGATTATTCAAGTCATTTTCACTCTTTTCATTTTCGTTGCTGATTTTATTGCAAATGGATATTTCTTAAAAAAATACGGTAGTTCTAAATGGGGCGAACGTGTCGGAATGATTTCTATCATTGTCGGCTCGTTCTTCTTCCCACCATTCGGACTTATTATCATACCGTTCTTATCAGTATTTATAACAGAACTAGTACATAAAAAATCGCCAAAAGATGCTTTTCTAGTTGGAGTCGCTACTGTAGTTGGTTTTTTAAGCAGTACAGTAGCGAAAGCAATTCTCCAAATCATTATGATTATCATCTTCTTGTGTTATATCATCTTTTAACCATCCCGACTTCGGGATGGTTTTTTAATATGCAATACCTACTCGACTATTTTCATATATATTTTTCTTACATAGATCCCATGCAAAGTGTGCTGTATCACCCACTGTAATTTTTGATCCACCCTCTGGCAATATATCTTTTTCAGTTCGATATACCTCTGTCGCCTCACCATCTATTAAATGTGTCGGACAAACAACTGTCCAACATAAATTATTACTATTACTTAGTACCTTATATGCAGCCAAATGATCTTCCGCTGCCGTTGTCGTTTTCCTTTTTGATTCCGTTGATTGAAAACGATATAAATTTAGATCTGTTCTTGCTTGTAAAATACCAGCTGTTCCTATTGTTATGATCCTACGAACCCCATATTCTTCCATTTTCTTTATAATTTGTGGCATACTCTTCGCTAATGTTCCATTTTGATCCGTTCCAAGTGCACTAATTACTATATCACTTCCTTCTATCGCTTTCTTTATATCATTTTCGTTCAATACATTCCCTTCTATCACTCTTAACCTTTCATGTTGTATTTCTATTCTATTTAAATCACGCGCTAATGCAGTCACTTCAGCTGAATCCTTTAATGCTAAATTAATTATGTTTGAACCTACTCGTCCTGTTGCTCCCAATATACATACTTTCATTTGTTTTCCCCCTCTTTCATTCTCTTTCTATTTTTCAATAATCTCAGTCAATTTACAACAAAAAAACTTCCTCATATATAAGAGGAAGCTTTATTATTACTTTATTTCTTTTCTTTAGAATCAGTAGACTTCTCGGTTCCGCTTGTTTCTTTATCCTTTTTGTCCTCTTGTTGTGTTGTTGTGTCGTCTTCTTTCTTCTTGTCCTCACCTTTACTACAACCTACCATTAATAAAGAACTTGCAAGTGCCATAGCAGTTAATGATTTAACCCATTTGTTCATTTGCGTTTCCTCCTTGTGATAGAATATGTACAACCTCATATTACTCTCTATTTTTAAAGGAGAGATTGAAAAACAGTAAATATACGGTAAATTTTTGTAAATTTTCCGATAACAAAACCTAATTTTAATTTATATATTTCATTTCCAATCGATACACAATAAAACTAGTTTTTTCTCTCAATGGACGTAAAAAAACTAAGGCGCATACCATTTCGCCTTAGTTTCTCATGCAAATTTTTCATTTTCATATAGATGTGTAATCTTATATTCCTTCTTCATAACATATTGCCACACACTATAAGCGTAACGGTTCATTTTCAGGAAACAATTTTCCAAAAATGAGCGAAACTCTGGGTTAGCAACTTCCACTGCAACTTGAGCAAACTTTAAAGCTAATCGTTTCAAATGCGCAATATAACTGGTTGCAATATGAATATCCCCTGTATATTTACTAACTGTTTCCTTTCCCATTTCATGCAAATCAAACTCCATTGTTTCACAGGTTATATGCTGCACATTCTCTCCTTCTTGAAAATTTACTTGTTCATTATATGCTTGTAACATATATGGTAAATGGTGCTGTAATAGATTTTTTAATTCTTCGTCTCTGACCTTTCCAGCATACTCTCCAACCTTACATATTAGCATATAACTATATTTCATTAATTCTTTCATACAGTCCATTAAAGCGCCTCCCTTCTCTTTTGTCCATATACTATAAATATGATGCTATAACATTTGCTATTCTTGCTAAAAACCAATCCCATTTACTTATTTTCTCAAAATCTTCTTCCGAAAATCTTTTTGATTTATGAAAGTCTTCTTTTAATCGGTTCCATACGTCCGCTGTTACTCCCTTATCATAGATAATACAATTAGACTCCGTATTTAAATAAAAACTTCTATTATCAAAGTTTGCGGTACCAATATCAACAATTTCCCCATCAATGATTGTTACTTTCCCATGAAAAAAACCATTCTGATATTGATAAATCTCCGCTCCAGCATGTAACATATCTTTCAAATATGGATAGGCAGCTTGTTTTAACAATACGGCATCACTTTTAAATGGCACGAGAATTTTTACATTAACACCACGATTTAATGCAGCTTTTAACTCTTTCACCATTTCTTTACTTGGTACAAAATATGGTGTAGCGATAATTAAAGACTTTTTAGACTTTTTTAAAAGTGCCCCATACTTTTCCCATAAGCCTTTTCCATTTGAAAATAAATATTGATATTTCACATTCCCTAATGTAGGTATACTTTCATGTATAGGCATTTTTTCTCCTGTATCTTCTTTCCAATCTTCGGCGAATTTTCTTTCCATATCCGCTGCACCCTCACCATGGATGCGCACGTGATAATCACGCCATGGCCCAAACTTTGGATTTTGTCCAAGGTACTCCTTTCCGATATTAAAGCCACCGACGTATGATACCTTTCCATCTATCGTAACAATACGTCTATGATTCCGTTGATGCAAAGAATAGAACAAATTTTTCAGCTTCGGTTTTTTACTAAATGTAAACTTCACATCGTTTTCCTTTAATCGGCTAATTACCTTTTTCTTCAGCTTATATCCACCTATCCGATCGACTGACAATTTCACTTCTACTCCGCTAGATGCTTTTTTCTCTAATAACTGTAAAAACTCTTGGCTTATTTCATCTTTTCCTACAATATAAAAATGGATATATATATACTTTTCTGCATCGTTTATATCCTCAAATAATTTTCTATATAACTCTTCACCGTTCGTATATAATTGAAATTCACCTAATCGAACTTGTCCTAATTCATATTCACTAGCCATTTCCTTCCCCATTTCCACATCGATGTTCATCCAAATGAATACACCTATTAAACAAAGGATTATAGCGAAAAAGTGCTTCATGGATAAATTCCTTTCTCCACTTACTGTTATTTCTATATCTTCCCTTTTTTATTACATTATCATTCAAGAAAATATGTCATTGCATGATATATGTCCATATCAAACAATAGCTCATTTGCATATTGTATGTTGTATCTTAAAATAAAAGGAGGAAATAACAATGGGCTTCGCACATGGTAATGGATTTGCGCTATTAGTCGTATTATTTATCCTCTTAATCATCGTCGGTGCTGCTTGCTTCTGCTAAGTAGCTACTGTCATATGATATGTGGATGAAAAAACTATAAAAGCGGACACCTATTTTTAGGTGTCCGCTTTTCATTTTAAAACCATTTCCGACTGCTATAGTAACTTAAATGGCTAAATATTCATCTCAAAAGGTTAACAATGTGGCTACTTTCTTACTCTCTGCCTTACGTATATGACGCTGTTCTGCACGTAACACAGCAATACGATGTAATTCTTTCTCTTCTTCTGTTTCAGGGATAACACGCGGTACTGGAACTGGATTATTTTCCTTACTAAGTGCCACAAAAGTAACGAATGACGTTGCCGCTATACGCTTCTCACCTGAAATTAAATCTTCAGCTACTACCTTCACAAACACTTCCATCGAAGTTCTTCCCGTCCAAATTACGAAAGATTCATAACTAACACAATCTGAAGAACGAACAGGATGTAAGAAATCGACCCAGTCCATAGATGCTGTGACACATTCCTTTCTCGAATGTCTGGATGCTGAAATAGAAGCAACCATATCCATCTCCGCTAATATCTTCCCACCAAATAGCGTGTTATGATCATTTAAATCTGTTGGGAATACTCGGCTCGTTTTGAACACCCTTGACTCATTGGCTGTTTTCCCCTTTACTTCTGTCATTGTTATCACCCCTTTAATGATTTATCCCTAATATTTCAATAATCACTATACTAAATGAACTACACGTTTAATATTAACAACATTCAGAACTTTTAGTCCACAAAAAAGAACCGATTTTATCAATCGGCTCCTCTAAATACATATTGTTCTTTCGGCTGTTCAACTTTATTCCATTTTGTTACTTCTAATACAGGAATATTCGCATGAAACGGCTGATAAAACTCAGTAGTTATCTCTCCTTCTACTTGAATCCAGTCATCATTATTCCACTCTACGCCTTCTGGCTTTTTCACTAACATACCATACACACCAGAATCTGCTACGCAATGTATAATACCGAAACGGAATAAGAAGTATTGTTCTTTTTTAGAAGAATCATCCCTAAAAACAAACCCTTTAAAAGATAATTTTTTCCCAGTAAACTCGCCAGGATAATTATAAATTGTTTCCATGCCCTTTAGGAAGTCTTCATCTTTCAAATTAATATTGTCTTTCGTAACAAACTCTTTCTTCCCTTTTTCCATTACACCACGGTATCCTTCTTTCCCGTAATAAATGCTCGTATCAGGTCTTAGAAATTGTCTTGTCATAAATGGATCCTTACTTTCTGCTTGTGCAACAGGAAAGTGAAATCCTTTCGCTTTAACAATATCCGAATCTAACGTCGCAATTGGGAAAAATAACCCTGAGATAATTGGAAAACAAAATAATGAGTATGAAAATGCTTTTTTCCACCATGTATTCTCATCTTTTGAATGATCATGCCCGCAATGGCTATGGTCACAACTACAATCATTTTTCTCTTTTTCCTTTTGGTGCTCTTTTTGGAAAACGACGATAATTTGTACAATCGTTAAGAAACCTAAAATAATTGCTGCTGTTGTTGATAAATAGGCATACTTCATATTGATATACTTCGTAATGTTACCGGAAATATGAAGCTGCGCAATTAATATTGTAAAACCTAATAATATATATGCTCGAAACATAACCTACCACCCCATCGCATAAATGAGTAGTGAGCTTGCATAAACAACAAGAGTAACTGTAACTGTAACAACAATTACAAATTTCGTTTTAAATGTCGCAAGCATCATAAACATATTTTTAATATCCACCATCGGTCCGTAAACGAGGAACGCGACAAGTGAAGCTGTTGAAAACGTACTTTGGAACGAAGAAGCGATAAATGCATCTGCCTCTGAACAAAGTGATAAAATGTAAGCAAGTCCCATCATAACAGCTGATGAAGAAAACGGACCTTGTCCAATAGCAAGAAGTGTGGAAGTTTGTACAAACGTTTGTACCGCTGCTGCAATTAACGCACCTAGTACTAAATATTTTCCCATCGAGAAGAATTCCTCAACAGCGTGTGTACATACATCCCACATTTTTTTACGCAGTGGACGCTTATTATTCACTTCTGGGAAGTGATCATCTCTTAATTGATGTTCTTTAAACATAAAGGATAATATAATTCCAACGATAATGGCTACGATAATCGCTACAATAGAACGATACCATACCATGTGCATACTACTCCCAAAGGCAACATAAGTAGCAAATAATACAACTGGATTAATAATAGGTCCAGTTAACATAAATGCAATCCCTGCGTATGGTGGAACGCCTTTTCCAATTAATCGTCTTACAATCGGAACAATTCCACATTCACAACCTGGAAACAACATACCTAAAAAAGTAGCTAATAAAACAGACAGAAATCGGTTCTTCGGCATCCATTTTGCCACCATATCTTCTGTCACGAACATTTGAATGAATCCTGAAATAAATACACCAATGAGCACGAAAGGAAGTGCTTCGATCAATATGGAGATAAAAATTGTATTCATTTGCAGGAATGCTTTCGGTAATTGAAACAATTCCATGATGTATTTCCTCCAACTTTTCATTAACAATATGTAATTTTAACCCCATTTCATTAATTGAACAAGGTTTATATGGCATACATATCCTTTATATACATTACATTGTACAAGTTATATTCTATTCAAAATTTGAGATTTCATAGCAAAAAAGCTGCTCTAGCGTAGTTATATAACTATGCTAGAGCAGCTTTCTTATCGTTAAAAGTAACGTTTCTTCCAAAAAACAAAAGCTAACGTGAAAGATAGTGTTACACATATGATGAGTACAATTACAAAACCGTGGGCTTCCCCTTCAAACGGAACCTTTACGTTCATTCCAAAGAAACTAGAAACCATCGTCGGTAAAGATAAAATGATGGTAATTGACGTTAACAGTTTCATAACACTATTTAAATTATTTGATATAACGGAGCTAAAAGTATTCATCATTCCACTTAAAATGTGACTATATATTTCCGCCATTTCAATAGCCTGTTTATTTTCAATTAATACATCTTCTAATAAATCTTGATCGTCTTCATACATTTTTAAAAATGTACTATTACGCATTAACTTTTGAATTACAATTTTATTAGCCTTTAATGACGTTGTAAAGTATACTAAACTTTTCTCAAGGCCTAATAATGTGAAAATCTCTTTATTTTTCATTGACTGATTTAATTGATGCTCTAAATCAATTGTTTTTCGATTTATTTGCTTTAAGTATCTTAAATAATAAGTAGAAATCGTATATAAGAGCTGAAGTGCAAAGCGCGTCTTCTTAAACGTATAAAATTCTTTAATACGTTGATTAATAAAACGTTCAAAAATTGGATTCTCTTCTAAGCAGATTGTAACAAAACAATCCGGCATCACAATCATACCTATTGGAATCGTGTCATAAATCGAATTTCCTTCTTCGTCATGTCTAACTGTCGGAATATCGACGATAATTAAAGTATTATTGTCTTCCTTTTCAATACGAGAGCGTTCTTCATCATCCAAAGGGTCTTTAATGAAATCTAAGTCTACATTTAAAGTTTGTACTAGATATTGAATTTCTTCTTCTGTTGGATGAAGTACATTAATCCAGCACCCCTTTTGCATTTCCTCAATCTCTTGTAGTTTTCCGTTTCGGTCTGTTAAATATATATTTAACATACTATCACCCCGATTCTTTTTACATGTAGGAATCTACCTCTCTTAAATCACAGTTTTTAAACCGCCATTCTCAGCATATGAAACATACGTTTAAATTTCAATAGAAAAATTATTTTGAAAACGTTTTTATAAGAAAAATATTATAAAGTGAAACTTTAATCAGTGGGGGCTTCATCCCTCCACTGATTTTCAGCCCTCACCAATCGGGCTTTTACGGGCTGCCCGCCCCCAACCAAACTTCTTTTCTTTCGCTGAATTTTGAGATGAGGATCTTACTGCCCGTTAGAGCGGGATAAACATAGAAAAAGACAGAGTGCTCTCTGCCTTAAAAGCTTATGTTGCCTTTATAACATATTTAGAAAGCATCCACAAGTTAAACCCGACTGAAATCGTATAGCCCGCGTATGTTGAAATGATAAAACTTACATAATCGAAATACGGAAGCAATACAATATTTAAAACTATCTTCACAATAATTCCAATCACTAGTCCTAGCACCGTCTTCTGCTGTTGATTGATTCCTTGTAGCATAGCAGCCGTTACTGTAAAAAGAGAAAATAGTATGCAAGCAGGAGCATAATACTGTAAAATGATTCTCCCCATCTCTGGATCATTTCCAGCACCAAATAAAAGGGTATATACAGGCTTGGCTAACACCATCATTCCAATTGCCGCCGGTACCGTAATCGCTACTACTAATACATTTGTTCTCGTAAAATGTTTGTACAATAGCTTCGTATTTCCTGCTGTGTAAGCTTTCGTCATCTCTGGTACGAGAGACATACTAAAAGCTGTCGCAACAGATACCGGGATAAGCACAACCATTTGAACAAGACCAATTATCGCATTAATTTTTTCCGCTTCGCCTTGCATATACCCTATCTGTATAAGTAGTTTATTAATTGTAAATGTATCAATCGTCTGATACAACGGAATTGCTAAGCCTACTACAACAAAAGGAATAGAATATGTAAAGAGCTCCTTATAAAGCGAGAAAGAAGATTTCGTTGTTTGTGGTATACTTGCCATTTCTTTTTTCTTTAAGTGCCTTCTCCTTCTCATATAATACGCACTTAAAACAGTTAATCCACCTACAGCTCCCATAAAGGCACCGAACGTTGAAATACCAACTGCTAGCGAAACAGAAGCTTTTAAAACATATAAAACGACAAAGCTTCCTATTAAAATGGTTAAAACCCGAAAAAATTGCTCTACAACTACACTTAATGCAGAAGGCCCCATCGATTGAAATCCTTGAAAGAAGCCCCTTAATAAACTCATTACTGGCACAAGTATTAACGCAAAACTTACAATTCGAATATTAGTAGTAACCGCTCCTACACTATTCCCCGTTTGATCATTCCCATCGATGACAAGTTTAGCTAAATGCGGAGCTAGCATATATAACGTAAAACACGAAATGACTCCCATTATAAACATAAACACGATTCCACTTTTCAACACTCTCTTAACCGTATGATAATCATTCAGTTGATCATATTTTGATACCATCTTTGAAACAGCTAGCGGTAATCCCATTGTTGCTATGCTGAGCATGATGGTATAAGGACGATATGCGTATGTGTATAGAACGTAACCACTCGTACCGACCATCGCTGTAAATGGTATAACATATATAAACCCTAACATTTTTGATATCATCGTTGCCATCGTTAAAAATATCGTTCCACGTATAAACGGTGACCCTTTCATCACATTCCTCCGCTACGCTTTATTATTACACATTATGGACAACTCCTTTTCTTTAGAACCGAAACAAACAAAAAAAGCCAATGAAAAATCATTGACTTTATGAACTGCACCCCAATTGTTAGACACAGTCTAACAATTGGAGGTGCAGTTTTTTGTATGACAAAATTTACGAAGGATTTAAAGTTAACGCTCGTTCAAGGATTTAATCCGA
>NZ_JBQAHZ010000011.1:0-164991 GCF_051917185.1 Bacillus cereus group sp. MYBK108-1
CAGCGTTCATCCTGAGCCAGGATCAAACTCTCCAATAAAGTTAGTTTGTCTAGCATCTAAAATAAAAATTGACGTTTCACGTTGTTTGTTTCGTTCAGTTTTCAAAGAACTACTTAGTCGCTCATTCGCGACTTCCTTATGTTAACATCTTCATTTTTCAATGTCAACTAAGTTTTTTAATTTCTTTTTTGTCGTTTTCTGCGTTTCCGCATCAGCGACGGTTATTAATATATCATGCAGTATATACAGGGTCAATACTTTTTATAAAAAAATTTCACATCCCGTTAAAAACTTAAAAACCGCTGTAAAAATCATTATAGCGTCCATTCATTCTTGGCTCCCCTCCTATTCATTTCATATCTTATCTCTTTATCAATTTACATGAGAGTGAAAATTCTAAATTTTATGTTATATTATTAGTATAGGAGCGTGGTGAGAATGAGCATTAAGTATTCAAACAAAATCAATAAAATCCGGACCTTTGCATTAAGTTTAGTATTTATCGGCCTCTTCATTGCATACTTAGGTGTCTTTTTCCGCGAAAACATTATTATTATGACAACGTTTATGATGGTTGGCTTTTTAGCTGTTATCGCTAGCACTGTCGTTTACTTTTGGATTGGTATGTTATCTACTAAGACTATCCAAATTATTTGTCCAAGCTGTGATAAGCCAACCAAAATGCTCGGCCGTGTCGATGCATGTATGCACTGCAATCAACCTTTAACACTAGATCGAGATCTAGAAGGAAAAGAATTTGATGAAAAGTATAATAAGAAGAGTTATAAATCATAAGTATCAAGGGAAATACGAATTTGCAACACTACAAACGTTTCAACTCATTAAAAAGTTGATTTCTTAAAAAATCAACTTTTTAATTGTTTTATTAAATTTATTACACCTATTTTTTCGAAATAACAGTAAACATCCCTGTCATATTAGGCGAATAATCTTTAAAATCATATTTTTCGTAGAATGATGTTTTACCTTGCGACGCAAACAAACCAATGAATGCTTTATCTGGAGTATTCCCATTTAAATATTCTACTAAAGTATTCATTATTTTCTTTCCAATACCATTCTTTTGATAATCTGGATGAACCACTATATCTTGAATATAGAAATAGATAGCCCCATCACCAACAATTCTCCCCATGCCGATGATTTGATTATTATCCTTGACTGTTATACAGTAAATCGAATTTTGAAGTGATATTTCCGCCACCTCAAAGTTCATATAGTTAGTCCATCCCACAGAATCACATAAATATTTATATTCTTCCAATGTTGGAATGTTATTTTTAATCTCATATTTCTTCAAAATGTCCCCTCCAAGAATTCATTTCCACCAATACAAAGTAAATTCGACAAACTTTTATCTAACCCTTCTTACTAACTTAGCACTGTAAATCCCGATTAACCTCACGCTAATCCTTATATAATAAAGAAAGAGGCTGACGTATAGCCGTCAGCCTCTTTCTTTATTATATATTACGCCTTATGACACTCTGGACAAACGCCATAAATTTCTAAGCGATGACTATTGATAACGAAGCCTGTCGTTTTCGCAGCTTCCTCTTCCAGCTTTTCCAAGCCTCCATAAGGAAAATCAACAATCTTACCACATTTTTCGCAAATCACATGATAATGTTGACTTGTAACATAATCAAATCTACTTGAAGCGTCTCCATAAGTTAATTCCTTTACAAGTCCAACCTCTTTAAACACACGTAAGTTATTATAGACAGTTGCAACACTCATATTCGGAAACTTACCTTCTAATGCTTTATAAATATCATCCGCTGTTGGGTGCGTCATTGATTCCACAAGGTACTCTAAAATAGCATGACGCTGTGGAGTAATGCGTACACCCGTATTTTTCAGCATTTCTAGCGCTTCTTTTAATTCTTCTTTGACCACCGTCATGCACCCCGATTCTATACGGATTATTATTTTATAATTCTTATAAAGAGTGTACTCCTTTTCTTATAAATCGTCAATATTTCTACTATAAGTATGTAGTTTATTTTTATATTCAGGACTTGTTTTTATGTATCTTTCCCTTTTTTCTTCATATATTCCATAGAAAAAAGTGCGACATAATCGCACTTGGAATACTATCATCTGAGGAGGTATGCCCTACACTTCCACTTTATGTAAGGCAGTAAAATATGTATAGACACTTGCCTTGTTTCTGCATATTTTATCTCCAATGTAGATTTATTTTATATAAGAAAGAACATCCTCAATATGTCCTTTCACTTTCACTTTACGCCACTCTTTTACAAGTTCACCGTCTTTATTAATAAGGAATGTAGAACGCTCGATTCCCATATACTCTTTCCCAAAGTTCTTTTTTAACTTCCAAACATCGTATAACTCTGCTACTTTATGATCTTCATCTACTAAAAGTGTAAATGGCAATTCATGTTTCTCAATGAATTTCAAATGTCTATTCGCTGAATCAGGACTTACTCCAAGAATAACCGTATCCTTCTCTTGAAATACTCCATACGCATCACGAAAATCACATGCTTCAGTTGTACATCCTGGCGTCATATCTTTCGGATAAAAATAGAGAACTACATTTTTACCGCGGAAATCAGCTAGGCGAACTTCTTCTCCGTTACTTCCCTCTAATGTGAATTCTGGTGCCATTTCTCCTACTGTAATCATAGTTATCACTCCTACTCTTTTCCTTTACTATAACAAATGCTTCCTTATTTTTCATTGTCTATTACAGACCTCATCACAAAAGCAAAAGGGAGTGTATATCCAATTAGCGCTTCTGCGATTGCAATCCATCGCCCAATTCCAATCGGAGATATGTCACCATATCCAACAGACAATAAAGTAACTGCGCTAAAATATAAACAAACTTCGACGAGTTGAAAAGAATGAGCGTTCAAACTTTCTCCGTCCTCTTTCAAAACTGCGAAACCCATTTCCTCTAATACAACGTAACTTAATCCAAATGCGATTAGTACTGTTGTATAGATTAAAAATAATGTGGCCAAATTATAGAGCGAAAAAAAACGCGTTGAATCCGAATAGGAACTCCATAATAATTGGACACTTTTCAAAATAGCGATTGCTGCAATTAATAGAATAAATCCCCATAACATGTCCTCCACCTCATTTTATATGTATGAGGTGGAGAACTGATTTATCCCTTAGAAACGAACAAGCTTCTATAATTAATTACCCGCGCCACGATACCTTTTTACCCCTTGGTTCCAGAGGGTGATTGCAATCGTAAAACAGATAACACCAACAATTGGCGTCGCAAATGCATAACTATTCCATTCTGTTTTTCTTAAAAAGTATGCCGCTGGATATACTCCAACAAACGCAAACGGTAAAACAAACGTTAAAATGAAACGAATTACACGATTATAAATATTAACAGGATAGCGCCCGTAATTACCTATGTTATACATAAGAGGCATAATTGAACTTTTCGCATCCGACCAAAAACCAAGGCTCGCCAGCGTAACAAATATCCCTCCATATACAAGTGCTCCTCCTCCTACCATCAATATAAATAAGAAGAAATCATACCAGTAAAAAGATAATTGTAACTCCACAGCTGCATATCCCATTACAACAATCCCTGTAATAGCTCCAATTAAAGATTCAAGTTCCATTCTTTCTAATATAATTTGAAATAGGCTATGGATCGGCCGCGTTAATACACGATCCATCTCCCCTTTAATAATGTATCGATCATTAAAATCCCATATATTAAAGAAAGCTGAAAAGATGGCAAATGGTACTAAAAAGAAACCATAAATAAAGATTACTTCTTCTCGACTCCATCCCTTCAATGCTTGTGTATGCCCAAATACAACGAGAATAAATATTAAATTAACTGCTTGAAGCGATAAATCAGAAAGTAAACCAACGATAAAATCGCCTCGATACTCCAATTTTGTTTTTATATATTGACTTGCATATTGTAAAAATAAGTTTATATATAGCATCTCATCATCCCCCTTGTACAATTAGACGTTTTCTCGCCGTTCTCCACATGAGTACAATTGGAATAATAAGTACAATCGCCCAAATCACTTGAAATACTAAAGCCTCATACAACTTACTCCCCTGTATACCTTCAGAAAAAATCATACTTGGAATATAACTAATAGCCTGAAACGGTAAAAACATCATTGCTTTTTGGGCCCATAGCGGATAAAAACTAATTGGTAATAATAGACCTGAAAATAAATCAATAACAACGCGTTTTGCATACATAATCCCACTATTATTAAATAGGAAAAACGTAAGCATTCCCGTCATTAAATTAATTTGTGTATTAATAATAAAACTAAATATTAAAGATAAGAAGAAATATAACCAAGTTTGAAAATTTGTTGTAATTTGCAACGAAAATAATAACGTAACGATAACCATGCCTGGAATGGAAAAGAAGGCAAAACGGAATATTCCCTCGCCAAGACCTTGCATAACTTTCATTCCCAAATAGTTATACGGACGAATTAATTCTACAGCCACACGTCCTTCTTGAATCTCCATCGCAATTTCCCTATCTATATTATTAAAATAGAAGGCACGTGCCATCCACGCGATTGCGATATACGTGGTCATTTGCGAAATAGATAAACTTTCAATATTCTCTTTTCCGCTATAAATTGCTTGCCATAAAAAATAGTAAGCACCGATATTAATCGTATAAATTAAAATCCCGCTATAGTAATTTGTACGATACGCAAGCATCATTAAAAAGCGAATTCGAATCATTTCAATATACTTACCCATGCGTAATACCCTCTTCATAAATGTTACGAATAATTTCCTCTGTAGACACTTCGTTAATTTTTAAATCTTTAATTTGAAAGGCTTGTACTACTTTAGAAATAAGCATTGAAATAATAACTTCTTCATTCGGAATTTTTGCAACCCATGCATTTTCCTCTTTTGCTTTCGACCAAACAACATGATTATCTGGCATAACCATTGATAAAGCCTGATAGGAAACTGGTGCAACAAACTGAAAGTGAATTTCCTTCTCCGCTCCCCACTGCGTACGAAGATTATTTAAAGAACCGTCATACATAATATTTCCTTCATCCAGCATGATAACGCGCTCACATAAAGCTTCAATATCAGTAATATCGTGTGTTGTTAATAAAATTGTTGTTTTATAACGTTCATTCATTTCTTTTAAAAATTCACGTATTTTCAATTTCACAAGTACATCTAACCCAATTGTTGGCTCATCTAAAAATAATAACGGTGGATTATGAATTAAGGCTGCCGCTAATTCACAACGCATCCTTTGACCAAGAGATAATTTTCGAACTGGTTTATCTAATAAGGGCCCTATATCTAACGTTTCAATTACGTGCTCCATATGCGCCTTATACTGAGCGTCTGATACACCATACACTTTCTTTAATAAACGAAACGATTCTTGTACTGCAATATCCCACCAAAGTTGCGAACGCTGTCCAAAAACAACACCAATTGTTCTTACAAATTCTTCTCTTTGTTTATGTGGGTTCATTCCATTTACTGTGATTTGCCCTGATGTCGGAGTTAAAATCCCCGTAAGCATTTTAATTGTTGTTGATTTACCAGCACCGTTCTCACCGATATAACCAACCATTTCACCTTGCTTTACAGTAAAAGATACATCATTTACTGCTGGTACTATTTTATAATTACGATTTAATAAATCGCGAAATGCACCCTTTAAGCCCGGACGACTTGAATAGGCTGTAAACTCTTTACGTAACCCTTGTACCTCAATTACCGATTTCATAATCGGACCCCCCTCCTAAATGTCACAACGAATAGTTTACCCAACTGCCTTCGCTATCACAAACAATACGTCTTTTCGAAAAACATGTTAGAATAATACATAGATTTTTGTAAGGAGATGAATTGTAGTGAATTTCACAAAGTCAGAAGCATTACATAAAGAAGCTTTAGAGCATATCGTTGGCGGTGTTAACAGTCCTTCTCGTTCTTTTAAAGCAGTTGGCGGCGGCGCTCCTGTTGCTATGGAACGTGGGAAAGGCGCTTATTTCTGGGATGTAGACGGAAATAAATATATCGATTATTTAGCAGCATACGGTCCTATTATTACTGGACATGCTCATCCGCATATAACAAAAGCAATTACAACAGCTGCTGAAAATGGGGTACTTTATGGAACACCAACAGCGCTAGAGGTAAAATTCGCAAAAATGTTAAAAGAAGCAATGCCTGCATTAGATAAAGTCCGTTTCGTAAACTCTGGTACAGAAGCAGTGATGACAACGATTCGTGTTGCTCGTGCTTATACAGGTCGCACAAAAATCATGAAATTTGCTGGTTGTTACCACGGTCATTCTGATTTAGTACTTGTGGCAGCTGGATCTGGCCCTTCTACTTTAGGAACTCCTGACTCAGCTGGCGTACCACAAAGTATCGCACAAGAAGTTATTACCGTTCCATTTAACAATGTAGAAACTTTAAAAGAAGCTTTAGATAAATGGGGTCATGAAGTAGCAGCTATCCTTGTAGAACCGATCGTTGGAAACTTCGGTATTGTAGAGCCTAAACCTGGATTCCTTGAAAAAGTGAATGAACTTGTTCACGAAGCTGGCGCACTAGTAATTTATGATGAAGTTATTACTGCTTTCCGCTTTATGTACGGCGGTGCTCAAGACTTACTTGGTGTTACACCTGACTTAACAGCGCTTGGTAAAGTTATTGGCGGTGGCTTACCAATCGGTGCTTACGGTGGTAAGAAAGAAATTATGGAACAAGTTGCTCCGCTTGGACCTGCATACCAAGCTGGTACAATGGCAGGAAACCCTGCTTCTATGGCATCAGGTATCGCTTGTCTAGAAGTACTTCAACAAGAAGGGCTTTATGAGAAATTAGATGAACTTGGTGCAATGCTTGAAAAAGGAATTTTAGAGCAAGCAGCGAAACATAATATCGACATTACATTAAATCGTCTAAAAGGGGCTTTAACTGTATACTTCACAACTAATACAATTGAAGATTACGATGCCGCACAAGATACAGACGGTGAAATGTTCGGTAAATTCTTCAAGCTTATGCTTCAAGAAGGAGTTAACTTAGCACCTTCTAAATACGAGGCATGGTTCTTAACTACAGAACATACAAAAGAAGATATTGAATATACAATCGAAGCTGTCGGCAGAGCATTTGCTGCCCTAGCAGACAATAAATAATCCCGTCATTAAAAGGAAAAAAGAAAGCTCACCTTTCTTTTTTCCTTTTTTCTATTTCATAAATTACGTATTAATAGTATAATTATTCATAATTATCTGTTTTATATTCTTTTACAGCATTACTATCTCTGTGTACAAGGTGATTTGCGCCTTAAATAGTAAGATTATTCTAACTTTTACAAGAGGGGGGATTGACGGATGCTCAATAAAAAAAATACATGGACACCGTCTTTATTTCGAGATTATAGAAATGCAGAACATGATGCGTGTGGAATCGTTTCCGTTATGGAGAAACGAAAAATTGCTACAAAAGAAAACATTGACCTTTGCATACAATCACTCGTCAAAATGAATCATAGAGCTGGTTTCATTAATGGCGAGGGCGATGGCATCGGCATTCACATTGATATACCAAAAACACTTTGGAATGAAAAACTAAAAAGTAGCGGATATAATCCAACGATTGTGGATCATCCCCACTTTATCGTTGGACATTTTTTTCTAAATAAAAAAGAAAACATTACTGCCTTAAAAGATTATATTCGTACGCAATTAAACAACAAAAACTTTACTATTATTTTCGAAAGTGACGATGCAACAAACTCAGATGCGCTCGGTCCACTTGGTAAACAAGAAGAACCTTTATTTTGGCAAGTTGCCCTTATCGCAGAAAACGAAATTATAAATATTGAGCAAACATTATTTTCTGTCACAATAAAAATAGAGGAAAACGAAGCAATTCATGTTGCTTCATTAAGTCATGATCATGTTGTATATAAAGTTCTAGGTGCTGGTGATACGCTTGTTGCCTACTATAATGATTTACAACATCCGCTTATCGCTTCAACTATGACATTAGGACATAACCGCTACTCTACTAATACATTATCTAATTTTTTTCGTGTACAACCATTTAGCATTCTCGGACATAATGGTGAAATTAACACAATTGCGAAATTACGCGATCAAGCTGAAATGATTGATGTACCACTTACTGCAGGAGGCAGTGACTCTCAAGATTTAAACCGCACCTTAGAAACCCTACTTGTTCAATACGGCTACAGCTTATTTGAAGCAATGGAAATTCTATTCCCACCAATTATTAATGAAATTAAACTTTATGAAACACCTTTACAAGATTTATATACGTATATACGTGAAGCATGGGGACATTTTGCACAAGGACCAGCTGGCATCATTTCCCGTTTTAAAGATGAAGCTGTTTTCAGCGTTGATTCCCTTGGATTACGCCCAGTATGGAAAGTAGAGACAGAGAGCTCTTATATTTTCTCTTCTGAACCTGGAGTTGTATCACCAACTAAATATGTAGCAGAACCAAAACCACTCGCTCCTGGAGAAAAAGTCGGATTAAAATGGAATGAACAAGATGAACTTGTTCTTTATGAATATGACAAATATCAAATCCAAGTATATAACCGTTTTAAAAAGCGAATTGATACTACCAATTACCATTTAAATTTATCTATCCCTGAAACGAAAAAAATCCAAGGGCTATGTGATTCTGTTCAAGTTGAAACGAAAGAATACGTCGCTTTCGGATGGGACCGAGAACATATTCAACTTCTTGAACAGATGGCAACAAAAGGCGTTGAGCCAATACGCTCACTTGGGCATGACTCACCACTTGCCGCACTCGATACTGATAGACGAAATATCGCTGACTTTATTAAAGAAAGTGTAGCTGTTGTTACAAACCCTGCAATTGACCGTGACCGTGAAATTGAACACTTCTCTACACGTACTGTACTTGGAGAGCGTCCAAGTTTATTAAGCGGCGCAAAACGGCCATTTGTAGTTGAAATGCTTTCACCAATTATTTTAGAAGGCAGCGTGGCACAACCTATTGCAGAGGAATTACACACAATTACGTACGAACAACTCATAGAGCTATTTAAGACTCATAACTCTATCGCCACAATCTCTGCTACATTCAGCTCGTCAGAAACTCTGCAATGCGCATTAAGCCGCATTAGTTCTGAAGCGATAGCTGCTGTTAACAATGGCACTTCCCTACTAGTATTAGATGACGCAAAAGCCCATCTAAATGAACGATTGTGGATTGATCCACATTTAGTTACTGCTAAAGTACATCAAGCATTAAGTGAAAATAAATTACGCCGCAATTGTTCTCTCGTTATACGTTCTGGTGCTCTTCGCTCCTTACATGACATTGTCACGCTATATGGATTAGGAGCAGATGGTATTAATCCATATTTATTATTCGCGACTGTAAATGATGGAACAAAAACACCAATTACGAATCTATATAATGCACTTAATAAAGGATTAGAAAAAGTCATTTCAACAATTGGAATTCATGAGTTACGTGGTTACGGACGTCTCTATTCATCTATTGGATTACATGAAGAAATCGCAAATATATTACAGATTACAAATTTCTTCGGTTCAAATGATTTAGCCTTTTCACTTGAATCACTTGTTGAAGATGCAAAAATACGAGCAGAGGATTATAACAATCCTAAAATTAGAATGCGAAAATCATTTCATATATTCCCGCGAATTTGGAAAGCAATCGGCGATGTTGCAAAAGGAAATTCTTATGATGATTACCGTGACAAGTTAAGTGAACTAGAAGAGAATAATCCAATCGCAATCAGACACCTTGTTCAAACGAAACAAACAAAACATGTCGTTCCAACTGAAGAAGTATCTATCGGCATCAAAAATCATAATTTACCATTTATTATTAGTTCTATGTCATTTGGTTCTCAAAACGAAATTGCCTTTCGCGCATATGCAGAAGCAGCCGATCAGCTAAATATGATTAGCTTGAACGGTGAAGGCGGCGAAATTAAAGATATGATTGGAAAATATCCACATACACGTGGACAACAAGTGGCATCTGGGCGATTTGGAGTAAATGCCGAACTACTAAACTCATCAAACTTAATTGAAATCAAAATCGGTCAAGGCGCAAAGCCTGGGGAAGGTGGGCATTTACCTGGTTCAAAAGTGACAGCCAAAATCGCTGAAGCACGTAATGCGACAATCGGCTCAGATTTAATTTCCCCTTCTAATAACCATGATATTTATTCAATTGAAGATTTAGCTCAAATGATTACAGAAATTAAAACAGCTAATCAACTTGCCAAAGTAGCCGTGAAAGTCCCTGTTGTTCCTAATATCGGAACAATTGCTGTCGGTATCGCCAAAGCTGGCGCTGATTTTATTAACATTAGCGGATTCGATGGCGGAACAGGCGCTGCACGTATTCACGCATTGCAGCATGTAGGTCTCCCTGTAGAAATTGGTGTTAAAGCCGCTCACAACGCTTTATTAGAAGCAAGCATGAGACATAAAGTAGAGATTTGGGCAGATGGTGGTATTCGAAGTGTAAATGATGCCTTGAAAATCATGCTCCTCGGAGCAAACCGTATTGGATTTGGCACACTATCAATGATTGCAATCGGCTGTACTACTTGCCGTGGGTGCCATCTAGATACTTGCCATGTTGGAATTGCGACACAAATCGAGTCTGAAGCACAAGCAAAAGAACATGGGTTACGCCGCTTCGTCCCACGCGAATTAGAAAGCGCAGTTGCTGGCCTGCTAAATTTATTCACCTCTTTCGGTGTAGAACTAAAACGATTAACAGGACAGCTTGGTTATACAAATTTACAAGCAATTGTTGGGCGTTCTGATTTATTAGAGCAAGTTCGAGGCGAAAATTTATTAAACTTACGTAATTTACTACAAATAATAGAACATCCATCTGTTACAACAACAGAAGGCGTACCGGAAAAACAATTTAAGACGGTTCATTCCGCTGACTCAAAAGAATTAGTAGGCGTTGGTGTAGAGCAACGCGTTATGGGTGGTCTAGAATCATGTTATCGCGTTCGCAGTAAACTATATGAAGCTACTCAACTTGAACCACTTACATTAAAGTATACGAATGGTTCTATTCCCGGAAATGGGTTAGGTGCTTACAATAGTGAAAATTTATTTATACACGTAAATGGCGGCGCACAAGATGGCATTGGTAAAACTTCCTTTGGTGGTGGGATTTATATAACGAAATCAAAAGGAAAAGACGGAGTATATTATAACGGTTCTGTCGGAAAAGGATTTGGATATGGTGCACAAAAAGGGGCACTATACGTGCAAGGGAACGCTGATGCTCGCGCTGGCATTCGCCTTTCTGGGGCAGACATGATAATTGGAGGTAGAATAACAAAACCACTCCGTGAAAAAGAGCAAGGAAATATAGGTGCATACTCCAATATTAAAGGTTTTGCTTTTGAATATATGACAAATGGGCGAGCGCTTGTTTTAGGTGACCCTGGTCCATGGATTTGCGCTGGCATGACTGGCGGTGTTGTTTATTTGCGTCGTGATTCAAACTTAGGCTTAACAGAACAGGCCTTAAAAAGAAGAATCGCAAAAGGCGCAAATGTTACATTACAACCAATTAGTAAAAATGGTTTGAAAGATGTAACTGAATTATTGCTAGACTATATTCGTGTACTAAACGAGCACGAGCAATATGAGGAAGTTGCTTTGTTAACACCATTAGTAGATGATATACAGAACAAGTTTTTTGAGATTATCCCGAAAAAAGAACAGGCAGATCCATCTATCTCAACAGAGTAAAATGAGTAATTTTCATTATTAAGAAAAAATTGACGAAGTACGCTTCTCATAGTAATCTATAGTAACAATTTGAGACCTGCTGAAATTCAGCAGGTTTTTTTACTAAAAACTGATGTTTAAAAGGAATTAGGAAAAATTATAAAGTGAAACTTTAATTAGCCTACACCAATCGGACGTTTACCGGCATCCAGCTTCTGAATTTTGAGGCGTGAATCTTACTACTCACAATTAGCGGGATAAAATGAACACTAATTTCTTTTAACGTCACTAAAATATCACTTGCTAACATATTGTAATGAATGTATAGTATCATGTTGTACATTCATTATGACAAGAGAAAGGATCTTATTAAGGGTATGAAACTTGGTGCTCGCATTTTAAAAACGGGTATTGCCATCACGTTAGCTTTATTTGCTTGTATTTTACTTCAATTACCGAGTCCGGTATTTGCGGGAATTTCAGCTATCTTTGCTGTTCAACCGTCTGTATACCGTTCTTATTTAACAGCACTTGAACAAATTCAAGCAAATGTAATTGGTGCGATATTTGCTATCGCATTTGCTACTGCTTTTGGACATAATCCTTTTATTATTGGATTAACATGTATATTAGTAATTGCTCTTACATTACAATTACGATTAGAAAACACAATATCAATTGCTTTAGTAACAGTTATCGCCATTATGGAATATCAAGGCGAAGATTTCTTTAGTTTTGCCTTACTTCGATTTGCGACGATTATGATTGGTATTATTGCGGCTTCACTTGTAAATTTAGTATTTATGCCGCCAAAATATGAAACAAAACTTTATCATCGTATCGTTGATAATACAGAAGAAATTGTAAAATGGATTCGAATGAATAGCAGGCAGGCTTCTGATTTTACAACGCTAAAAACTGATATTGATCGTATGAAAGAAAAAATGATCAAACTAAACCATTACTATTTGCTGTATAAAGAAGAAAGAAGCTACACGAAAAAATTAAAGTTCGCAAAAATTCGTAAGCTCGTTTTATTCAGACAAATGTTAGCGACAACAAGCCGTGCTTTAAGTACGTTAAAATCATTACACCGTACTGAAAATGAACTGCGCTATATGCCGGAAGAATTTCAGGAATCTATCCAAAACGAACTTGACTCATTAACGCATTATCATGAACAAGTTTTATTAAAATTTATTGGTAAAGCAAAAAAACAACAATCAGTCGAAATGCTTGATGAAGTTGAAACAGGTAAACAAGAATTAATTGATATCTTTATGGAATATCAAAATAAAGACGATGAAGAAGCATATAAAACATGGTTACATCTCTTCCCTCTTATTTCTTCCATCATTAACTATAGTGAAGAAGTAGAGCATTTAGATTTGCTTGTAGATAGCTTCTACACATACCATAAACCAGAAAAAGAACTCCAAATCGATGATAAAAAAGAAGACGAATAAAAAAACAGCTCCTTTTATGCTAAAGGAGCTGTTTCTGTTATATGTTGAAGTTGATATAAATTGTAATAAAATCCTCTTTTTTGCATTAACTCTTCATGAGAACCAGTCTCTTTAATCTCACCGTCTTCAATGTAAATAATCGTATCAACATGCGTAATCGTCGCTAATCGATGTGCAATTATAATCGTTGTCCGGTCAGCAGCTAACGTCTGAAGCGCCTCTTGAATATACCTTTCATTTTCTAAATCTAATGCTGAAGTTGCTTCATCTAATATAAGTACCGAAGGATTCTTTAGAAACACTCGTGCAATTGCCACGCGTTGTCTTTGCCCGCCCGATAGCTTCACACCACGTTCTCCAACGACAGTATTATAACCATCTGGTAAGTCTATAATAAAATCATGAATTTGCGCAGCTTTAGCAGCTGCAATCACCTCTTTCTCTGTAGCCTTCGGATTTCCATATAAAATATTAGCTCCAATTGTATCGCTAAACAATAAATTATCTTGCAGTACAATTCCAATATGACTACGCAAATTTCTCATATTATACTTTCTTACATCTATGCCATCTACATAAACCGTGCCTTCAGAAACATCATAGAAACGCGGGATCAAACTAGCAAGAGATGACTTTCCTCCCCCACTTGCTCCTACAAGCGCTACTTTCTCTCCAGGCTGCATAGTTAATGACAAGTTGTGTAATATCTCTTTTTCATCTACATTATAACGAAAAGAAACATTGTCAAATACAATTTCTCCATTTAATTTTTTCGTTTGTACCGCATTTGGCACATTAACAATATCGTATTTTTCATCTAACAGTTCAAACACACGGTCCATCGATGCAAAAGATTGTGTTAATGTTGTAGATGAATTAACAAGGCGGCGAAGCGGACTATATAAACTATCCATATATCCAACAAAAGCTACCATCGTTCCTAGCGTTAACTGTCCTTGAATTACTTCATATGCTGCAAAACCAATCACAAGTAACGGACCTAAATCGGTTAACGTATTTACTGCCGAAAATGTTCTTGCCGTCCAACTTGTATGGGTTAATGCTTTCGTTAAAAATTCATTATTTCTTTTTTCAAACTGCTTCCCCTCATACTCTTCTAACGCAAAGCTACGTGTCACTTGCATTCCTTGAATACGTTCATGCAAATACCCTTGCATCGTCGCTAACGCTTGTGAACGCTCTTTCGTCAATTTCCGAAGACGTCCGAAAAAATATTTCACTGCAATTACATAAATAGGTAAAATCAATAACGCAACAAATGTTAATTTTATATTCATAGAAAACATAACAATGATAGCAATAGCAATTGTTGCAGTATCTAACCAGACGTTCATCAAACCAGTAATTACAAAATCTTTCGTTTGTTCTACATCATGGATGACACGCGAAATAATCTCCCCTGTTTTTGTATTGGAGTAATAACGTAAACTTAACTTTTGTAAGTGACCGAAAATATGCTTCCGCAAATCATACAGTATTGTATTTGCGATACGTTGGGCGAAATATTGACGATAATATTCAATCGGTGGTCTTAATACCGCAAAAATAAAGAAAGCAATTCCAATCGCTGTTATTAATTGAGATGTTTTATCTTGAAGTGAGCCAGCGCCTTGAATTACATCATCGATAATATACTTTAATAACCACGGCATAATAAGTGGGATACCGAACTTAACTAGTCCAATAATAATTGTAATAGCAATAAGCCACCGATATGGTTTAACAAATTGTAAATATCTTTTTATACCTTGCACATAATCCCCCCTCTAATAGGACAAACCTGCCGGGAAGCCCCCTGCAGGTTTGTTTTAATTTCTGTACATTAAATATCGTTCATACCACATATCTACGAAATCTGGTGCAAATGGACCTTTTCTTTGATGAATCCACTGTGTTAAATGTGCTACATTTCGTTTTAAAATTGTATCAATAACAGGTGGATACTGCATAATTTCACTATGTTTTTCATACTCATCTTCATCTAGAAGCGTATATGTCATATCTGGATATACTTTAATATCTAAATCATAATCAATATACTTTAATGCTTCAGGATCATACGCAAAAGGTGAGCTTAAATTACAATAATAATATACGCCATCTTCCCTAAGCATCCCAATCACATTAAACCAATAGTTGGCATGAAAATAGCAAATTGCTGGTTCACGAGTAATCCATGTTCGGCCATCCGATTCTGTAACTACTGTACGATCATTCGCTCCGATTACAAGACTCTGTGTCCCTTTTAAAATTGTTGTTTCTTCCCACATTCTATGAATGGAGCCATTATGTTTATAACTATGTATTTGTACTTTTTCTCCTTCTTTGGGAAATCCCATATATGCTCCCTTCTTTCAACTGCAAATGCCCTTTGAACGGCATTCACTTTTTTTCTATTATAACTTTTTTGTCGAAATTTTAAAACTAAAGGGATAAGACTCTATTTTTCAAACTGAATATGTAGGAGGTTTATCGTTGAATACTATGCCCCACCGCTTCTTAGGAGATAAAAGGATTGTACTGTATTATTTATAAGCGAGGACATGTAATAGAAAAAGCCCTTCTCTATTTCCATACAAAGAAGGACTTTTCACCTAAAGATAACAATATATCTTATCCTAAATTTGAAATCATTTTTTCAGTTGCAAAAGATTGAATTACACTATTCGTTTGCTCTTCAAATTTCTCATGTAACATCTTCAACGCTACTTCTGTTCTATATATTTCCTGGCGGATAAAATGCAGTTCTTTTTTATCGCACGTATCTTTTTCATTCATTTCAATTTGTTGATACTTCTCTAGATGTGCTTGTAACTTTAACAATTCATCCATCGTTTCTAATTGCTCCCCTACCAACTTATCAAAATCGTTCATTACTTACCCCCTTTTGGACTTATTCATCAGTTATTATTCCTAATTACATAATTCTAATTGTTAACTTCCTTCTCCTTTGACTACATTTGTTGACTTATTAGAAGTTATGTCGTTCGCTTTCTTTTCATTACAACGATCCACGCAAAAAGAAAACACTTCTCCCGAATTAGAGAAGTGTTTTTCTTTCATTACTGATTTGAGCTAGAAGATTGTGATTGTTTTGCAGCTGACTTAGCATTTTGTTTTTTCACAGCATGCACGTCTGTTTCAGTAGCAAATTCTGTACCATAACTAGCGTTTGCACTTTGTGCACCAGAAGCTTGTGCTTTCTTTGCTTCTGATTGTGCGTTTGCTTGTTTTACTGCTTGTACATTTGTTTCAGTAGCAAATTCTGTACCATAACTAGCATTTGTACTTTGAATGCTAGCACCAGAAGTTGCCTTGTTATAACCTTGTTGTTTTTTACTCATCTTTCTCACCTCCACAATCAATAATGTAACCAATTCACTTAGAAGCTATCCGTAATTTTCTTTTGAATAATTTCCGCATATATCTTTTGTTACTTATTCAAACTATAAGAAATGGAGGTGGAAATATGTATATAGGACGCGATATGACTGAACTAACGATGATTTCAAAAAATGAATGGAAAGAAGATGAATTAGCTTATTTTCATCACTCACTACAACAGGTTCTGCCTTATTTAAATGTAGAAGGGCAGAGTATTTACAAAGAAATTGTAGTAGAAATTGAATCAAGAGGCGGCTTACAAGAAGGTGAAGCTAGTTGGACTCATGGGACAAAAATTTCTTACGATTAAAAAAGTGTTCCCTAGATTGGGAACACTTTTTTATTTATTGCATTGTAATTTTCTCCACACAATTTTCATAAATAGTACGGTGTGATTTTGAGAAAGGTAATTGCTCAAATACCTCTTTCGATACAAATTTTAATGTATCTGTATCAACAATATTACCGGTTACTTTTCCGTAAAATACAAATATATCCCAAGTACGATGTGTAAACGTATGTTGTACATTCATTGCGTATTCATCAATAGAAACCTCGAGCTCAAATTTTTCTTTCATATAATCTATAAGCTGTTCCTTCTGATTTCGAATACCTTCTCCAAGTTCAGCATTAGGAAACTCCCACATGTTAGCTAACAAACCTGTACTTGGACGTTTATTAATAACGTAACGACCGTCTTCAGTTTGAAGTACGCCTGCAACAATAGGTACCATTTTAGGAGCTTTCGCTTTACTTTTTACTGGTAATTCTTTTTGAACACCTTCAGCATATCCTCTGCAATGCTCACGCACAGGACAAAGTAAGCACGATGGATTTTTAGGAATACAAATCAATGCACCTAATTCCATCAATCCTTGATTAAAATAAGATGGGTTTTCTACTGAAATAATTTCACGCACAATCTCTTCAAAAACTTTTCGAGTCTTTGGTTTTGCAATATCATCCCATACTGATAAAATACGAGATAATACACGCATAACATTTCCATCAACTGCCGGTTCTGGTATACCATATGCGATACTTAAAATAGCACCTTTTGTATATGGTCCTACTCCTTTTAACTTTTCAATTTTCTTTACATCACTTGGTACAACCCCGCCGTATACTTCTTTTACCTCTTTTACTGCCGCATGTAAATTACGTGCTCTAGAATAATATCCTAAACCTTCCCATGCTTTTAATACTTCTTCATCATCTGCGTTCGCTAACGCTTCAAGTGTAGGAAACTTCCCCATAAAATTTGCGTAATATGGTTTTACAGCTTCTACTCTTGTTTGCTGCAACATAATTTCAGAAACCCAAACACGGTATGGATCTTTATTCTTTCTCCACGGTAAGTCACGCTGTTCTTCTTCAAACCAACCAATTAAATCATTTTGAAACTGCTCTATATTAAAATTGTTTAGTATTTCAAGTGTCAAACTTGATCCCCCTCATTTTTTTGCATATAAGTACTATTATAAAGATTTTAGGAAAAAATTTAAGTAAGATGACATAGGAAATAGAAGGCAAAGGACTTGAGGTATCGAATAAAAAGAGTTACATTAATAAAAAACGGAGGTGGATTTCTATGGACACAGCCACTCACCTTGTTATGGGTATCACTTTAGGTAGCTTAGCAACATTAGATCCAGCCATAGCACAAAGTGATATTGGCCCCCAAGCTGTTATGCTTGCTACAATTGCTGGTTCCAACATTCCTGACATTGACACAGTTCTAAAATTGCGTAATAACGCTAAATATATAAGAAATCATCGTGGGATTACTCATTCTATTCCCGCGGTAATTCTTTGGTCATTCCTTATAAGTGGCATCTCTTTCGCCTTCTTTTCAGAAGCTCCATATCTTCATCTACTACTTTGGTCATTTATTGCCGTCTTTCTTCACGTCTTTGTAGATATTTTCAACGCCTATGGTACACAAGCATTACGACCTTTCACAAAAAAATGGGTCGCACTTGGCATAATTAATACATTCGATACCGTAATTTTCTTTATCCATATACTTGCAATTGCTTGCATGCTCGTCGGTTCTCATAAGGGATATACAGCTTTAGCGGCATATATATTAATGATTGTTTACTATATCGGACGGATTATGATGCACAGAAATATAAGAAGCGTTGTACACAAACGTTTCAAAAATGTCGAAAAGATTATCATTTCTCCTTCTTACCGATTTTATCATTACCATTTAGCAGTCGTTACGGCTGATTATTACTACGTTGCGAGATGGCACCGTGGTAACATCATGATATATGACAAGTTCGATCGGGTACCGTTCCCAGACAATAATATTATGCGAGCAGCTAAACAAGATGAAAACATCTCAGCCTTCCTATCTTTCTCTCCTGTATATCGCTGGGATATTTTTGATCATGACCATTATTATGAAGTACGATTCATTGATTTACGATATCGAAGTAAAGATTATTATCCATTTGTTGCAATCGTTCAGCTCGACCACAATTTAAATATTATTAGTTCCTATACAGGATGGATCTTTAGTGAAGAAAAGCTTCGAAAAAAACTGGAATTACTCCCACATTAAAAAAAGCGACTTAAGTCGCTTTTTTTAATGTTTCAAATGATCTTCTTGATTAATTAAATGACTATACTTCGGATTATTTGTCCGCATTTCATGAAGGCGTACACCATGATTATTAATCCATGATCGTACCACTTGCTCCGTCATTTCATCGCCTTGATAACGACCTGATTTTGCATAAGTTGTTTGAAAATCTTCCCATAGTAACTCAACCCACGCACGAGCTTGTGCGTAAGAAAGCTTGTCATTCTTGTCTAATAATTCTTTCGTTAATGTTTCATAAATATCATTCATATTATAATCTCCTTTTACCTATTTATCCCTTCATTTCTAAAGGATAGTTTCTTCAATTTTGCACATTCTATAATTGATACTTCTTAAAAAGGTATCAACCGATAATGAGGAGGGCGTTCGCAATGGGTAAACAAGCCGAATTTTGGTCTGAGTCAAAAAACAACAGCAAAATCGACGGTCAACCGAAAGCGAAATCACGCTTCGCTTCGAAACGACCTAACGGCACAATTAACACGCACCCACAAGAACGTATGCGTGCTGCAAATCAGCAGGAAGAGTAGTACAAATTAAATTAACTTCCTACACGAGGTGATAAAGATGAGCTACCGTGATCGCTTAGATAGTCGTTCTGAATTATTTAACCATACGTGGACTCGTCCAAAACATGCGAAAGCGCAAGTTAACGGACAGACGCAACAAACCCAGTCTCTCATTATATTGGCAAATGAATGTAAAAAACGCCAATTTTAGAATCTCCTATCTCCTTTAACGCCTACCAAAGATGAAAACCAGAGAGATATGTGCTCTCTGGTTTTTATTTTTCTTGCAATAAGGAAATTGGTATGCCAATCTCTTCATTATCATTTTGCTTATATCCCCAAGCAAATACCCCATTGAAATACGTAATTTTAAATAATACACCAGGTTCTTCTACTAATTCATATGTTTCACCAATATGGAACTTGTTTATATCCGTCATATAAGCACGAGCCATTGCCATTTTTCTCATTAATACATCAAATTCATTGACAATCCCAAGCTGCTCAGCTTTTACTGCTTGCTCCTTCAAAGCGCCAATTTCTTCCCTTAGCTCATGCGGTGTCATTTCACTGTAGCGTTTTGGCATATTCATCTTATTCTCCTCATTCCTCTTCGCGTTTCATTTGCAAAAATATCTCGATTTCATCAATAGAGAATCCTTTTCGATATAACGCTTGTTTCATCTTGTTTTCAAATGTCCATCCATCATGCTTCTTATATTTCTCATAATATTTATTCCCATGATAGTGTAACGCTTCTTGTTGCTTTTCGTCATCTTTTTCGTCTTTCAATTCTTCCAAACAAATTTGAATTACTTCTCTAGAATATCCTTTTCGAACAAGCATCTCATCTAACTTTAGTTTCATTTGTAAAAAAGAATGTTTTTGATAAGATTTTTTCTTCTTCTCTATGAGAAACAAGGCATTCTCAATTTGCTTTTCCTTCGGATATTCTTGTAAACTATGTGTAATAATTAAATCCTGAACACCTTTATTTAATAACTCTCTTTTAATAACAGTTGGACCTTTTCGATTCACATTACTTTGCGTTCGCGTATATAAAACAGCATACTCTTTATCATTAATATATCGGTCATGTAATAATTTCGAAACGACTTCAGAGATGATGGCCTGTCCCACTTCTTTTTTTCGTAAAAAATCTTCTATTTCTTGTTTTGTTCTCATTTGATAGGATAAATAGGAGATTGCTTGTAAATATGCTTTTTGTACTTCTTCATTGTACAAAATATTCCCTAACTCGATTTCATCAATTTCTAAGCCCTTTTGTAATCCATGTTTTATTAAGATTACTTGATCCACACTAAATCCGTACTCTTCGCCTTGACCTTTATCAATATAAATATTAAATCGTTCTTTCGATCGTTTTTGTACTTCTATTTTTGTAATGACAGCCATACTCTCACCTCTCTATTATTTTAACATAGTCGAGGAACATTTTTTCTTTTCAAGAATATATATAATGAGGAGGAAATACTTGTGAAAATCGCAATTTCTGGTGGTACAGGCTTTATCGGTAAATCCCTTTCTACTTTTTTTATTCAAAAAGGATATACTGTTTACATTCTCACACGAAAAAAAACTACTGAAACTTCCGACCCTAACCTTCAGTATGTTCAATGGACACCAGATTTACAAACCTTCCCCCTCTCTTCTATTGATGTAGTTATTAATCTAGCCGGAGAGTCTATTAATAGTAGATGGACAAAGCAACAAAAGAAAGCCATTTTAAACAGTAGAATTCAAACAACAAAAGGACTCATTAAACAATTGCAGGGACTCCATACAAAGCCACACACATTTATTAACGCAAGTGCTATTGGATACTACGGAACATCTGAAATAGAGTCTTTTACAGAACAGCATGAGACTCCTGGAAATGACTTTTTAGCAAATACAGTATATTCATGGGAACAAGAAGCATCTAAAGCACGTTCTCTCGGAATACGAACAATCTACGCAAGATTTGGAGTCGTATTAGGTGCAAATGGAGGAGCTCTTCCAAAAATGCTACTTCCCTATCAATTCTATATCGGCGGCACCATTGGTTCTGGGAAACAATGGTTATCATGGATTCATATAGACGATGTCGTTCGTATGATGGATTTCATCATACACAAAAAAGAAATTGATGGTCCTCTTAATATGACAGCACCAACACCCATAAGAATGAAGGAATTTGGAGAAAACATTGCAACTATAATGAACAAGCCTCATTGGTTGCCTGTACCTTCATTTATCATTCAAACTTTATTAGGTGAAATGAGCATACTTGTGCTAGAAGGGCAACGTGTATTACCCATTAAGGCAATTGAACATGGATACCAATACACATTTCCGGCAATAGACCATGCATTACAAAATATACTTTCGCATACAATGTAGTACTTCTAAAACACAATTTTACATGGGCTCTTTCAAAACTTTCATTTTCTAGGATCCGAAGCATTACCATACAAATAACCTTTCAGTTACTTTCCCTTAACTTCCATTAGCATTATAAAGTAACAGAAATGAGGTACCTATGAAAATATTGCTCAAACAAGCCATTGTATACCCTATTACATCTCAAAAGTTTCAAGGCGATGTACTCGTTACAGGAGAGCGAATTACCGAGGTCAAACCTTTTATTCAACCTACTCAAGATATGACCGTTATAGATGCACGAGCACTCCATCTCTTACCTGGCTTTATTGATGTCCATACTCACCTTGGTCTCTATGATGAAGGCACTGGTTGGGCTGGAAATGATGCCAATGAAACATCTGAAGTTTCAACACCACATATTCGTTCTTTAGATGGAATCCACCCTTTGGATATCGCCTTTCAAGACGCTGTACAAAACGGAATTACAACCGTTCACGTTATGCCTGGCAGTCAAAATATTATCGGGGGGACTACTTGTGTAATAAAAACAGCTGGAACTTGTATTGATCATATGATTATTCAAGAACCTGCTGGTTTAAAGATTGCCTTTGGAGAAAATCCTAAAAAAGTCCATAGTAATGGAACAAAAGAATCCATTACACGTATGGGGATTATGGGGTTACTTCGGGAATCATTCTATGAAGCACAACACTACGGGCACGAAGCTGATTTTCGAATGCTTCCTATTTTAAAAGCATTACGTCGTGAAATACCCGTACGTATCCACGCTCACCGAGCAGATGATATTAGTTCTGCGCTACGCTTTGCAACGGAATTCAACCTCGATCTACGTATTGAACATTGTACAGAAGGACACTTTCTTGTTGAAGAGCTTTCGAAACATAATTTGAAGGTTTCAGTTGGTCCCACTCTGACACGTCGTTCTAAAATCGAACTAAAAAACAAGACATGGGATACTTACCATATATTATCTAAAAATGGTGTGGAAGTTTCTATAACAACAGATCATCCTTATACACCCATTCAATATTTAAATATTTGTGCCGCTGTCGCAGTAAGAGAAGGATTAGACGAGAAAACAGCACTAGAAGGAATCACCATATTCCCAGCGCGAAATTTGCGTTTAGAGGATAGAATTGGAAGCATCGAGGTTGGAAAAGACGCCGATCTCGTGTTATGGACTCATCATCCTTTCCATTATTTAGCCAAGCCTGTACTAACTATGATTGATGGAAAAATAATTTACAAAAAAAATAAAAAAAACTAGTTTATTTTTTTGACTAGATAAAGTATTATACGATTATAAACTGAATGAAACCATAATCAATTTGTGTCGTGATTATCATTTTCAAATTGATGAATGGGGAAGGCAAATGGTGCGCCACCAGCGTTAGAAACTGGTTCTAGTGGGTTCGATTCCCACCCCGAAATTTTTTAAAGATTGATATAAAAATTTCGAGGGTGGGGTGTTTTTTCGTCATGCTACCCTCGTGTGAGGAGGAGTTAGTATGTTGAAAAAACGCGACTTACACGACAGCCACGTTCTATACGAGTTAATGGTGGATCCAGCTGTCTTCCCTTTTGTGCGTCAAAAGGCTTATTCTTATGAAGAATATTTATTCTTAACAAAACAAACGATTGAAGCTGAAGAGCGTGGTGAATTAATTTCACGCACAATTTTAGATGAATGGGGTAACCCTATCGGAACAATTACTTTATTTGATGTGCAAGAAAAAGCTGGATTTCTCGGGACATGGCTTGGCAAACCATATCATGGAAAAGGCTATAATAAATTGGCAAAAGATTCATTTTTTAGTGAACTTTTCTATGAATTAGATATTGAAACAATTTTCATGCGTATTCGTAAAATAAATATTCGTTCTATTAAAGCTGCAGAAAAACTGCAATATGTGAATCTAGCAAACGAAACAAGAAAAGCCGTATATGATGAAATTAACGCAAACGAAGAAGTATATAACTTATATGAAATTCCAAAAGATCAATACACACTTGCTACAATGCGAGATACAACCTTCCAAGATGCTCATCAATTAAAAGAAGCATAATCTAAATTTTCTGAAATGATAATCAATCATTAACATTTTCCATATGC
The DNA here is from genome assembly GCF_051917185.1 of Bacillus cereus group sp. MYBK108-1. Lineage (NCBI taxonomy): Bacteria > Bacillati > Bacillota > Bacilli > Caryophanales > Bacillaceae > Bacillus > Bacillus cereus group sp. MYBK108-1. Next base: position 24,339 of record NZ_JBQAHZ010000011.1, read on the forward strand.
GTATATCCCCTCATGTCTTTGGAAACGATAAATAGTAACTTTAAGACACGAGGTGATTTGTAATGGATAAAAAGAAACGTGATAAAGCAAAAAACACATTATCTAGTACACAAGAAGTTCTCTATCAACGCGAATTTCAAAAAGCAGATCGTGCAGCAGGATATCGCTCGAAAAGCATTTAAAGTGAAAATGAATAATTAGAAGTTTCCCCCCTAATTATTCATTTTCATTACATAATTTTCTCGATTGATAGAAGTAAGCAAAAAAGCCCCTTATACATAAGGGGCTTTTTTTGCTGTGGACAACTTTATCCACAAAACCAACAGAATTGTTAGTAATTTTCAAAAACATTTAATATTTTTCTATATTAAAGCATATATCAGCTGTTTTAATTGTGGATATTTTTCTAAAAATTGTGGACAATGTGGATATAGTTGTTAATATTCCGACTTTACTGTTTAATGAAAGCGTAATCCTTTTGTGGATAACTGGCTGAATTTTCTTTAAAAATAATAAAGAACCCTCTTTACATATACAAAGAGGGTTTCATATTAAGTAAAAGATTGTGCAAGAGCAGGTGATTTAATAGGTATATGACGCGGTTCTGCATGATTTTCTGCCAAAATTGCATCTACAATATGACCAGCTGGCTCTGGAAGATAGATGCTTTTCATTGCTTCTTTCATTTGAAGAAGCTTCACATCATCTTGTAATAATGCCTCTGTTTTTGCAAAAACCTCACTATCATCGCGAATGACAACTGCTGCTCCCTTTCTTTCAAAGTACATCGCATTTTCATTTTCTTGTCCTGGAACAGGCTTATATAAAATGACAGGTACTTGCAACGCTGCTGCTTCACTTAATGTTATTCCGCCTGGCTTCGTAATCATACAAGAAGTAACACGGAATAATTCATCAATATTTTCAACATACCCAAACACTTTTAATGCATCGGAATTTTGCTTCTGTAAACTTAATAAATCCTGTTTTAAAGCTTCATTTTTCCCACAAACGACAACTACTTGTAAATTAGGCACTGACATAAATGATTGGCATAGTTCTTTTACATTTCCTAATACCCCATGAGCACCTGCTACAATTAGTAAAATCTTTTTATTCTTACATAACTGATATTTAGTATATATGATTTCTGGATTTACCTTTAACTCAAAACTACTCCGAATTGGAATTCCTGTTTCAACAATTTGTTCCGCAGGTACACCGATATCAACCATCAATTCTTTCACATGATCCGTTGCAACAAAATAACGATCTACTTCTCGATGAATCCATATTTTATGCACGCAAAAATCCGTTAATACGTTATAGACAGGAATTGAAATACCTGTTTGTTTCTTCAATTCTGGTACAGCGATAATTGGAAATGTATTAATTACAATATCTGGTTTCTCCACCTGTAATAGTGTTTTCAAACGTTTTCTTCCAAAGTTCGCATACCAAGATGCTATTTTCTTATCATAAATTTTTTCTACCCCGTAATAAAACAAACGATATAATTCTTTTCCTATTGTATAACTTTTTAAATATAGATATTTTGTAATGTCAGTTATAAATGGATGTGATTCTCCAAACAAGTCGCATACAATAACATCTTCAATTCCTTTTTGGCGAAATGTTTGTTCTAATGTTTTTGCTACTTGCACATGACCATTACCGTAATGTGCAGTTAATATTAAAACCTTGGGGTTTTTTATCAAACAAATCCACTCCTAGCTTTTTGTTTCTCCATATTGCATATACGACAATAGGAAAAACATTTTCCTTAAAAATTACATAAACAGATTCTAATAATTCCCTTTCAGCTATGTACCTGTCGTGGATATGCAAAGCATATAAGATTGACCCCTTAATCCTATCTGTGCTCATATCTTTACATTATACTTTCCTATAAGAGCTTTCGCAATAACTTACAAATGTTCTCTATTCCATGATACTCACTCTTTTACTTCTTAATTCTTTTTACTATTTTGATTTCCCTTTACAATTATGTAAATTTCTCCATTTATTCCGTACAAAATTATGGATATTCTACTTTCAGTATACTCTTTTATCAATATATACTCTAGATTTTATTGTAAAGAAAGCAAAAAGCCTAATCCAATATTTGGATTAGACCGCTTGTAAAATATATTTAGCATGTTCTACATTTTTCTCAGTAGGTGGTTCTACATTTGCGAGTGGATACTTGTGTCCAAGCGCCTCCCATTTATATACACCAAGCTTATGATATGGTAACACTTCAACTTTTTGAACATTAGACAGACTTTGAATAAAGCTAGATAGTTTTTGTAGATCCTCTTCATTATCCGTAACACCAGGAACTAATACGTGTCGTACCCAAATCGGTTTATTCTTATCCGATAAATAACGAGCAAATTGTAAAATATGTTCATTTGGTTTCCCTGTTAATTTACGATGCTTTTTGGAATCGATATGTTTCAGATCCAATAAAACTAAATCTGTATAATCCATTAAAATATCTAGCTTATTTTGGAATTCTGGTTCCTCAGAATAACAACCACCAGAAGAGTCGATTGTTGTATGGATACCAGCCGCTTTACACTTTTTAAACAACTCAATTAAAAAGTCTAGCTGTAATAATGGCTCTCCACCGCTAACTGTTATACCGCCTCCGGAAGCTTCAATAAATGGAAGGTAACATGTCACATCCTGCATCACTTCTTCAACTGTTATTTCTTTACCTTTACCGATTTCCCACGTATCAGCATTATGACAATATTGACAACGTAATAAACACCCTTGTGTAAATATGACATAACGAATCCCCGGGCCATCAACAGTACCACAAGACTCTACAGAATGTATTCTTCCTTTTACCATGTTACTTCCTCCTTTATTGAAACAGCCTCCCTTCGCTATATATTAAGAGCGAAGGGAAACCTTTTTTCATTTACATGCTTTCATGCATTGTACGGTTAATTACATCAATTTGTTGTTCACGAGTTAATTTAATAAAGTTTACAGCATAACCAGATACACGAATTGTTAATTGTGGATACTTCTCAGGATGTTCCATTGCATCCATTAATGTTTCACGGTTAAATACGTTAATATTTAAGTGGTGCCCTTCTTTTACTGCATAGCCATCAAGCATTGATACTAAGTTACGTACTTGTACATCATCTTCTTTACCAAGTGCTTTCGGAATAATAGAGAATGTATTAGAAATACCATCTTGTGCATCTTCATATGGTAATTTAGCCACAGATAATAATGAAGCTAATGCACCTTTTGTATCGCGTCCATGCATTGGGTTCGCACCTGGTGCAAATGGTTCTCCAGTACGGCGGCCATCTGGAGTATTACCAGTTTTCTTACCGTAAACAACGTTAGATGTGATTGTTAAGATTGACATTGTATGAACAGAGTTTCTGTATGTTTTATGTTTACGAAGTTTATTCATAAATGTTTTTACAAGATTTACAGCAATCTCATCTACACGATCATCATTGTTACCGTATTTAGGGAAATCTCCTTCAATCTCGAAGTCAACTGCAATACCATTTTCATCACGAATTGGTTTTACTTTTGCGTACTTAATTGCACTTAATGAATCTGCTACTACAGATAGACCAGCGATACCTGTTGCCATTGTACGAAGAACGTTTGTATCATGAAGTGCCATTTCAATACGTTCATAGCTATATTTATCATGCATGTAATGGATAACATTTAATGTGTTTAAATATAGACCCGCTAACCATTCCATTGTCATATCAAACTTATGCATAACTTCTTCATAATTTAATACTTCAGAAGTAATTGGTGCGTACTCAGGACCAACTTGTGCTTTTGACTTTTCATCTTTACCACCGTTAATCGCATATAATAATGCTTTCGCTAAGTTTGCACGAGCTCCGAAGAACTGCATTTGTTTACCGATTCTCATTGCAGATACGCAACATGCAATACCGTAATCATCGCCGTATTCAGGACGCATAATGTCATCATTTTCATATTGAATTGCTGATGTTTTAATAGACATTTTCGCACAGTAGTTTTTAAAGTTCTCTGGTAATTGTTTAGACCAAAGAACAGTTAAGTTTGGTTCTGGAGCTGGTCCTAAATTATCTAATGTATGCAAGAAACGGAATGAGTTCTTTGTTACTAATGGACGACCATCTAATGCCATACCACCGATAGATTCAGTTACCCAAGTTGGGTCACCAGAGAATAATTCATTATAATCAGGTGTTCTTGCGAATTTCACAAGACGTAATTTCATAATGAAGTGATCTACAATTTCTTGTACTTCTTCTTCTGTTAAAGTACCATTTGCTAAATCTCTTTCAATGTAAATATCTAAGAATGTAGAAGTACGTCCAAGACTCATTGCAGCTCCGTTTTGCTCTTTAATCGCTGCAAGGTATGCGAAGTATAACCATTGGAATGCTTCTTGTGCATTTGTTGCTGGCTTAGAAATATCGAAGCCATGAGAAGCAGCCATTTCTTTTAACTCTTGAAGTGCACGCATTTGCTCAGATAACTCTTCGCGTAAACGCATTGTATCTTCGCTCATTACACCACCAGTTAAATTCAAATCAGCTTTTTTCGCTTCAATTAAATGATCAATACCATATAACGCTACTCGGCGATAGTCACCGATAATACGTCCACGTCCGTATGCATCTGGAAGACCAGTAATAACACCTGATTTACGTGCATTTCTCATTTCTGGTGTGTATGCATCAAATACACCTTGGTTATGAGTTTTTCTCCACTCTCTAAAAATACGACTAAGTTCTTTATCCATTTCGTATCCATAAGATTCACAAGCTTGTTCTGCCATACGAATACCACCATATGGTTGTAAAGAACGTTTAAATGGTTTATCAGTTTGGAAACCGACTACTTTTTCAATATCTTTATTTAAGTATCCTGGGTCATGTGATGTAATAGAAGAAACAATTTTTGTATCCATATCAAGAACGCCACCGTTTTCACGTTCTTTCGTTGTTAAATCCATTACTTGATCCCAAAGTTGTTTCGTTGCTTCAGTTGCTTCTGCTAAGAAAGATTCGTCCCCTTCGAAAACGTTTACATTATTTAAAATGAAATCGCGAACATCAATCTCTGCTTTCCATTTTTCACCTTTAAAGTTTTCCCATGCGTTTTTAACATTTTCTAATACTTGAGTCATCCTAATCTCCTCCATTTTTGATTAGTACAGGACTAAGATTTTTTATATAACAGCTTACACACTTAGAATACTACTTTTTTACGAAAGTGAACGAAATAGTTGTGACATGTTTGTGAAATGTTGAGCAAACTACTATATATATAGTGTTAACTTCATTTAAAAGTCTTTAAAATTAACCCTTTCCTTAATTGTATTTTTTTGGTATCCTTATATACGAGTCCTATTTTGTAATATAAGAACAATACCCATTGTAGAGCTGTAATACTCTTATCTCCTAATCTGTTATAGTTTTTATAACAGAACAAAAAAGTGTACACATGTTGTACACTTTTTTTGTTACTTCTATAAAACATCTCTTTTTCTATTGCCATCATAGAATCCGCCACGATTGTCTGTTAATGCAATTATTTGATCTAGTCCTTCTATATGATCACCTATAATTCGAAGTACAGCTGGTGGATGACCTATTTTAGCAAAATGTTCACTGGGACGAATACGGTTCATCTTATCGACCTCAACACGACTTACACATGCAACTTCAAATCCTGAAAGAATAGCTTTCACTTGGGCTACACACGGCGCCAGTAAAGATCTATACCCAATTTCTTTCAAACACTTACGGCTAAACGCATTCGGTACAGCGATAAGAGAGCCTACGCCTAGATCTTTTCTATCACAAGCTAAATTTAATGCATATTTAAATGCAGTTACAAGATGAAGCGGTACTCTTAAATCTAAATAATGATTTAGATCATTTAATGCAACATCTGTTCCATCTGCAATAGCTTTCGCAAAAGGATATAGCTCACTCGCTGGAATAACAAAATCGCCATCTATAAATAACACAATTTCTCCTTTTGCAAAATACGTTCCAAGTGAGCGCCCCACATCATTTCCGAGTGCTTCTTTATATACAATTGTCGTTGCCCCTTTGTCTTTTGCAATTTTTTTCGTTTTATCTGACGAACCATTTACGACAACGATAATTTCGAAGGGTTCAATTTTGCGAAGCTCTTCTATAACGTTTCCAATTGTTTTCTCTTCATCTTGTACGGGAATAACAACCGATAGTTGCTTTCCTTTATAGAAATCAGATGTAACACCCCACCCTTGATAAAACTCTTCAAAACTTAAAGTATGATAGACACTATCCCTTTTCCTATTTCCATCATAATATCCTCCGCGCTCATCACTGCTTAATATCCGTTCTGCTACTGCTTCTATATGATCACCTATCATTCTTTTTTCAGATTGGGAAAGATTTGTCCCATATGCAGCATGCTGGAATGGACGAAATTTATTCGGCGTAATAACGTCAATAGCACAATGACGACTAATTCTCCATTTACTTTGAACTAGGCGTAAATGAGCCACAATAGGATTAACAAAACATTCATATCCGATGCTTTGAACGACTTCTTTCGTCAGCGCATGAGGTACATCTAATAAAGAATTCATTTTTAATTCTTCACGCTCTAACATTGCATTTAATATTTGGCGCCATACTGTAATAGAAGTGGTTTTTTGCCTTTTTAAAAATAATGCATCCAAATTATTTAAAACTACATCTGCCTGATCGTATAAAATCGGATTAAGGAATAATTTTAATTTTGAAGTTGGAATAGCAAAATCACCATCTATAAATAGTAATACATCACCTATCGCATGTTTTGCGCCTACTGCACGTCCAACATCGTTCCCTAGTAGCTCTGTATGCTTGATTACTTTACACCCTAAACGATCTGCAACATCTTCTGTTCCATCATTACAACCGTTTGCTACTACAATGATTTCTACTGGATTTAATGGTCTTACCGATTGAATAACGTCTGAAATCGTATCGACCTCATTACATGCAGGAATAATAACAGATAATGACTTAGCCATTGTTTTGTTCACGAAACCACTTAATTGTTTCCTTCAATCCGTTTTCCCACGTTACTTTCGCCTGAAATTGAACAAGCTCTTTTAATTTTGTTACATCTGGTCTTCTATTTGGAATTTCTTCAAAACCATGAGGATATACTTCTTCAAAAGGCACTTGTACAATCTTCGAAGAAGAATTCGTTAATTTTTTAATTACTTCTGCTACTTCTTTTATGCTCTTTTCATTCTCAGAACCTATATTAATAATCTCACTATTTACCTTCTCATCCATTGCCCGAATCGTTGCCTCTACCGCATCACTTACATACGTAAAACAACGTGTCTGCTTTCCATCTCCATATACGAGAATGTCTTCTCCTTGCAGTGCCGCGCGGATAAATCGCGGGATTACTCCTGCATATGGACCATCTTTCGCTCTTGGACCATAAATATTAAAGTATCGAACAATCGTTACTGGTAAACCTTCTAATGCGTACCCTAAACATAATGTCTCTTCCAACGTTTTACAAACTGCATAACTCCAACGAATTTTAGAAGTTGCCCCGTACAATCGATCTCCCTCTTCAGAGAAAGGCGGCTTGGTCTTACCATATACTTCTGAAGTAGAAGCAAAAACTACTTTCTTCTTTCCTTTTAACGCTGCTTGTAAAACATTTCTCGTCCCATCAAAATTCGTTTCTATGAGCTCTATACTTTTTTCCATTGTTGTTTTCACACCTAAAATTGCTGCTAAATGAAACACGACATCATGCTGATCTACTAATTCATAAATAGAATTTTTATCTAAAACACTTATTGGAATAACACGGATTTCTTTCATTAACTCTTTATGGTACTTATTTTTACCTTTATAAAAGTTATCCACAACAGTGACCTCATAACCTCTTCTCATCAACTCTTCAGCTAAATGCGACCCGATAAATCCGGCCCCACCTGTAATTAAACATTTCTTACTCATTTACTCACCTTCTTTACAATCCCGCGTGTATCTATTACTCGATCCATTCCTTTAAAAAGCTTCCAATCAATATTAGAATGATCCGTTAAAATTAAAATACAATCCGCTTTTTTAACTTTTTCTTCATCTAAAGAAACAGATTGGTACACCTTATCTCCAATTTCTGCGGAAGAAATATAAGGATCATGATATTCTATCTCGTATCCTTGATTTCTTAATAATTGAATAATCGGTAACGCTGGTGATTCTCTCAAATCATTTACATCTTTTTTATACGCAATCCCTACAATTAACACCGTTGCAGGTAATTGCACCACACTTTTTACTTTCCGGACCATTTTCTCTGGCATTTCTTCATTAATTATATGTGCAGCCTCAATTAATTGACTAATTGCCCCATTCTTTTTTATTCTCCATTGAAAATATAAAGGGTCTACGGGAATACAGTGTCCCCCTATCCCTGGCCCTGGCCAATACGGAGTAAACCCAAATGGTTTTGTAGATGCCGCTTCAATGGCCTCATAAAAATCAATGCCTAAACTTTCACATAGTGTGTTTAGTTCATTTACTAAAGAAATGTTAACTAAGCGCTGAATATTTTCAAATAGCTTGCACATCTCTGCTACTTTCGGAGAGCTAACAGGTACAACTTCGTCAAAAATGGTACTATATAAATCCTGTACCTTTTGTTTACACTTTTCTGTTTGTCCACTAATAACTTTTGGAATAGCTTGAACTGAATATTGACTATTTGCTGGATCAATTCTCTCAGGGGAATATCCGATATAGAAATCTTCCCCTACCTTTTTACCATTTTGAGAAATAATAGGTAGGATGACTTCTTCAAGTGTGCCTGGATATGTGGAGCTTTCAAAAATGAAGGTTTGTCCTCTTTGAAGGTTTTGTTGTATATAATGCGAAGCTGAAATGAGGGCACTTAAGTCTGGTTCTCTTTGTTCATTAATTGGAGTCGGGACAGTGACAATAACATAATCACTATTTTGAAAATCAGCAATGCCTTGATCCGGTGTATTTACTGTTAATTTTTTTTTCGTCAATAAACTTTGTAACTCTTTAGAAGAAACATCCGGAATATAACTTTCTCCTTTTATAATTGAGTCTATTTTTCTAATATCTTTATCTAATCCAAGTACTGTATGCCCTCTTTCTGCAAAATGTACCGCTAAAGGAAGGCCAACATACCCTAGCCCAATAATAGCTACTTTACTACTATTCATTTGTATTCTCTTCTTCCCTTCTCAATTGTTGAATTACATCTCTATCTCTATCTCCATCTGTAAAACCACCACGTTCGTCCGTACATTGTAATAAATACGCAACCGCTTCAAGTTGATCACCGAAAATACGATCAAACGCTGAAATACGCCCATTTACAAATTCATGTTGCTCTGGACGTACTCGATTTGTTTTTATAACATCTACTAACTCTACTGTTGTAATAGAGAATCCTTCTAAAATAGCTTTCACTTGTGCTAATGGCGGAATGATAAGGGAATCATATCCTATTTTCTCTATTACCTTCTTATGAATGGCATGTGGTACAGCAGTTAGTGAGTTATTCCATAAATCTGGTCGTTTCGCTATCAAATTCACAAAGTATTTTCCCATACTAATTGGATCTGCTGGATGAAACATATCTAATAAGCATTGTAAATCATTTAACACCACGTCATTTCCATCTTCAACAGCATGTAAAAATAGAGTAAGTTTTTTTGCTGGAATAACAAGATCACTATCAACGAATAAACAAATATCTGCCGTAGCATGCATGGCACCTATTGCTCGTGCTACATTATGTCCAAGCGCCTTCGTAAATTCAACGACAATAACATTCTCTAGCTTTGCCTGTTTAACAGTCTCAACACCTGCTCCATTCGCGACAACTATAATTTCATCTACACCTGCTTCTTTCACTTCTTTTATAACAGACCTTATGGTTATTTTCTCTTCTGATACTGGGATAATGGCACTATATTTCGCTTTATTCTTTTGTAATAAAACTGGTTTATACTTTCCTACAAACTCTCTATCTCTATTGTTCTCTGAAAAACCACCGCGTTTACCATATGTTTCGATTACGTATTGTAAAGCTCGCAAATGATCACCCATAATACGACTAGTCGCTTTCGGATAAGGAGAGCCAGGTGATGTACCAGTATGCACAGGTCGAACTTTATTTGTGTAGATGACATCAACTGAAGCCATATCAGAAATATCTACTCCTCTAGACATCGCCATCGCTTGAAATAATGCTGGATCTGCTAAATTCCACCACCCCAGTTTTTCAATCACTTTACGACTTATCGCATGTGGTATTGCAATTAAAGATCCTACAACAAACTCTTTCTTGTTCAAATAACGATTTAACATATATTTTCCAACCGTCGTATAATGCGGTCGTACTTTTAAATAAACAGACCATGTTAAGTTATTCAAAACAATTTGATGTCCTTGCTGTATTCCTTTAATAAAAGGATATAATTCTTCACTTCTCATGACGATATCACCGTCTAAAAATAAGACAATTTCACCTTTTGCTTCTCTAGCACCAATTGCCCGTCCCACATCATTACCAAGAGAATCTCTATAATAAATCACACGGCAATTATGCTGTAATGCTATTTCCTTCGTCCCATCTGTAGATCCATTATCTACTATGATAACTTCATATGGTTCGAGCTTTCTTACCTCTACTAAAACTTTTGATAAAGTACTTGCTTCATTATGCACTGGAATAACAACTGACACTCTCATACTTGTATCACTCTTACCCTTCCAAGCGAACATAAGCAATAATAGGAATACGCACAACTACATCTTCTGGTGGTCCATAAGAAGGAGAAGTACGAACAATTACTGCCCCATCCGTCACAGATAAAAGAACGCCTACAATGATTTCTACAGCTGTCACAACTTGCACTAGTTCTCCAACATGGTTACGTAATTCATCAGTAAATAACATATATAACTCTCCTTTCTTAAGCTTCTTTAATTGATATAATACTTGTAAATGGTAATAAAACTTCAGTTCCTATTCCTTCTTGCAATGTTAAAAAGTCATCACCAACTGCTACAATAACACCTGTTAATTGTCCAACTGTCACCGTAATCTCTACGCTTTTACCTAAATACTGCTTTGCAATTTCTTTAAAAGGTGATGTATTGCATTCTTTTAAAATGTTACAAATAATAGATTGAAATCTACTTGATTCAATAACTTCTTCCGTAGCTTGCTTAGAGTTTCTTTGAATAAATCTCGCGAAGTTTTGTGAAAATAAAAGTCTTTCCACAGCAGGCAATAACTTATTATCTAAAAAATAATCTAATTGTCTATTAAACAATCTTGATAATTTATGCCAATATTTTCTGAACAGACACATACACTTCTCCTCCTATTATTTTTAGATTATAAAATTTTACATCCATACATCTTAATGTATACAAAATGGATATTTTTGTGATAGGTAAGACATACATTTTCTAAAAGAAATATTTGTTTCAGAGCATAAAAAAAACTATCCAAAAGGATAGTTTCTTACACTTCAATATTCCGCAATATCGAATAAATGTCATTATTCACTTTACCAAATGATTTAATGTTATTTTGAATGTTAGATAATAAAACAACATATACACTACCATTTTTACTAAATCCGTTTAAGCAATTCCAACCTGGCATTACACCATGATTCGAATAGCTTCCTGGGTCTACGTACCATCCAAACCCGTAATCCTTTTTTCCACCCGTAAACATTTGATCGTAACTCTCTTTTGAAATTAATTTTCCAGAGAATAGTGCTTCGTTAAATAAATATAAATCATGCGCACTTGTGTATATATCACCACAACCATATAGTTGTGACATGCTCGGAATATTAGGTGTTGTCATATTATTATTTACTATTTTATAACCCGTTGATGGGAATCTTGTTTGTTCTAACGCTGTGCCAAAGCCAGAATGTTTCATACCGGCAGTAGCAAAAATATGTTGTTTAATATATTCTTCGAGTGACTGCCCACTTACCTTCTCTGCAATATAAGCAAGTATAGAGTAGTTCGAATCAGAATACTTCCACTTCTCTCCTGGACCACCAATACGCTTTTGATTTCCTATCCGCTTTATCAGTTCTTCATGAGAAATATCTTCTTTTCCCTGCTCATATTCGGGAATCCCTGATGTATGTGTTAATAGATGTTTTAGCTGAATATTATTACCTTGTGGAAAATTTGGAATATACTTCGCAACAGTATCTTCTACTTGTAATTTATTTTGATCTTTCAATTGCATAATAGCAGTTGCTACAAACGCCTTTGAAATAGAACCAATATAAAAAGTCGTCTCTGAATTATTCGGTACTTGCTGCTCTTTATTTGCCATACCGTACCCTTTATTCAGAAGAACTTTTCCGTTCTTCACAATAACAGCTGTCCCGCTAAATCCTGCGTTTTGTAAATACTGGTCCAATTGAGCGTTTTCATTAATTTCTTGAGGTGGTCCTTCAGCAGGTTTCTCCGCTGCTTGCGCTTGCTTCATTTGTTCTTCCTGCTCTTTTTGTTTTTGCTTCTGTACTTCTTGTTTCTTTTTTTCTTCTTTCTTTTTTAACTCTTCTTGTTTCTTCATTTCTGCTGCCGCTTTTAAAGTTTCTTCTTTCTTATTATGCGCAACAATTTTTGTATACATGAAATATACAAGTGATAATAGTAAGACGAGAATGATTGTTCTTTTTATGTATACAATCGGCCGATGTGCTTTCCCATTCGCATTACTTTTTTCCTGATCCATAATTGCTTTTTTCCCCTTACTCACCAATAATTTAATTCCTCTACTAAAGATTCGTTTTAGTAGATTATGGATAATCCATTCTATATCATCCCTACTTTATCACGCACTGCACATATTACCAACCTATATGCACAAAAAAGAAAAAGAAAATTTACAAAAGTAAGATTCCCATTAAATTATTAACAAAAAAAGAGGATATCCTCTAAAAAATTGATGTTATCAATCTTTTGGGACATCCTCTTATCTCATTATTTATACGTGTTTTTTCATATCATCGGCAACAGATTCAACATTTGTACCTACGATAACTTGTACACTAGTATTACTTAATTTCATAACACCTTTTGCACCAGCACGTTTTAATGCTGCTTCATTTACTTGACCAGCATCTTTTACTTGTAAGCGTAGACGTGTTGCACAGTTATCAATAACTGTTAAGTTTTCTTTTCCGCCTAAAGCTGCTACGTAAGTTTCACCAATTGAACCTGCAACTGGTGCATCACCATCTTCAACTAACTCATCGTCATCTTCACGACCAGGAGTTTTTAAATCGAACTTCTTAATTAAGAAGTAGAATACTATGAAATAAATTGCTGCGTAAATTAAACCGATACCTGCTAGTAAGACTGGTTTTGTTGCAATACCGAAGTTTAAAGCATAATCGATTGCACCGGCACTAAATGAGAAACCATCATGAATGCCAAGTGATGTTGTAATGAATAAAGAAAGACCTGTTAGTACAGCATGAATACCATATAATACTGGTGATAAGAACATGAATGAGAATTCAATAGGCTCTGTAATACCAGTTAAGAATGAAGTTAATGCTAGACCAGCTAACATACCAGTAACTGCTTTACGCTTTTCTGGTTTAGCAGCTGCAATCATTGCGAAACATGCTGCTGGTAAACCGAACATCATAACTGGGAAGAAACCAGTCATAAACATACCTGCTGTTTTGTCACCTGCAAGGAAACGAGCAATATCACCATTAACAACATTACCTGCTGCATTTGTAAAGTCCCCAAATACAAACCAGAAGTATGTGTTCATTACGTGGTGTAAACCAATTGGGATTAATAAACGGTTTAATAAACCAAATAATCCTGAACCAATTGCACCTAAATTAACAATTCCATGAGCTAATGCATCAATACCATTTTGAATTGTTGGCCAAATTTGTGCAAATAGAATTCCTAATATCAGCATCACAACTGATGTAACAATTGGAACGAAACGTTTTCCAGCAAAGAAACCTAACCATTCTGGAAGTTTAATCTTATGGAATTTATTATAAAGAAGTCCTGCTATAACACCAACAATAATACCACCTAAAACTTTCATATCTACTTTAGTCGATAATTCAGCAGCCTTAGATACTTGTGTCATTGTATCCGCAAGCTTAGATGGATCTACATTTGCGCTATTACCTATTAAATCTTGGACTTTACCTAATTTACCTTGTAATTCAGCAGTTGAATACCCTTTGCTAAGTGCATCAATACTATTTTTCATAACAAGATAACCAATTGCACCTGCAAGACCTGCTGCACCACTACCATCCACTGAAAGACCTATTGCAATACCAATTGCAAAAATAAGTGCTAAGTTATCAAAAACTGCTGCGCCGGCCTGTGCCATAACAGGAATATCAAATACATCTGGTTGCCCTAAACGAAGCAATAATCCTGCTGCTGGTAGTACTGCGATCGGAAGCATTAAAGCTTTACCAATACGTTGTAAAAACTGCAACATTTTAATTCCCCCTAATTTAATTTATGAAATCGTTATCATTATAAGTACGCTTTAGAAAACGCTTTCTATTACATAACCATAATAACATATAGTTGTATAGATGTGTAGTTTTTATTTCCGAACTTTTTATGGATAAATCTCCTATTTCCAAACTGTTATATAAAAGGAAAATTCTCCTTTTTAAAATACAGAATACTCGAAACGAAAGACCTATTATAGCACATTGAACTTTCGTTTTATCATTCCACTTTTTCATGTTATTATTTATTTCCGAGCATATCGGGAAAAGTAAACTTAGTTAATTCAAAATAGGAGCGTTGGTACTATGCAGTGCATTGAAACAAACAACTTACAACAGTTGTTAGAACAAGTAAAACCATATACAAAAAAAGGAAAACTTGCTACTTATATCCCCGAACTAGGAAATGCAAATCCAGACGATTTAGGGATTGCCATTTTCCATAAAGAAACAGAATATATCCATGCAGGCAACTCACAAACACTATTTACTCTTCAAAGTATTTCCAAAGTAATTACACTTGCCCTTGCCCTTTTAGACCGTGGTGAAGAATATGTATTTTCTAAAGTTGGAATGGAACCAACGGGTGACCCATTTAATTCTATTATTAAGTTAGAAACGACAAGTCCGTCCAAACCCCTTAATCCAATGATAAATGCAGGAGCATTAGCTATTACAAGCATGTTAGCAGGAAAAGATAACGAGGAAAAAATGGAACGTATTCTTCATTTTGTACGTGAAATAACAGATAATCCTACTATTAATTATTCCTCTAAAGTTGCCGATTCAGAACTAGAGACAGCTTACCTAAACCGTTCACTTTGTTATTATATGAAACAAAACGGAATTATCGATTGTGATATTGAAGAACTTATGGATTTATATACTCGTCAATGCGCAGTTGAAGTAAACTGCATCGATTTAGCACGTATCGGCTTAATTTTTGCAATGGATGGATATGATCCATATAAAAAGAAACAAATCATCCCTAAACATATTACAAAAATTTGCAAAACATTTATGGTCACATGTGGTATGTATAACGAATCTGGTGAATTTGCAATTCGTGTTGGTATTCCTGCAAAAAGTGGTGTAGCCGGTGGTATTTTTGGCTGCGTAAAAGGAGACATGGGAATCGGTATTTTCGGACCAGCTTTAGATGCAAACGGAAATAGTATTGCCGGTTTTAAAATTCTTGAACTTCTTTCTGCTCAAGAAGGTTGGAGCATTTTTTAATCGCGAGTTATCCTGCTATACTAGCAGGATTTTTTATTTCGCCAAAACCTCACTTTTGTCAGTTATCAATACTCTTACAAAAACAGTGCTGAAAGTTTCTCTATATCATGCATATTTGTTCCCCCCTCCTGAATAATATAGTACAACCTAGCGCTATATGTGGAGGTGTGAAAGATGAAACTAATATTTCAAATGGGAAAACAACCTGTTCTTGAAAAAACAATCCTTCTTTTTATATTGAGTATTGTAGAAAGCTTGAAGTTAAAAGTTGTTTCACTCGACGAAGCTCACCGATACATATTCAATTTAGAAGTACTTGAATTATTAATGGATCGGAACATCGATGATCAAGTACTTGAACTTATTCATTTCGGGATGGGACTTGAAGACATTTATCATGTGCTTCCTGAAGAACTTGAGCATACGATTGAGGAATTAAAGTGGCTTTGCATTCAAGTATTAAGTGAGTACAGTATGCATGAAGAATCCGAACAATTAATTGAAGATATACGGTAAAAAAGCACCTATGTAGGTGCTTTTAATGTTTTTTTAAACTATTTTTATACGCCTCAATATTTACTGGTAGCTCTTCCTCTTCCAAAGTATGTTCATTTACATCTTTATGAATGAACGCACCTTTAGGTGGTTGATGATCATGCCCTTTTTTCTTATGATCAAATGCTTTCCCGCGTCCCATACAAATCCCCCTTTCTTAAAAGAAATCCGTATTAGTATGGAGAAAAGTACGTCGATATATGCAATCTCTTGCTGTATTTCCAAGGAAATACTCGAACCTTGTTTTCTACTCTCCTTACAACAACTGATCAATCCCAATAAGAATTAATAACACTCCTGCGATAACTGTCGCCCACTTTCCTAAGTATTCTGCTAAAAATCGTTTCCCTACATACGCAAAACTACTAATACAAATAAAACTAAACACCCCTGAAATAGTTGCTGTAAGCCAAAGGTTCAGGTTTGTTACTCCAGCATCAAATCCACCTGCAATATTATTAATAGACAACGCAATCCCTAATACAATTGCTTCTGAAAAACTAATTGTTTTAGAACCATCAAAATCTGCTTTTTCTGGATTACGTAAAATTCCCATAAGTACATTACCATCTTTAGAGCCTACGGTATTTCTTTGCCCCAAGAAAGGCTGGCACAAAATAAACACCCCGATTATCCCTAAAACGATTGCTCCAATCAGGTTTGCTGTAAACTCTGAAATAAATAACGCAATCCAGTTCCCAAAAAATCCAGCTAATAAAGTAAATAAAAACCCAAAAAATGCGATGATAAAATTGTTGAACCACGAAATTCTAATTTTACGAATGCCATATGCAATCCCAACACCTGCATTATCTAAATTAGAAGCAATCCCGATTAAAAAAATTGAAAATAGACCTGCCGTACTCATAAATAGCCACCCCTTTTCCTCACTTTTCCATGCATCTTATGAAAATGTTGAGCAACTGTGCCTGTCTGTTTCATATACATGTAATAAATGCTCAACATTTTTTCAACAATAAAAAGGAGTGCCTTCGCTATGCCTAAAGAAAATCCAAATGAGCGGCTTAGTAGATTAATAAAAAAACTTTTAAAAGAACGTGCCTTATCTATGCGCCAACTCGGAATGCTTACAAATATTGATCCTGCAACAATCTCAAGAATTATGAATGGTAAACAACCGCCAAAACAAAAACACCTACAAAAATTCGCAGAATGTCTGCAAGTTCCACCCCAATTGTTATTTGATGAAATGTATCCTGATTCTCCTCACATTAATAAAGAAAAGACGGATATGTACACATCTCTTGATACCATTCAGCAAACTCTGCAATCCTCTAACTTATTCGATTTCGATTACACTACAACTCGCGTAAAACAAGAACTCGAAAATTACGAACGCTATGCCCAGACAACAGAAGGCGAAAAACGTATTCATGACAGTTTTGCAAGCAAATTAGAGCAAATTGATAGTGCTGGTCCTTTTATTGAACAATTAACAGATATGTATCAACAATTTTGTAATGAAACCATTTCAAAAGAAGAACGTGCAGTTCTTGGGAGCGCATTACTTTATTTCATATTATCGACAGATATTATTCCCGACTATCTCTTTCCAATTGGCTATTTAGATGATGCGATTGCCGTTGAATTAGCGAAAGAGAAATTAATTGAAATGAAACGAAAGACATAGAAAAATAAAGAACTATTTCAGTTGTTTATATTCAACACTGAAATAGTTCAATAAAAAATCGTACAAGTATACATACTCGTACGATTTTACTGTACAAATCTATTTTTCCGTGTGGCACCATTCATATATAAATGCTGTTATCACTTTTGTAAATTCAATTAACTGTTCAACTTCAACTTTCTCATTTACAGAATGTGCTTCTTCTAATGTACCTGGTCCATATATAATCGCTGGAATATGAAATTCACTAAACCAACCACCATCCGTTACCGTTGCAGACATATCTAAAATTGCATTTTTAGAAAGAATTGATTCATGTACTGAGCTAAGCGTTTTTACAGCTGTATGTTCACTATCTATTTCTAAAGAAGGGAAAATTTCGCCACGATCCACAATCATTGATTCTCCGCCCCACTTAAATTGTGGCGGATTTTCACTTAACCATGGATCGGCAGCTGCCACCTTTCCAATATACTCTTCAATTTCTTTTATTATTTGTTCATGTGTTTCATTCGGATAAAAGTGCACTGTTATCCATAACCGGCACTCATCCGCAATAAAAGCTGCATGTCTTCCACCCTCAATAACAGCTGGATTAATTGTTGTTGTTCCAGATGGATAGCCTTCATATGTTTTCATAACTGCCCAGTGGCGCTCTAATTCTTGTAAGCTTTGCACAATTTTCATCATTTTTTCAATCGCACTCGCTCCAAATAAACATCCTCCGGCATGGATCATTTGTCTGCGCGTTGCATCATGAAACGTTTGCGGACTTTTCACTGTAATCCATCCAGTAATGACACCGCCTTGTCCTTGCATATGTAAATCGCTCGTATCCACTACTACTGCAAAATCAGCATCGTAACCTCGCCTGCAGCATTGAAGTGTACCTGCCTCTCCAACTTCTTCTCCTATTACTGATTGAAAGATTAAATCTCCAGGTAATTCAATACCAGCTTCTTGTAAAAGTTGAATGGCAAATAGCGCTCCAGCCAGCCCACCTTTCATATCTGCTGCGCCACGTCCAACTAACCAGCCATCTTTTATAAATGGATCAAATGGATTCGTTTCCCACGCCTCATCTGCTGACACTTCAGCTACATCCATATGACCATTAATAATAAGACTTTTATATGAGTCACTTTTTGCCCCTTTTTTCACACCAACAACGTTCGGATCATTAGGATATACATCCCATTTATCAACACTAAAATTTTGTTCTCTTAGAAACTCTGCAACAAATTGTTGTGCCTCATTTGTATTTCTCGCCGGCGGTGCTGGTGTTTCAAAACGAATTAAATTCTTTGTAAGCTCTAGTAACTCATCTTTTCGTAAATCAATCTGCTCTAATAGCTGTGAAACTTTTTCATTCATCGCTAATTCCCCTTTACATACGTAGTATGTTTCCAGCTTTATTTTCACAAAAAAAGAGACTGTTTACAAATCTTACAGTCTCCAAATTAATTCATATTATAAGCTCTCTACTTCCGTCGTATTTGTCTTTTCAATATGTTCTATTTTACGTGCCTTATTTCTTGTCGCACGGTAAAACAGTAAACAAACAATCATAAATGGAATACCACAATACAATGCCATTCTTTGTTCTGGAATAAAGGCCATTCCAACGATTACTGTTAAATTTAATACTAACGCAAGAAGTGGTACAAATGGATACAATGGTGTTTTAAATTTCAATTCTTTCACATCCCCGCCCTGCTTTATG
Organism: Bacillus cereus group sp. MYBK108-1; assembly: GCF_051917185.1. Classification (NCBI taxonomy): domain Bacteria; kingdom Bacillati; phylum Bacillota; class Bacilli; order Caryophanales; family Bacillaceae; genus Bacillus; species Bacillus cereus group sp. MYBK108-1. Next base: position 44,109 of record NZ_JBQAHZ010000011.1, read on the forward strand.
TATGACCTTCTAGCTAATAAGTTAGATAGAGCAATAGATGCCCAAACTAATATCGCCCCGAACCCGGCAATAGAAAGTAGCCATAAATAAACTGTATCTTCCGCATAAATACCTGATAGTAATGAAAGGCAACCTACAATTGTACTTACAATCAATGCATAAATAGGAACACCGTTTTTAGATAACTTACCAAAAATCGGACTAATCATTCCTTGATTAGACATAGACCATAGCATACGAGAAGTTGCATATAACCCTGAATTAGCAACGGATAGCACTGCTGTAATGATAACAAAATTTATAATATCTGCTGCATAAGGAATACCAATTTTATCAAATACAACTACAAATGGACTTTCAATTACTCCCGCTTGTTGCCAAGGGAATAGTCCAGCAAGAATAAAAATAGATAGTACAAAGAAAACAAGTATACGCCAAACTGTATTGTTAATTGCCTTCGGGATTGTTTTCTCTGGATTTTCACTCTCACCTGCTGCAATACCAACTAATTCTGTTCCTTGGAAAGAAAAATTAACTGCAATCATCGTAATTAAAATGGCTGATAATCCATTGGGGAACAATCCACCATAATCAGTAAAACTAGAGAACATCGGCGCTGGTTCATTTCCTTTCATATCTAGAAAACCAAACATTGCTGCCCCGCCTAAAATAATAAATGCAATAATCGTAATTACTTTAATACTTGCAAACCAAAATTCAACTTCCGCAAAACTTCTTGAAGATAACGCATTAATAGCAAAGAGGAGTACCGCAAACACTACGCACCAAATCCATGAAGGTACATCAGGAAACCATCGTTTCATTAAAATACTAACTGCAATTAGTTCAATCCCTATCGTAGCTGACCAGTTTAACCATGACATCCATCCAACTACATAACCTGCTGCAGGAGAAATATGCTTTGTCGCATACGTTTGATAAGATCCTGCGTCAGGCATTGCAACAGCTAACTCTCCAAGACAGAGCATCGTTAAATACATAACAAATCCTCCAACAAGATATGCTACAATCGCTCCTCCAGGCCCAGCTTCATGAATTGTATACCCAGATCCTAAAAAAAGACCGGTACCAATAACGCCTCCAAGTGCAATCATAAATATGTGCCTGCTTTTCAATTCTCTTTTTAATCCTTGATTTTGATTCATCATATAAATCCCCCCTTTTCACTTTGTAAACCCATTTAATGTAAGCGTTTTTAAAATTATTCACCGTAAAAATAATGATTTAAAAGAGCAAAAATACACGTCACTTACATTAATCACTGCCTGTTACTAAAAGGTCATCCCTTACTGTTATTAATAACTTTTGATCAGCAATAGCTTGTCCTTCTACTACTTCTAATGATTCAATATAACCACTGATCCCTATCTTAATTTCTACTTTCTGTTTATCTATTGTTTCAATTAATGCTAATTTCTCCCACTCATATACGTAAGAACTTTCCGTAACAAATAACTTCTCTACTTTCCCGTAACAAGGACTATACACGCATTCTATAACCGTCTTCACTTTATACACTCCTCCTTCTTATTAGTTGGTACTGAAACGTTGCATATCCCTCCTTTAGATATATCAATTATTATTTATGCAAAATGCGTACCAATCTCCAATTCCTATTTAAAATGAAGGTTTCTCAAAAAAAAAACTTCATAACCGCAAAATTTTTCTATCATTTCAGAGATTTTAAAAGGAAAATAGCAAAAAATTTTTGCGATTTTATAAGAATTTTAATAAAATTATAAAAAGTCAGTCTTCATAGGGTGGAATGAGGAGAAGATAATCTATGCGTACAGAAGAAATTAATTTAAAACAGATCATTGAAATGAATATGCTATATGAAACTTTACTCAATGAACTCGACATCGGAATTCATATTATTAATGAGGAAAGTAAGACGATTATCTATAACCGCAAAATGATGGAAATTGAATCAATGGAGCGCTCAGATGTGCTATATAAAAGTCCTTTAGAAGTATTCGCATTTGAGGAAAATAAAAATAGTACTCTTATAGAGGCATTAAAATTTGGAAAAACAAAGAAAAATATAAAACAAACGTATTTTAACAATAAAGGACAAGAAATTACAACGATTAACGATACTTTCCCTATAATAGAAAATGGAAAAATTAAAGGCGCTATTGAAATATCAAAAGAAATTAGTAACTTAAAGCAAACGATAAAAATAGGTCCTTCTCGAAAACAAAGCACTAAATTTACCTTTGATCACATAATTGGTGATTCTGAAGCCATTCAATCAATCATTACAGAAGGAAAAAGAGTAATTCGTACATCTTCCTCCATACTTCTAGTAGGAGAAACAGGCACTGGTAAAGAACTATTTGCACAAAGCATCCATAATGAAAGTCAGCGTTCAACAAAACCCTTTATTTCACAAAACTGTGCCGCTATACCTGATACCTTAATGGAAAGCCTACTATTTGGTACAAATCGAGGTGCCTTTACAGGAGCAATAGATAAATCAGGCTTATTCGAAGAAGCAAACGGAGGAACTTTGTTATTAGATGAAATCAATTCATTAAGCCCAATACTTCAAGCTAAGTTGCTGCGGGCTATACAAGAAAAAACAATACGAAGAATCGGAGGTACACACGAAAAAGAAATTGATGTTCGCATTATAGCAACTATCAATGAAGATCCCTTTGAAGCCATCGCACATAATCGATTAAGAGAAGACTTATATTACCGATTAAGCGTCGTTACTTTATGTCTTCCGCCTTTACGTGAAAGAAAAGAAGATATTCCAGCTCTTGTTCAGCACTTTATTGAAAAATATAATACTCAATTCGGGCTCAACGTAACCGATGTAGATGTAAATGTAAGAGAATTTTTCTATGCATACGATTGGCCTGGAAACGTACGGGAGTTGGAACATATAATTGAAGGTTCCATGAACTTGATAGAAGATGAAACCATCATTACAGCGTTTCATCTTCCTACTCGCTTTCGCGAACGAATAAAAACAGAATTCAATATGCAACATGCACTAACTAATCACAATACTGATGCACCTAAAACTTTAAAACACACAATAGAAAAAATGGAAAAGAACTACATTAACCAAATTCTTAAAGAGAATCATGGCAACATCTCACAAGCTGCAAAATTTTTAGGATTAAGTAGGCAAAACTTACAATATCGAATTAAAAAACTGCATTTACACATATGAAATAAACATGTCTCCAAGTGAAAAAATGACTTGGTAAAATATGTTACAATAAACATATAACATGCTAGAAAGGGGCTATATATATGAGTAATGATAAAAAATTAAAGTTATTACAATACTTATACTTTTTCCCTGCCATGCTCTGTATGATGTTATTCATTAATGCCGATGTAAGCAGCTCTCCTTATGCAAAGCTATTAGGAACAATTTTTGGCTCCTTTGCAGCTATTATGCTTGCTGCTTTTTGGAATTTAAAGCTACGTATAAAAAACGAAAAATCTTCTTAATACTAAAAAAATCGAGCTACTTAGCCCGATTTTTTTATTTGCCATTAAAACTCAACATTCTCTAAATACAACCCACTTGCCTCAGCAAGACAATTAATTTGATTGCGCTGCTTTTCCTCTAAAATGTTTGGAATTGCTTCAGCATCTAATTGTCCTAATCCAACTTCAATTAATGCCCCGACAATTTTTCTTACCATATTATGAAGGAAGCCGTTACCACTTACTCTAATTTGTACAAACCCTGCCTCTTCCATCACATCAAGTGTATATACTTCTCGAACCATAGATTTTTTCTTTGATTTCGCATTTGAAAAAGCAGTAAAGTCATGTGAACCAACTAAATGTTTTGCAGCTGCTTTCATGCTTTTCACATTTAATTTTTTATTCACATGCATGCTGTATTTACGCATAAATGGATTTGTATGCTCTTCATTCCAAATTTTATACAGATATGTTTTTGCTTTAGAATTGTAACGAGCATGGAAACGATCATGTACTTCTTCCACATTCGTAATGCTAATATCGTTAGGTAAATATTGATTTAAATATTTTTTCACTTTATGTTCCACTAACTTCTCATCACTTTGAAAGTTAGCAACTTGATTCAAAGCATGTACACCAGCGTCTGTTCTACTACAACCGATAATTTCAATTTCTTTTCCGACCATTTCAGATATGACACTTTCGATTTTTCCTTGAATTGTATTATCGTTATTACCGAGACGTTGCCATCCTTTAAAACGTGCGCCGTCGTACTGAATCGTTAATTTATAATTATGCATAATATTCTCCTTCATAGAAAATATTCCCTCATACCATGAGGGAATATTAATAAACTTTACTTTCTAACAAGCTTCACTACATTTTCTACGTGAGCTGTATGCGGGAACATATCAACTGGTTGCACATACTCCACTTCATAGCTCTTCATTAATGCTTGTACATCACGTGCTAATGAAGAAGGATTACAAGACACGTACACAACTTGTTTCGGCTTCACTTTTAAAATTGTTTCCAGTAATTTATCATCGCAACCTGTACGTGGTGGGTCGACAACAATTACATCTGGACGCCATCCTTCTTTTACCCATTTCGGTAACCATTGTTCAGCTTTACCTGCTTCATATTTCGTATTTGTAAATCCGTGACGCTTTGCATTTTTTCTTGCATCTGCAATTGCTTCTGGAATTACATCCATACCACGTACTTCCGCTGCATCATTTGCAAGCCAAAGACCGATTGTACCAACACCACAGTACGCATCCACAATCTTCTCGTTTCCTGTTAACGCAGCTGCTTTTTTCGCTTCATTATACAAAACAACTGTTTGCTCTGGATTCAACTGGAAGAATGCACGTGCTGATAATTCAAATGATAAATCGCCAAGTGTTTCTTGAATGACTTCTTTTCCAGCTAATTTAAATGTTTTGTCGCCAAAAATAACAGATGTTTTACGCCAGTTTACATTTTGCATAATTGATTTAACCGCTGGCATCTGTTTTTGTACTTCTGCAATAAATTGTTCTTTATTTGGTAATTCTTCTTTTGTTGTAATAAGTGTAACTTGTACTTCCCCTGTTTGAACTGCAGTACGTGTTACAATTGTGCGTACTAAACCTTTTTGTTTTTTCTCATTGTAAATAGAAACATTTAATTTTTCTAAAATACGTCTTACAACTTTTGTCGCTTCATTCGTTGCTTTATGTTGAATCATACAGTGAGCGATATCAATTAACTGATGTGAGTTTTGTTTATATAGCCCTGTAATAACCTTTTCGTCTTTACGCCCCACTTGTAATTGACTCTTATTACGATAATGCCATGGATTTTCCATGCCAAGCGTTGGGCGAATTTTCTCTTCCATACTATTTTTCATGTACTTCTCAAATGCTTGTACAACGATATCACGCTTTTGATTCAATTGTTCTTTATAATCTAAATGTTGCAGCTGACAACCGCCACACTCCTCATATACTGGACACGGTGCTTTCACACGATGCGGTGAAGCTTTACGAACTTTTTTCACTTTCGCTTCAGCGAAGCCACGCTGAATTTTCGTTGTTTCTGCAACAACTTCTTCTCCTGGTAATGCCCCTGGAATAAAAACAACTTGTCTCTTAAAATAACCAACGCCTTCTCCGTTAATCCCAAGACGTTTAATTGTCACAGGAAACGTTTGACCAACTTCCAACTTACTCTCATGTTGCTTTTGTATCATTATTACACCTCTACTCTATACTTTTCCATAAATATAACGCTGCATAACTGCAGTATGGTTCACACTCTTGTTTCACTTTTTCTAAAAATGCATCATCAGGTTTATCATCTAATTGAAATATACCTTGCACTGCACGCTGAATCCCAATGTCCGCTTTCGGGAACATATTTTTCCGTCCAAGCCCAAACATTAAAAAGTTTTGCACTGTCCATGCACCAATTCCCCTAATTGGCAACAATTGTGCTGAAATGTCTTCTTCCGTCCCATTTTCTATACTCGCTAAATTTAATGTACCACTGACAATACTTCGACCTAATCCTACTATATATTCAGCCTTTCGCTGACTAAACTTCTGCTCTCTCAATTCTTCTATTGAAATATTTGCTACTATTTCCGGAGTGGGGAAAAAGAATACACCGTTCTTCTCTGTTCCATACCGTTTCACAAATTGTTCTGTTAACACAGTAGCAAATTTCAAATTTATTTGTTGGTGAATGATACAGCGAAGCAGACAAGCAAAATAATCAAATTCTAAAATAATTGGAGTATAAGCATATGTTTCAAATAGTGGACGTAATGATGTGTTTAAAAAATGATTTTGTATATCTTGAAACGGTTCATTCCAATGAAAAATGGCCCTCATTCGTTTCATGACTTTCTCTGGATCTCCTGTCTGACTAGAAATCCAAAACTGTGGATTTTGAACAGTACCAATCCCTTGTAAGCGAACAACAACCTGTTCCTCGTCTATACAAAGCGGGATATAAATAACTTTCTCATCTAATTGAATGACGTTAAGAGGATCAAAAGATAAACGTTTTAATACTTCTTCAAAATGATACGGATACTCTAACGTAACATGTTCGCTCCACATACGTTTCCCCATCCTTTTTACACATCATTATAGCATGAGAAAACCGTAAGCATACATGCTTACGGTTGATTGCCTTTTACTAAGTCATCTAGACTTTTAAAATGATACCCTTTCTCGCGCAAATCATCAATGATTTTCGCAAGTGCTTCTGCATTATCTTTTGATATTGCATGAAGTAATAAAATAGATCCTGGATGAATCATCGCCATAACATTATTATGCGCATATTGCCATCCTCTTTGCTGATCCACTTTCCAATCCAAAAATGCAAGTGACCAAAATACATTATAATAGCCCATTTCTTTCGTAAGAGCTAACGTTCTTTCACTAAATACACCGCGCGGAGGACGTACATATTTCACTTCTTTTTGCCCAGTTACTTTTTTAATTTCTTCCGTTACACTTGTTAATTCTTCACGAAGTTTCTCATCATTTACCGCTGTAAAATCAGGATGACTCCAAGAATGGTTTCCAATAATATGTCCTTCATCCTTCATTCTTAACAATAAATCTTTTTGTGTTTTAATGTAATGCCCCGTTACAAAGAAAGTTGCTGGTACTTTTTTCTCTTTTAATACATCTAATATTTTCCCTGTGTATCCATTCTCATATCCATTATCAAATGTTAAATAAATATCTTTTTTCTTCGTATCTCCTAAATAAAACCCGCCATTTTTTTGTAGTAAATCTGTATATAACTTTCCTGCATCTGGTACTGTTTCATTTTTAGGACGCGGGATTCCCCAGTTATGTGGAGTATTTGTATAAGCCAGTGCTGAAACTGGAACAAGTGCCATCATAATTGAAAAAATGAGACCGATATATAACCATTTATATTTCATAAATAGTCTCCTTTCCATATATAATCGTACTTGTAGTTTCTGTTGCTACACATTCTTTCATGCTGAACATGTTTTTCTATATATACCAAAAAAATGCATCTCGAATCATTCGAGATGCATTTTTTATTTACTTAAATACTGGCTCTTTAAAGCTAGCTAATTTTTCAAGTGATGTTTTATCAACATCTGCATGTAAGCTATTACCATGAGAGTCCATCGTTACAACTGCTTTAAACCCGTCGATACGTAAATGCCACATTGCTTCCGGAATACCAAATTGTAAGAAATCAACATCTTTCACTTCTTTAATACATTCAGCATAATATTGCGCTGCACCACCGATTGCGTTTAAATATACACCGCCGTGTTCTTCTAAAGCCGCTAATGTTTTCGCACCCATACCGCCTTTTCCAATGACAGCGCGAATACCGAATTTCTTCATAATATCGCCTTGGTACGGTTCTTCACGAATACTTGTCGTTGGACCTGCCGCTTTAATTTGCCAATTGTCATTTTCATCTTTCACAACAACTGGACCACAGTGGTAAATAATTTGTCCATTTAAATCTACTGGACAATCATTATCCATTAAATGCTTATGGATTGCGTCACGACCTGTATACATCATGCCATTAATTGTTACAACATCACCAACGCGAAGTTCACGAATTTGCTCTTCTGTAATTGGTGCTTGTAATACAATCTCACGTTGCTCTGTTTTTTCTTGTACTTCATGCTGAAGTGTATCTTCACCTTCTTGATATAGCCAATCCATAATGTCTCCTGTTTCAGGATGGATTTTCACACCAAGGCGACGATATGCCCAGCAATTATACGCAACAGATACATAGAAACTAGCTGGCAAACGATTATAGACGCCAATTTTACAACCAAGTAAAGTTGTTTCTCCGCCAAATCCCATCGTACCAATGCCAAGCTTATTCGCATTTTCTAATACGTACTCTTCAAGATGTTGTAACTCTGGTACTGGATTGACATCATCTAATGTACGGAATAATTGATTTTTTGCCAATTCATAACCTGATGTGCGGTCTCCCCCGATACCAACACCAATTACACCAGCGCTACATCCTTGCCCTTGTGCTTGATATACTGCATGAAGAAGGCATTTACGAATCCCTTCTAAATCACGGCCAGCTCGTCCAAGTCCTTCTAGTTCACACGGTAAGCTATATTGAATATTTTTATTCTCACAGCCACCACCTTTTAGGATTAAACGTGCATCAATATAATCTTTTTCCCATTGTTCAAACTTAATCACCGGTGTACCTGGTCCTAAATTATTTCCACTATTATCTCCAAAAAGAGAATCAACAGAATTGGGACGAAGTTTACCATCTTTTGTCGCCCGCTGAAGCGCATTATAGATAGCTTCCTTCAACTTTAATTGATTCACACCAACTGGTGTATAAATTTTAAACGTTGGCATCCCTGTATCTTGGCAAATCGGCGAGATGTTATCATCAGCCATTTTAATATTATTTGTAATTGTGCCAAGTGCCATCGCAGAACGAGTCCCTGCATTTTCTCGCTCTTTCGCTTGTTGAATCGCACGACGAACATCTTTCGGTAAGTTCGTTGACGTTTCAACAATTAGTTGATACATGCTTTCTTGAAGCTTTTCCATTGTTACTTCCCCCTCAATTGTGAACGCTACCAAAACGTTATGAGCTGAAAATTCAATTGTTATGCTCTTTAGCTATTTATTTGTTTCACGCTATTAGAGCATAAATGAAATTTTTCACAACTTGATTATACCTCTTTTTCTATCGTCCTTCTATTACCCGAACAGAAAAAGGCTACCAAATTGGAATTGGTAGCCTTTTTAATATATTATTCGTCTTTTTTAAATTGCTCACATTTTAATTCTAATTCATCTAACATTGCAAGAAGACGATCTACATCTTCTAATTCTACTTCTTCAGGTTCAATTGTATCAATTACTTCAATGAACATATTTAAACGTTCTTTTAAATATACTAATTGTGTATCTTTATCTTGAATTGCTTTTCCCATGAAGGCACTCTCCTTTTAATTCGAGTTGCTTTTATTATACCGCAAAAACGATTGCTATGGGCATGAAATTTCATCAATTTTGTCACAGTCATCCACTATAATGTAAGCCCTCTCTCTTTCCATGCTAAAAAGTTTCACTTTATAAAAAGCACATATTCTTCTATTATAGAGAATGGACAAATTGTTATTTCAATAGTCAAAGGAGTATTTCATATGACGATATCACAAAAAATGAAGCCGATTACTCCTTCTTACGATCCATGGGAAGCGTATATGGACCTTGAAGAGTACGGCAAACTACTATTAACAAATGTTGAATTTACAACGACGACGTTATGCAACATGCGCTGTGAGCATTGCGCTGTTGGTTACACGTTACAGCCGAAAGACCCAAATCCGCTTCCGATGGATCTTTTATTAAAACGATTAGATGAGATTCCTCATTTACGTTCTTTAAGTATTACTGGCGGCGAACCTATGCTTTCAAAAAAATCCGTCGACAACTATGTAACACCACTCTTAAAATATGCCCATGAACGAGGCGTTCGCACTCAAATCAACTCTAACTTAACTATAGATTTAGCACGTTACGAACAGATTATTCCTTATTTAGACGTATTGCATATATCTCATAACTGGGGAACAATTGATGACTTCGTTGAAGGCGGATTTGCAATGATGGAGCGTAAGCCTACTTACGAACAACGTGCAAAATTATTTGAAAGAATGATTACAAATAGTAAGGCTCTATCAGATGCAGGTGTACTTGTATCGGCCGAAACAATGCTAAACAAAAGAACTCTACCACATATTGAACATATTCACCGCCAAATCGTCGAAGAGATGGGCTGTAAACGTCATGAAGTTCATCCAATGTATCCAAGTGACTTCGCGAGTAATCTAGAGATTTTAACAAAAGCTGAAATTCGTGATGCGATTGAACATTTACTAGAAATTCGCGATGAAAATGTATGGATGCTATTTGGAACTTTACCTTTCTATGCTTGTAGCGATGACGAAAAAGACATAGCTACATTTAAAAAATTGCAAGAGAGCAAAAATGTAACTGTTCGTAATGATCCAGATGGCCGTTCTCGTTTAAATGTAAATATTTTCGATGGAAATATTATTGTGACGGACTTTGGTGATGTTCCACTTCTAGGAAACATACAAACAAACACATTACAAGAAGCGTATGAAAAATGGAGCACTTCAAAAACAGCAAAATCATTAAGCTGCCACTGTCCTGCAGTAAAATGTCTTGGACCAAATGTTCTTGTAAAAAACAGCTACTATCCGACAGAAGATTTCTTATCAAAAACAGCAAACATTACATTATAAAAAAAACGTCAGCTTATAAGCTGACGTTTTTTATGTTATTGCGAGTGAGAAGAAGAAATAAATTTAAAAAACAAATGATCATGAATTGGAATTGCCGCTCCAATTCCTTGAGAAGTAATATTTTTCACAACAAGTCTTTTTTGATTTCCCTTTAATACAAGATACACTTCTCCAAATGTTACTTTTCCCTTTTCATTTACTGCTGGTGTATAAGCGTATAAATATCCAAGTTGACTCGGACTAATATTATACACACGCTCATGTCCAGTACCATAACCAATAGTTGTCTTAAACGAAAGAGGTAATTGTACTTTTTCAAGTGCTTTGAGAAGCATCATTTTTTTCACATCTGCAGCATCTTTCATATCTGCTGTTAAATCGCCTTCAACCGTCTTTTGTGTTTCTTGCTTATAGCGAAGTGGATATAAACGGTCTCCTCCGCGATTATCATACACATTTCGATTCACTTGTTTATATTCCCAATTAATCGATGTGTCTACTGATTCATAATGTAAGGCCCATTGACCTAAATAAATTTTTGCCCGATACCCTACTGCAAGTGGCGCATTTGAAATTGTCGTTTCATTAAACATCCGAATTAAGTCTGGATTTTCAATTTTAATATTAGCCGTTTTCAATAGCTCTTGAGCAAATTTACTTGGTTGTAAACGTGGCAAATCTTGCGCATCATTTGGAAATGTATTGTCTTTTGAAATATTTAAAACAGATGAAGGCATTTTTGTTCCTACTGTTGTCTTTGCAAAACTCATGTTAGGAAATAATAAAATAAACGAGACCATAGTTGAAAGACATATGCTGTATACTCGTTTCACCTGTCTGGCTCCTTCCTATGTAGGTATATATACTACTTCGTTTATTGTTTTCTCTGAGCGCAATTGTTATGCCTATTTTTCATAATAAATAAAAACCAATTCCCATAATGACATACGCCGCTAGTAAAGTGCCTCCTTCAAACCAGTTTGTATCTCCATCATTGGAAATCGCAATCGTTAAGAAAACGGCTGTAATCATAGACACAAGTTCTGGTATGGTAAATACTAAAGGCATCCTTTGCGCGAAGAACATAGATAGTAATACTAATACAGGAGCAACAAACATGGCGATTTGTAATGTAGAGCCTATTGCAATTTCAACTGCAATATTTACTTTATTTTTATAAGCCATAATAATTGCAGACGCATGTTCCGCTGCATTCCCAACAATCGCAACGATAATAACCCCTATAAATAACTCTGACCAGCCAAATGACTTTGCAACAGTTTCAAAAGTATGCACGAGTGCCTCTGACACATAAGCTACCGCTAGTGTTGCTATCGCTAAAATAAGTAGCGCCTTCCCTTTCGACCACTCTGGCTCTTCTTCATGCGCTACTTCGTCACTTTTATGTTGATATACACCACGGTGCGTAACTAACTTAAATAGTAATGCAGCAAGGTACATGATAATCATAATAATAGAAACACCTATACTTAATTGATACGTCTTGCCAGCGTCCATCTTCATTGAAAAGATCTCTGGAATAACAAAGGCCACAACAACAGCAAATATTAATAAAGCTGAATTATGCCTTGCATCATATACATTAAAACTTTGTCTTTTGTATTTAAGACCTCCAACAAAGAAGGATAACCCTCCTACTAATAATAAATTTCCAAGTACGGATCCCGTTAAAGAAGCTAACACCACTTCAATTAACCCTGCTTGAAGTGCAAAAATTGAAATGATAAGTTCAACAGCATTACCGAAAGTAGCATTTAATAATCCGCCTATTCTAGGACCAGAAACAATTGCTAGACTCTCTGTTGCTCTACCCATAAAACCAGCTAATGCGATAATCGTAACACAATACACAGCGAACATAATTGTTTCTGGCCAATGAAGTGTTTTTCCAAGTACAGATAGTGGTACACCTATAAGCGCTACTATAAGAAATATTTTATTAAACATGTTTTTCATCCTTCCATCGTATGTATTTCTCCTCAATATTATTATTATTCTTCTCCTAACTTGTCCGATTTCATCACAATTACGTTTAAAAAATCGGATTGAAGAAAACAGTATGAAAGATATTTAAATTATCTTGTTTAAACAGACAGAATTATAAATTGTGAAAAGGGGTTAAAATTATGCACTTAAAAGAAAAAATCGCAACTATTATTCAAAGTCAACGTACTGGTGTATTATCTACAGTACGAAATGAGAAACCTCATAGCGCCTTTATGATGTTTTTCCATGAAGATTTTGTACTGTATGTTGCAACAGATCGACAATCAAAAAAGATAACAGATATTGAACAAAATCCTAATGTCCATGTACTACTCGGACGAGAAGGGAAAAAATTAGATGAAGATTATATTGAAGTTGAAGGATTGGCTTCAATTGAGGAAGACTCGACATTAAAAAACAAGTTTTGGAATAATAGCTTAAAACGTTGGTTACTCGGCCCTGAAGACCCTAATTACGTATTGATAAAAATCAACCCCGACACAATTTATTACATCGATGGTGCCGGTACGACGGAGCCTGAGTTTTTACGACTATAAAATAAAACAAGCCCCCCTTAGGTGGGCTTGTTTTGTCGAAAAGTTCTTTTGAAAAAAACAATAAAATAGGTGGAACTTTCTAAAGATTCTGTTATATAATAGAATTAACTTAAATAAACTGTATTAAAACAGATTGAGAGGAGAAATAAAATTGATGAAGAGAGAAGAACGCAAAAACATGATTGAGTTTATTGAAAAGAAAAAAGGGATTGAGCGTGACGAATTACTGTTTATGACAGACGATGAAGTAGAACATATTTATAATGTAACGTACTTTTTATATGAGGAAATTGCAGAGTAGTATAATAATCCCCACCTTATTAAAAATATAAGGTGGGGATTATTTCGCTATTTAGCCCACTATTTACAGGCAGTAAAACTCCCACCTTAAAATTCAGGTGGAGCAAGAAGTTAAGTTGAAGTCGTGCTTCCTATAAGCTCAATTGCTTCAACTTTATACATGAGAATCATTTTCATGTATAATACTGTAAGATTGGAGGAATTTTACTATGAGTTCGTGGCTCTTATTTGCACTATTATCAGCAATTGCTGCTGCCCTTGTATCGATTTTTGGAAAGTTTGGTTTAGACGGCATCGATGCAAACGTTGCAACAACAATTCGATCTATTATTATGGCATTATTTATGATAGGCGTTATTATCATACAAGGTAAATTTCAAAATATCGGCGACGTACTGCTAAATAAAAAAGCACTGCTATTTATCACATTAAGTGGGATTGCAGGTGCTTCTTCATGGCTATTTTATTTTCTTGCCCTCAAAACAGGAAAGGTTTCACAAGTAGCTCCTGTCGATAAATTAAGCGTCGTATTTTCTATCATTCTCGCTATGATTATCCTCGGTGAAAAGTTAAACTTTATGACCGGCGTTGGTGTAGTCTTTATTACAGCTGGTGTATTATTTATTGCTTTCAGCTAAAAAAACCGCTATTAGCGGTTTTTCTTTTTCTTTATGTACAACCATACAAAACATGTAACAACTGCTGAAATTAATAAAATCCATATTCCATAATGATGTAAACTATACTCAACGAAGCGCCACTTCTCGCCTAACTTCCAGCCAAGCCCAATAAAAACACTTATCCAAATGAGCGCACCACCGTAAGCGTACAAACAAAAACGCCAAAGTGTCAAATTTGATACCCCAGCAAAATATGCTGTTAAATGACGTACGCCCGGTATAAAATAACCAATCATTAAAAGAAATGGCCCATATTTTTCAAATAAAATATGTGTTTTTTCAATGTGATGTTCTTTAATTCTAATTTTCGGCCCATATTTCTTTAAAACAGGGAGCCCAAGTTTTAAACCTAATATGTAGCTTAACGTGATCCCTAACATCGCACCAGCCAGCCCACTTAAAAAAGCAGCAGTTCCTGACATAACTCCTTTTGAAACATTATAACCAACAAAGGTCAATAAAAACTCGTCTGGTATCGGTAATCCAACAATCCCACCAGCCAAAGCTATAACAATTCCAAAATAGCCATAATGCGCGATTAACTCGCCAATATGTTGTTCCATTCGGAAGACACATCCTATGCACGGTCGTTATTCCACATTGTACCCTTTCTATCTTTAAGGCAAACATGGTATACATATTCACTATACATTGTTTTTATAATGAACTCTACTTCTATTCTTTCCTTTAACAGAGATAAAGAAAAACTTTACTCAGTGGGAGTTTTGTTCATCCTCTACTAATTATTAACCTATGCCAATCTTGCTTTTACAGACATCCCGACTCCACATAACTCACTTACATTCACCAATTTTGAGATTAGATTCTTATTGCCCGCAAATAACCCGATAAAAAATAAAAATTCATATGCGTGTTTTTTTGTTACAATAAAGGAAAGTTACTTTTCGCAACGGTTTAACTCTCAAGAAAAATGATATATCTAGCAAAAACATAGTTTGGTCTATATAATGCAACTTCTACCTATTAAAAGAACATACACCCTTTTACATACAACATCATTTTTCTAAATTATACAGGGGGGAACGAACATGACCATTGAAAATCAATTTATTCAAAAAGTTTACTATAAAACATTTTTAACAGAAGAAACTTCTACTCCTGCATCGGAAGTACTCGGTGAAGCATATATAAATGAATCTAAAAATGAATTCTCCAACATTTCTAATATTCGATTTGCTCAAGGTGAATTTTATTATCAAAATAAAGATTTTGAAGCAGCTATATTTAAATGGGAAAAAGTAAATAATGCTCTTGCACTTTGGGCGACAAAAAATATTGCAGATGCTTATTTTGAACTAGGATTCTTACCAAAGGCAGAAGAAATTTATCAATCTATTCAAACGGAAGATACGACTCTTACGATGGAGGTTTCCTTACAACTTCTTTCTCTTTATATCGAACAAGATCGTTTAGGACTCGCTTTTAAGACGATTAGTGAAGCTGTTGCATTCCAACCGGATTACCCAAATATTACTGCAATTGCACGTTCTTTCTATGAAAAACAAGAAGATTGGAACAACGCTATCGAACTAGCTGTTCAAGAAGGTATCCGAACACAATCTTTACACTGGTTTGATACGTTAATAACTTACATAAACAAAGGATTTACAAAAAATATTAAGCCTGAATATTTCTATGAGTCTTTAAAAGCTCTATATGCTGTTGATCAAGCTCAATTTAAAGAACTTGTTATTGCTCTTTGGAATAGCTATCAACATGAATCCTTATACCTTCCTTGGATTCAAAGTATTAATCATTTATTCTTGCATATTGAAACAGACAATAATGACGATTGGAATGAAATCTCTACTCGCTACCAAGAAACATACTTTGCATTAATTACCGGAAATCATTTTATGCATGAATTAAACGGACTTGTACCAAATTTATTAACAAATTGGTTCAGTTTAACGAAAGCAAAAGATTCTCTAGTTGTCTCTGCAGCAGTGTTAGCATGGAATGAAGTCTCACCTACAACTTTAGAATCATTACTCGTAAAAAGTGCTGGATCCTTACTTTCTAATACATCAGCTGAAGCAGATGTAAATATGGAAACAGTTTCTCATTTATTCGAAACAATCGCTGTATGGGCTGAGAAAAATGATGTAGATTTAAGTCATCAATTTACGCTACTCGTCCATGAACTATGTGATTTAAATGTCACACCAATACTAATAGCTGGAACTAGTGACCATGATAAAACATCATTTGTTAATTCAATATTGGGAGAGAACATCTTAACTGAAACTTTAACAACTCCTATTCTATTTAAAGACGCTAGTCAAACTGAAATAACAGAATTTACCGAGTTAGATATAAGAAATATCCCTAACCTTGATGAATTCCATCAAATAACGGCTACATCTGCTCAGTCAGAACTTGAGAAAAAATGTATAGAAATTAAGCTACCAAGTAGGTTTTTAAGAAAAAATAAGTTTACATTTCTTATTACACCATCTATTCAAGGACAATTGGATAAAAACAATGCATACTTTGAATACTTACAAGCAGCAGATAGCCTTGTATACGTATTAAATTCTTCTTCACCATTGCATAGTCAAGAAATTGATACGTTAATTTATTTACGTGAACAAGTACCAAACTTACAAATTCACTTCGTATCACACACAAATAATACGACTACTGATGAAAAACTAATTAGTAAACTTAAAGTACATTTTCCAGATGCACAATTCTTCCCATACTCTCCTTCGCAAGAGAGTAGCCAGCAACTTGGAGATGTAACAGAATCTATTCTTTCTAATCTTGCAAAACGCGATATAGAAAAAGAACGTATAGAAAAGCTAATATGGTTTACGCAAAAGACAATTGCTTATCTCATAAATGAACGTGTGGAATTAGAAAATACATTAGTAAAATCCGTACGCTGGAATAAACACATCTCAGTGAAACTTACTGGATTTATTAATAACCTTACTGCTCTTGAAAAAGATAAAATTCGTTCTATTACCGAATCCTATCTTTTAACGAAAGAAGAAATTACACGAGATATACATTCTCAAATTCCTGAATTATTACAGAGCTGCTCTGATCTTGTTCAAGAAGATAGTGATTTCAAATTAGTTCATGAAGAATTAAATGCTGCAATGAATGAACGAGTTCAAAAGCATGTACAACAGGTACTTCTTCCTAAATTTACTGGGTCTATTCAAGAATGGATTGAAACAGCACATAATGAATTTATTCAAGCTCAAGCTTATTTAGATGAAATGAGTGAAACGTTTAATAAATTATATAAAGAAGAACGTATGAAACTTCCTTGCGATTTCAAATTATTAGATGATTGGAATCGAGATGTTGTACGAATGACAAATCGAATTACAGTAACGAACATCAATATTTTATTACGCTTTACACCGACACAGTTTTTCTTAAAAAGTGCCGGAAAATTATTTGGTAATATGCAAAAAAACCAATCTATGCTCGCCAACAAATATAAACAATATATTGAAACAGAAGACTATACAGAAATTGCTCACACAATTTCAAAACAATTCTTCCTTCAATTTGAAGTATTTGAAGGTGCATTAGAACGTGATATCATGATGTTCTTCAAAGATCCACTTAATATATTGAAACAAAATGTAGATGCAGCTCAACTTGAGATAAAGGAAGACGAGCAAACATTAGCAACGCTAAGAAGCAATCCAGAAACATATCATGATCCTTTGGCGTTATTTAAACTACAATTGCTACAACATAAATTCGTTTTAAGTACTACAAAGAAACATGAAGATATTTTTGTATCAAACGAATCTCCTACTGTTTAACCAAAAAAACCAAGCAAACTAAAATTTGCTTGGTTTTTTACTTTATTATTTTCATATGTTCAAAAGGATAATAAATGCCTGCTAACTTTCCTAACACATCTTCTCTATCAATAAAACCTAAACCATTTCTACTATCTTTACTTATTAAGCGATTATCTCCCATAACAAAAATCTTATTTTCGGGAACTGTAATTGGTCCAAAGTCCTCTGTTAAATTCATAAGTTTTTTTTCTGCTTGTTTTTTATTACTATCCAAATACCCTTCATCTTTCACTTCAGAATTTACATATAATTGATCATTTCTCATCTCAATTATATCTCCAGGTAATCCAATCACTCTTTTGACATAAAAATTATCTGTTTTCATAACAATAATATCTTCTCTCCCATAGCTTTCAAATTGTTTTGCTAGCTTATTAACAATCACCTTATCTCCATCTTGCAACGTCGGCCTCATGGATGCTCCTTTTACAGTCGTCGGAAAAAACACAAAAATTTTCGCCAAAAACACCAATAAACATGCAATTGCAATAGTTCCAAAGAATTCACGCCAACGTTTTTTCTTTTGCATCATTTCACCATCTCATCATCTTTTTACTTTTATTATAAATAATACAACCGATATTTTTCTACAAAATTCTGAATTATAAAATTATAAT
Source organism: Bacillus cereus group sp. MYBK108-1 (assembly GCF_051917185.1). Taxonomy (NCBI): domain Bacteria; kingdom Bacillati; phylum Bacillota; class Bacilli; order Caryophanales; family Bacillaceae; genus Bacillus; species Bacillus cereus group sp. MYBK108-1. The sequence goes on from NZ_JBQAHZ010000011.1 coordinate 62,931, forward strand.
ATTAGAAATTTCAAAATGGTAATACTGATCAAATTAAACAAGCAAAAAAGATACTCTCAAAATAGTCTATTCACTATTTTGAGAGTATCTTTTTATAATCCCACATATACAATACACATTTGAGCAGCTACATATGTAAACCAAATCCAAAGTGGCTCATACTTCAATTTACGCCCTCCGATATCTGTCACGCCAATAATAAAATCAGAAATCACAAATAGTAAACCACCAAACGCTGGTATCCACCATATCCCTGTATTTTCATAATATAAGGCGAATGCAAAGCAAGCCATTCCTCCAACCCACAATCCGTAAATTAGAGCTCCTATCGTAAACAATTTATCCTGTTTATCATTTCGGATAAAGAAGAACCATCCTACAATTAGAAAGAGCCCATATACGAGTAAACCAATCCAAAAACCATTCCACGAAATTCCTGTTTGCAAAAATGCTTTTACATAAAAACAATGAGCAAGAGCGAAAGTAACCATCCCTCCAATTAACCTGTGACCAATTGGAATCAGCCCAGCCATAAACAAATCTCCCACAGTCGATAAAGTCATACCAAGTGCAACCCACGTACTATACTCTACAGATGGATCTTGTAACCATATCCAAATTGCACTACCTGTTAAAGAAAAACTAAGAATAAGACGGATTACTAAAGGTAACGGCATATTATCTTTCGTTCTTTTTGTCTGCCGCATTGCATAAATTGCACCAATTAAAAAAAGAAGTATTTGCCCAATTAACACCACGTAAAGTAGATTCATAACATGTTCTCCTCAATAAATGCTTTTTGTATCTTTTTTCGTTACACTTAGTCTATTATCCTTTTTCTATGAAAAAAAGAAGAACAGTACTGTTCTTCCATTGTAATCGCTTTTCTGCTCTCTATGCTACTTGTTTTTCTTGCTCCATTTTTTGCTTAGCTGGCGTTCGATTTACCACAATAATTCCCGCGGCTACACATGCTAAACCGAGTAGCACAAATGAATGAATTGCTTCACCTAAAATCATGCTCGATAATAACACACCAAATACGGGTATAAAGAACATATACATAGATACTTTTCCAACCTTGTTGTACTTCATAATTGTATTCCAAATGCAAAAACCAGCTGCAGATAAGAAAGATAAATAAATCAGCATAAGTAGTGCATGTAGACTAAATGTAAATGGCATGACTCCAACTTGTAAAGCCCCTATACATAATAATCCTATAGAACCAAACATCATTTGGTATGCTGTCATATAGCCAACATCTAATGTTTTACTACCTTCTTTTGCTAATATGTTTCCATATGAATACAGCATTGCTGCACTAAGAAGTAATAAGCTTCCGATTCCAAAATGAAATGATAAGCTACCATCACTCGGCACATTTACTAAAATGACGCCACAAAAACCAATCGATACCCCAATTATTTTTCTTATATTGAGAGCATCATCTTTATATAAAAAATGGGCGAGTAAAATTTGAAAGAATGATGATGTCCCTGAAATGATAGCTCCTTCAATTCCTGAACTATAACTCATTCCAATGTAAAAACAGATATATTGAAGAAACGTTTGGAATAAACCAATTTGTATTAACTGTTTCCCCGTTCCTTTTTTGAAGCTCATATCTTTTCCTAACACTTTAAAGAATAATAAGAGCATGACTCCAGATAACAAGAAACGATAACCGGCAAATAATATTTGTTCTCCAACTTCTTGTGGTTGAATTCCAAGTTCAGCATAACTTAACTTAATAAAAGGAAATGCGCTTCCCCATAAAAAAGTTGCTACTATTGCAGCAATAAATACGCCAATCGGATGGGTAAAAAATTTCTCTGTCTTCACTTGTTGTCTTCCTTTCCGACCTTTTTATGAACAATATTCATATATACCAAAGGAATTGCGAAAACACAAGTTTTCCGTTTATACTTGAAACAAAACCGTACCATCTCATAAAAACATATGATATACTATAGAATAATTACAACATAATAACTATTAAAAACAGATTCAACAGAAATGCTGCTATCCATTATGGATGGCAGCTTTCGTCGTTTTATAGGGGTTTCGATTTTGATTATTTTTCTCAATAAGAATTCGGAAGGAGCGAGTAGTAATGAACTCAGAAGTAAAAACGTTACACGCAAAAGAAACAATTTCTCATCCCTCTTTATGGGACACATTAAAAAAACATTATGAACTTGTATTTGCAGTGGCATCTGGTATTTTTATTTTAGCTGGCTGGCTATTCACAAAGAACGATGCAATGAATGTAGGTATTACTTGCTATATCCTTGCTTATATAGTTGGTGGATATGCAAAAGCTAAAGAAGGCATTGAAGATACGATTGAAGAAAAAGAGCTAAATGTTGAAATGCTAATGCTCTTTGCAGCTATCGGTGCTGCAATTATTGGCTACTGGGCAGAAGGGGCTATTTTAATCTTCATCTTTGCGCTCAGCGGTGCTATGGAATCTTATACATTAAGTAAGAGCCAAAAAGAAATTTCCGCTCTTCTTGACTTACAACCCGAAGAAGCATTACGCATTTCCAACGGAACAGAGGAACGTATTCCTGTTGGAGAGTTACAAATTAACGACATTATTTTAATTAAACCAGGTGAACGTGTTCCTGCTGACGGTACGATTCATAGCGGTGAAACAAATATCGATGAAGCAGCAATCACGGGAGAACCTATTCCAAATGAGAAAAGATATGGCGATGAAGTATTTGCAGGTACTGTAAATTTACGTGGTGCTATCGAAGTTAAAATTACGAAGCCGAGCGATCAAACATTATTCCAAAAGATTATCCGTCTCGTACAAAGTGCACAAAGTGAAAAATCACCATCACAACTATTCATCGAAAAGTTTGAAGGAACATACGTAAAAGGTGTACTACTCGTTGTTGCGCTTATGATGTTCGTTCCTCATTTCTTACTTGACTGGAGCTGGAATGAAACGTTTTATCGCGCTATGATCTTACTTGTAGTCGCATCTCCTTGTGCACTCGTTGCTGCCATTACACCAGCAACGTTATCAGCCATTTCTAACGGAGCAAGAAATGGGATTCTCTTTAAAGGTGGCATACATTTAGAACGTCTCGCTTCAGTAAAAGCAATCGCCTTTGATAAAACAGGAACATTAACAGAAGGAAAACCTACCGTAACAGATATATATGTTCGAGAAAATATGACAGAAAAAGAAGTACTTTCTATTACAGCATCAATTGAAAGTCACTCTACACATCCTTTGGCTGAATCTATTGTTAAATATGCACAACATGCGTACGACATTACATTAAAAAAACCAGAAAAGGTTGAAGATGTAACTGGTTTTGGGCTAAAAGGAATATTCGAAAACAACGCTTATAAAATAGGTAAAGCTGATTTTATCGGTGAAGAAACAAAAACATTTCATAATGGTATTTCTGCCTCACTTGAAAAGGAAGGTAAAACTGTCGTTTATATTAGTGATGAGGGAGGCATTCTTGGACTTATCGCTTTAAAAGATACGCTTCGCCAAGAAACAATAGCTGCTATTCGTGATTTACAAAGCATTGGTGTCGAAGCAATTATGATTACTGGAGATAATGAAGAAACGGCAAAAGCAATTGCCTCTGAAAGTAATATAAAGGAATATTACGCATCATGCTTACCAGAAACAAAAGTTGAAACGATTAAAAAGTTAAAAGAAAAATACGGTACAGTAGCAATGGTCGGAGACGGTATAAATGATGCACCTGCACTAGCTGCTGCTAGCATTGGTGTCGCAATGGGAGAAGGAACAGATGTAGCTTTAGAAACTGCGGATGTTGTACTGATGAAGAACGAACTATCTCGTCTTTCTCAAGCGATCCGTCTATCAAAACGAATGAACCGTATTGTGAAGCAAAACGTAATCTTTTCGCTAGCCGTTATTGCCATGCTAATTTGTTCAAACTTCTTGCAATTTTTAGCTCTTCCATTCGGTGTTATTGGCCATGAAGGAAGTACGATTCTTGTCATTTTGAATGGCTTACGATTATTAAAAGGAAGTAAATAAAACGGGTCCCTCATAGAGGACCCGTTTTTTTTAATGATAGCTATTATGACCGTTCGCACTGCTACTCGTTTTATGCTTTGGATGCGAACTGCTCTTTTGTTTATTGTTATTTTTATTGTTGTGATTCTTTTTATTATTACTCATGAAATATCCCCCCTGTTCCTTATTATTATGGAACAAGAAGTCACTTTTCATTACGGGAATTATTGTCACCCGTCCTATAATGATGGAGTAAACCATTAATTTCGCCGCCAAGTAAAATTACCCATCCAGTTAAATAAAACCATAACATTAAAATAATGATACCACCGAGACCACCATATGTATTAGCGTAATTCGCAAACTTATCTACATAATAAGCAAATGAGTACGATACTACAATCCACCCTACAGTAGCAAATAACGCCCCTGAAATAACTTCTCTTCTTTTTAACTTTCGATCTGGTGCAAATGTATATAAGAAACTAAACAAAGCAAATAGCACGAAGAAACTCGCTACTAATCGTGTAATGCTCCATACGAAAGAAAAACTATCTGATAAACCGAGTGCTTTAAACACTGCTGCTCCAATAACTTGTCCGAATACCGGAACAATTAACGCAAAGACAATCATAAAAATAATAGCTAATGTAAACACAATTGATAACGCTCTTGTTGTAATAAAAGAACGTGTTTCCTTCACGTCATAAGCGCGGTTAAAAGCATTCATAACCGCATTAACACCATTTGAGGCAAACCATAACATGGATAATAAACCAAATGATAATAAACCACCATTTTGCTGGTTTACAACTTTATCTACATTTACCTCAATTAAGTTCATTGCATCATCTGGTACATAAACCTCTAATAAACTAAGCACATCCTCTGTTTGAATGGGAATAAATCCAAGAAGCGTAATTAAGAAAACGAGCCCAGGAAAAATTGCAAGCAAGAAGAAATAAGCGAGCTGTGCTGCCAAGCCCGCTACATCATCGCGCATCGTCCGGTCATATAAATCTTTACCAAACGAATAAGTACGATTTCTTCTCACCTTTTCTAAAATTTTTCTCATATATGTTTAAACGCTTTTCTTCTCTTCTTTATCTTGCTTTAACTCAATGTACGCTTCAGTTTTTTTTTCCACTGCATTTGAGTCTTTCATAAATAATTCACGCGCTTCTTTCATACCACCATCTTCAGCAACTATTGGCTCTTCTTCTACTTTCAACTCATCTACCTTTGGAGATACAGCTTGAATTTCAATCGTTTCTGGCTTTTCTTCTGGCTCAACTTTTTTCTTACTAAAAATTTCTTTCGTTTCTTTTAACGTCTCTACAACAGATGGCGTTAATTTTTTAATTTCTGCTACTTTCGCTTTTACCACATTGAAATCAGCAAGTTCGCGTCCTTTATCTGTAACAGTTTGCACTTTTTCTTTGATCTTTGCATTTTCACCAATTTCAATCATCTTTGTTTTTGCTTTTTCTGCTGTATTTTTTACTTTTTCGCGGTTTTCTTTCTTTAACATGGATACAGCTACACCTGCAGCTACACCAATCGCAATGTTTCGAGCAATATTATTTTTCTTTGCCATATTCCTTCACCCTTTCATTTCTTATGTTAGAAAGTATTTCTTTCTAAGCTTCCTCATATTCCTTGTTCATTTCGAATGAAAGCTAATAGCTTTGCACACCCTTCTGTTACAAGGTCATATACTTCTTGGAAATTCCCTGTATAGTAAGGGTCAGGAACGTCTGTCCAGCCACCGTCTGGAACAAAGTCGGACAGCCTACCAATATAGCCTCCAGTTTTACCTAAACTTTTTAAATCTGCTATATTCTTGTTGTCCATGGCAATAATATAATCAAACTTTGTTAAGTCTTCTTTTTCTACTTGCCTTGCTTTAATTCCTTCAAAAGTGACTGCATTTTCTTTTAAAATTTTTTGTGTTCCTTTATGTGGCGGATGGCCAACATGCCAATCTCCAGTTCCTGCAGAATCAATGACAATTTTCTCTTCAAGTCCCTCTTTTACGACAAGATTTCGAAAAATCGCTTCTGCCATCGGAGAACGGCAAATGTTCCCAAGACAAACAAACAATACTTGAACCATATTTTTGTTTCTTCCCTTCTTGGTGCATTTCTTAATATATACTTATAGTATAAACAACCAATTATTAAATATAAAGGAAATCCCTACTAATTTAATGGGATTGAAAAGATTCATTAACGAAAATGATAAAAAATGTTAAGATAGCCTTATGTTATTTTAAAGGGGGACACTTCGGTGGATTTATCCGTAAAGTCAGAAGAAAACGTTGAATATATGGTCGAAGCTATTAAAGAAAAATTACGTATGGTTAATGCTGGAGCGATGAGAGCTGCTAGCTTTAATGAAGAAATGTACGAAGATTTACGTGACATTTATGATCATGTTATGAAACGCGAAACATTCAGCATTAGTGAAATGCAAGCTATTACAGAAGAATTAGGTACATTAATTAAAAAGTAAAAAAGCCTCTCTTATATGAGGCTCTTTTTTATTTACAACAAATTCATGACAACTCTTCTCTTTCCCTCAACCAACTGTAAAATATTGTACAATAGAAGTAGAACCTCATCTTAGATTTTTTCTCCATACATACTACTCACAAATAATAGCAACACTACCATTGCTAACTGTTTTTACTGGAGGTGCTTACTTATGGGCAATTGGTACAGTAAGACGAAAGATCAAACATTGATTGACCTAGAAACAAGCGAACAAAACGGTTTAACAGAAGAAATTGTAAGTGAACGTTTAAAGCAATACGGTTCTAATGAATTAGCTACAAAACAAAAACGCACTTTATGGCAGCGTATTTTCGCCCAAATTAATGACGTCCTCGTATATGTCCTTATTATTGCTGCCCTTATTTCTGCCTTTGTAGGTGAATGGGCAGATGCCAGTATTATCGCACTCGTTGTAGTTTTAAATGCTGTTATCGGTGTTGTCCAAGAGTCGAAAGCAGAACAAGCTTTAGAAGCATTGAAAAAGATGGCAACACCTAAAGCTATCGTCAAGAGAAATGGTGAACTAAAAGAAATTCCATCTGAGCACGTCGTTCCAGGGGATATCGTTATGCTCGACGCCGGACGATATATCCCGTGCGATTTACGCCTTATCGAAACCGCAAATTTAAAAGTTGAAGAATCTGCTCTAACTGGTGAATCTGTCCCTGTTGATAAAGATGCAATCTACCACCCTTCTATGCGAAGTGATGAGCAAGTACCACTCGGCGATCAAAAAAACATGGCCTTTATGTCTACTCTTGTCACATATGGAAGAGGCGTCGGTGTTGCTGTTGAAACTGGAATGAACTCACAAATTGGTAAGATTGCTACCCTTTTACATGAAGCAGACGATGATATGACACCACTTCAAAAAAGCTTAGCACAAGTCGGAAAATATTTAGGCTTTGTCGCTGTAGCTATTTGTATCGTTATGTTTCTCATCGGTTTTTTACAAGGACGGGATACATTAGAAATGTTTATGACTGCTATTAGTTTAGCTGTCGCAGCTATTCCAGAAGGCTTGCCAGCTATCGTTTCCATCGTTCTTGCAATTGGTGTGCAACGTATGATTAAACAAAACGTTATCATTCGGAAACTACCAGCTGTTGAAGCCCTCGGTTCTGTCACAATTATTTGTTCAGATAAAACAGGTACGTTAACGCAAAATAAAATGACCGTTACTCACTTTTATAGTGATAACACATACGATCGCTTAGAAAGTTTAAATGTAAATAATGATGCGCAACGTCTATTGTTAGAAAATATGGTGCTATGTAATGATGCGTCTTACAATAACGAATCACAAACGGGAGACCCGACTGAAATTGCACTTCTCGTTGCTGGAACCACTTTTAACATGCAAAAAGATCGTTTAGAAAAAATACATGAACGTGTTAACGAAGTACCTTTTGATTCAGATCGTAAAATGATGTCAACCGTACATATGTACAATGAAAGTTACTATAGCATGACGAAAGGCGCTATTGATAAGCTCTTACCTCGATGTACCCATATTTTTAAAAACGGCAAAATCGAGATTTTAACTGATTCTGATAAAAATCAAATATTAGAAGCTGCCGGATCAATGTCTCAAGAAGCTTTAAGAGTACTTTCATTCGCATTTAAACAATACGATTCAAACGATGTGGATATAAATCATCTTGAAGAAAATCTTATCTTTATTGGTCTTGTCGGTATGATTGATCCACCACGAACTGAAGTGAAAGATTCAATTAAAGAATGTAAAAAAGCCGGTATTCGCACAGTTATGATTACTGGTGACCATAAAGATACCGCCTTTGCAATTGCCAAAGAACTTGGCATTGCTGAAGAAATATCGGAAATTATGATTGGAACTGAATTAGATAACGTTTCTGATACAGAACTAGCTAGCAAAATTAATCATTTAAATGTATTCGCTAGAGTCTCTCCTGAGCATAAAGTGAAAATTGTAAAGGCATTACGCGCGAAAGGAAATATCGTTTCTATGACTGGTGACGGTGTCAATGATGCACCATCTTTAAAGCAAGCTGATGTTGGCGTAGCGATGGGCATTACAGGAACAGACGTTGCAAAAGGGGCAGCAGATGTCGTGTTAACAGATGATAATTTCTCATCTATTGTGAAAGCCGTTGAAGAAGGTAGAAATATTTATCGCAACATAAAAAAATCAATTCTCTTCCTACTCTCTTGTAACTTCGGAGAAATTATCGCTTTATTTTTAGCCATTTTACTCGGCTGGGCGACACCACTACGACCTATTCACATTTTGTGGGTGAATTTAATTACAGATACACTGCCTGCATTATCACTTGGGGTTGATCCTGAAGACCCAGATGTGATGAAGGAAAAACCACGACATGCAAAAGAAAGCTTATTTAGCGGCAGCGTTCCTTTCCTGATTTTCAATGGAGTTGTCATTGGACTTTTAACGCTAATAGCTTTTATCGCCGGAGCAAAATTCTATACTGGAGATACAAATTTATTCCCTCTTTTCCCAGAGCGAATTGATGACGATGCTCTATTACATGCTCAAACGATGGCATTTGTCGTTCTTAGTTTTTCTCAGCTCGTTCATTCATTTAACTTGCGTTCAAGAACGAAATCGATTTTTTCAATTGGGATCTTTACAAATAAATATTTAGTCTTCTCCCTCCTTATCGGTGTTCTTATGCAAGTTTGTATCATCTCCATCCCGCCCCTTGCAAATATATTCGGTGTACATGCATTAACGATGCGAGATTGGGGATTTGTTCTCTTATTAAGTATCATTCCGCTTGTTGTGAATGAAATCATTAAATTAGTGAAGAAAAACTAAAAGGCAATGAGGAATATTCCTCATTGCCTTTTCATTTATCCTACTATTTTCCGTGCAGTAAAACTCCCACCTCAAAATTCAGTTTGAGCAAAGAAGTTAGGTGATGGATTAACTGCCCATAAATGTCCAATTGGTGAAGGCTAATAATCGGTGGTGATGAACAAAACTCCACTGATTAAAGTTTCACTTTATCCTTGTAATTCTTTTTTGATATTCTCTGTTAATGTAGCCATACGCTTGCGGCTTTCTTCACGCTCACGTTTATTTTGTTCTTCAATTTGTTGTGTTTCTTGCATACCTCTTGAAATAATGTTCCAAGTTTCCTCAAGTGTTTCCATCTTAATACTAGAAGAACCTGATAATCTCGCTACTTCTACACTTTGCGTTGCGATATTTTGTGCATTTTTCTTAAGTAATTCATTTGTACGGCGATCCAGTTCAGCCATAGAATCTGCAACAAGCTTTTGGCGCTTGGCATTTACCGCTTGAATGATACCATTTTTAAAGATAGGAATCGTTGTAATAAATGCTGTATTGATTTTACCAATTAATTTATTATTACCACGTTGAATCATACGAATTTGTGGTGCTGTAAGTAACGCAACCATACGTGCTTTTTCTAAATCGTCAATACGCTGTTCTAAAATTTCAACAGAGTTTTTAAGCGACTCTAATTCAATACCTGCTAATTGATCATTATTACGTACACGCTCTTCATACATCGGAACTAACTCTGTATTTAAACGCTCTAATAACATTTCTCCTGCTACTACGTACTTCTCTAAGTCTAAATAATATTTTAAGTTTTGCTCATACAAGCCATCTAACGTACCAATTGATTTTTTCATCTCATCTTGGTACTTCGTAATTTCCACATAAACTTTATCAATTTCGCGGCCCATCGTTTGATATTTACTAAAGATTTGTTCTATCATTTTATCCGCTTTTTTGAACATACGTGAGAAGAAACCACTTTTTTCTTCCGCAAAGTCTTTACTATCAAATCGGTCCATAATTTTACCAAGCTGTTTTAATAATTCACCAGAATCTTCTATCTTTGATAATGACATTGTATGTAAAATTTGATCAGCAAAACGTGAAATTTCCATAGAAGGTTCTTTTCCAAGTTCAATTAATTCTAATTGATCTTTAATATCTACCGCATTATAAATACGTTGTACATCCGCATCTTGTCTAAGTTGTAAGCGAACATCTTGTGCTGTTTGTTCATTTAATTCTGTTTTCGGATCTAGTACGACTGGGTTATTCATATGGTATTCTCCCTTTCCTTATAAAAATGGACGAAATAGTCCTTTTATTGTTTGTGATAAATTTTTATAGGCTGATGAACCATGAAACTCAAGATCGAAATTAACCTCTTCAAGCCAATGTGAATCAAATGCCCCCGCTTCAATATACGGTTCAATATCGTTTCTTCCCGTTGGATTGAAATGGAATACATCTACTCCAATTTGATTCAAAAATAGTAATAAAACAGCATCAGAACGAGTTAATTCTCCGCTCTTCTCATTATTAAATATAACAATTTTCGGTATATCTTGTGAATAATCAAATTTCTCAAGCTGTTCTAAAATATTCGGTGGTATTTGAGAAAGTTGCGCGAAAACATATAGCGCTACATCTTGTTTCGTCTCTTTCGCAATTGGTTTACACATTTCACTTTCACACGTATGGATAATCGCTTCTGCAATTCCATGCTGTAAACCTTCCGGTAAACGCTTATGCGGCCACCAATGGCTATTCATAATTAGATCAGGATGCAATTTTCCAGCTCGGTCCAATGCATCTCGATAATGATATTGGAAGTTTGCTTTTTGCTCTTTCGTAAACGGGAATGTATTAATTAATAAACTGTTATCAAATGATGTAACAGCCTTTAATCGTTGAAAATATTCTTTATCATTCTTTGAAACGCCTGATATTTTCGCAAATAAAGAAGGAATATAAATATGTTTATTTTCAACAAAGAATGTTGGGCGTACAAATGCCTTTTCTTTCGTAATTAAAAAGAGTTCATCATATGTCGTTTTTAACGTACGAGCTACAGGCGTATAGGAACGGAATTGCCACGGCTTGTACAGCAGTGAATTATCGTGGTGAAGTACTTGTTCAATTTCTTTCGAAGCTTGATACGCTACTGTTGCAACACGCTCACGGCGACGATCAGGGAATGGTTCAAGCGAAATGCGACTTGAATGAGATACAACAAAAGTTCTTCCCTCTTCATCAATATTTTCAAATCCATCTTTTCCTTCTGGGTGATAATAAAGCACATCACAACCGAGCATAATAAGAAAGTATAAGAAATATATACGGCTTTCCTGTGCATCACCGTACCAAATGATACGCGGCATTTGTTTCTTATAATTAATCGTAGAGAACCACTTCGCTACGTAATTTTCGCTTAGTTTAATTATGTCGATTAAGAAACGACGGAAGCCTTCTGTCTTTAACGACTGATTATGTTGCTTCTCATATAATTTCAATAGTGAAATAAACGTCGTATGTATGTAATGCTGTAAATCAGGATTGTCTACTTTCGGTAAAAGTTGTTTCCCAGATAAGTGTGCAACTAGCCTATTTACTGTCAGACCATTTGGTGCTTCTTGATGTAATCCGAACACTTCTTGAATATGACGAAGCTTTTCCGAATCAATCACTTTGTTTAAATTTTGTTCGTGTAAAACTTCGATTCCTTTCGCTTCACTATAATCAAACAGTTCATTAAAATATTCATCTACATCATTAGGAACACCAAGGATTCGACATGCTATATAACTAAATTTCATCTCATTCTCTGTCAGCTCATATTGTGGGCGTTTTTCTAAAAGCGTTTCAAATTGCTTTAAATCTGATTCATCTTTTAATGCATATGGTTGAAGTGTAAAACGTGAAAACACAACAGTTCACCTCCAAAAACATTTACGTTTTTTCTAAGTCCTTCTTCTATTATAAACTATTTTTGGTTATAAAAAATGGGCGCTCGCAAAACGAGCAAACCCATTTCAATTATTTATTGTCTTCTTTAGTAGCTGCAACTTCTTCTCTAGCTTGTCCAGAATTCTTCATGTAGTGAAGTATAAATGTTGCTCCAAATGCTACAACTAAAATAATAAAGAATAGTGTATGACTAATCTCAATCTCGATTAAAGACAGTAACATTTTTGCTGCAATAATTAAGATTAAAATGTATGCTGTCGTTTCAAGCTCTGGAATACGCTCTAACAATTTTAAGAATACACCAGCAATACCGCGCATCATTAAAATACCTAGCATTCCGCCTAATAGTAAAATCCAAACTTCATTAGATACACCAAATGCAGCAAGTACGCTATCTACAGAGAATGCGATATCCATTAATTCAACCATCGCAACTGTTCCCCAGAAGACACCAAACATTCTAAAGAGAATACTATTTTGATTCATACCGTGAGCTTCGTCTTCTTCACTTGCACCTTTACGCTTATCAATAAAGTATTTTACTGATAACCAAGCAAGGTAAAGTGCACCAAGAAGTTTTACCCACCATAATTTAATTAAGAACATTCCGATTCCAATCGCAATAAAGCGGAACACATAAGCTCCAATAAGTCCATAGAATAATGCTTTTTTACGTTTTTCTTCCGGAAGATGTTTTACCATTACCGCTAACACAAGTGCGTTATCAGCAGATAATAATCCTTCAAGTACAACAAGTGTACCAATTAATCCCCAAGATACTGGATCCTGCAACACTTTAATCCACATGTCCAAGTCGAAAAACTGAGCATACGTATCAAGGATTCCTTGCAAAATACTCATCTTACCTTTATCCCCTATTCTTTGCTAGATTTATAGAAAGGTCAAAAAAAGGAAACGAATATCGTTTCCTTTCTATGCATCCAAGCCATACGCTCTTACAAGCGCACCTAAACCACCTTGGAATCCACTTCCTACTGCATTAAACTTCCACTGTCCATTATGACGGTATAATTCACAAAAGACAACTGCTGTTTCGATGGAGAAATCTTCCCCTAAATCAAAACGAAGAACTTCTTCACTCGTTTCTTCATTCGCTAAACGAACAAACGCATTTCCTACTTGCCCAAAGTTTTGACTACGGCCTTCTGCATCATAAATCGTAACTGTAATAGCAATTCTGTGCACATCTGCTGGAACTTTCTTCAAGTCCACAACAAGTTGCTCATCGTCACCTTCACCTTCACCTGTACGGTTATCTCCTGTATGTAAAACAGATCCACAAGGAGACTGTAAATTATTATAGAAGATAAAATCAGTTTCCTTCGTACATTTTCCGTTTGCATCTAATAAAAAGGCAGATGCATCTAAATCGAAATCGGCTCCGCCGTCATAAGATTTAATATCCCATCCAAGACCAATTACTGCTTTTGTTAAACCAGGGCTTGTCTTACCTAAATCGATTTTCTGGCCTTTTTGTAATTGAATAACCATCTATATTCACCTCTATATTTTTATCTTTAAAAATATATCCATCAGTAAACATACATTTCACCGATGGATATATAAATCAAATCTATTACTCTACATCTAAACCAAAGTTATTACATAGAGACGCTAATCCACCTTGGAATCCACTTCCGATTGCATTGAATTTCCAATCACCTGCATGACGATATAATTCACCTACTACTACGGCTGTTTCAATAGAGAAATCTTCTCCTAAATCGTAACGAATTAATTCTGCATTCTTTTCTTCATCAAGAATACGTACGAAAGAATTAGAAACTTGTCCGAAGTTTTGGCTACGGCCTTCTCCATCATAAATTGTAATTGTGAAACAAATACGTTCGATGTGAGCAGGAACATTTTTCAAATCTACTTTAATCGCTTCGTCATCGCCTTCACCTTCACCAGTGCGGTTATCTCCTAAATGCTCTACAGCACCATTCGCACCTTTTGGATTATTATAGAAAACGAAATCTTCAGCTCCTGAAACTTTACCATTCGCGCCTACTAAGAAAATACTAACATCTAAGTCAAAATCGTTTTGTCCGTCATAACGATTCGTGTCCCAACCAAGTCCTACAAGAACTTTCGAAAGACCTGGATTCGTTTTTGTTAAGTCTACCTTTTGTCCCTTTTTCAATGAAATTGATGCCATATACAATTCCTCCTCGTTTATTTTATTGATAACGTGATACAATCTCACTTAAGTTTTTATCTTGCGTGCCTTCTCCAACTGCTGAAAACTTCCATTCACTTCCGTGACGATACATTTCACCTGCAATTAGAGTTGTTTTGCCAGCATAATTATCCGATAAATTATAGCGTGCTAATTCTTCACCAGTTTGCGGGTTTTGAATACGAATATATGCATTACGAATCATCCCGAAATCTTGACGACGATTTACACAGTCATAAATATTTACAACGAATACTAAACGATTAATACGGCTTGGAACTTTATGTAATTCTACGAAAATTGTTTCGTCATCACCAGCGCCTTCACCTGTTAAATTATCTCCTGAATGAATAATACTACCACAAGTAGAAAGTTTATTTCCGAAGTAAACTAAATCATTTTTGTTTAAAAAACGATCTCCTTCTAACATAACAACAGATGCATCACAATCTACATTTGGTTTACTTCCAAATAATGAAGACAGAAATCCACCTGATTGCCCAATTGGATCCCAGCCTAAGCCAACCTGTAGTTTCGCTACTTTTGGTTGTCCTTTCGTTAAATCGATCTTTTGACCTTTTTCTAAAATAATAGGCATGAAGTTTCTCCCTTTCTACAAAGCATTTTCCGAATCGGAAAATATTGTATTCTTCTCTTATATTGTAGCATTATTTACCTAGCGATAAAAAGGATAAATTCTCAGTTATATGAAAACATTCATATAATTTACTTATGATGATGTAAGAAGTGGTAAATAGCACCAATCATTCCTGCACAATTACCGTTTTGCGCAAGTTCAATCTCACAATTATTATAAATCTCTTGATTTAAGTATTTACTGACCTCTTCTTTTACTTCTTTTAAAAACTCATTTCCTCTATCAGTAATTCCTCCACCAATAATAATCGTTTCTGGATTAAAAATATAAGCAAGATTACTAATTCCGATTGCCAAATGTTTAAAGAAAATCCCAACTGCTTGAGCAACTTCCCGATCTCCTTTATCATACAACTCGAAAATTCTTTTCCCATTCCACTTGCCTTTGCCTTTATATTTGCTTACAAGTCGAATTAATCCTGAAATCGAAGCAACCTCTTCAAACGTTTTTCCTTCTATTAACATATTCCCCCATTCACCAGCACTAAATGAATGTCCTCGGTACAATTTTCCATCTATAAAAATTGCTCCCCCAATCCCTGTTCCAAGGGTGAGCATAATAAAGTTATCTTTCTCTCTTCCACTACCATTCCACTTTTCTCCAAACGCTGCACAATTCACATCATTGTCAATCGATACTGGAACTTTTAATATCTCTTGCAATCTATCAATAATAGGAATAGTACTATATCCCGGAATATGATCCGCACCTCCCGTCACAATTCCTTTATTAATATCAACAATTCCCGCAGTGCTAATACCGATTCCGGTAATAGTATGTTCATTCATTATTTTTTTGGATACATATATAAGTTTTTGAATAATTTGTTCTCCGCCTAAATGAATTTCTGTTGCAACTGTTTGACGCTTTAATACTCTCCCTATTTCTGAAACAATACCATACTTAATTTGCGTACCGCCAATATCAAACGCTATATACTCTTTCATCTGCTGCCACTTCCTCTACCGTTATGAATGTAAATTCTCCCCCTCTACTATTTGTAGGAAATCTACATTAACTCTTTTCTGCTTTGACAAATACACCACCTTTTTCTATATATAGTTTTTTTTGCATAAAACTCTTTTTCCTAAGAAATATTACAAAGGGATGTATTTTAGATGGAACATTAATTTCTTAGGAGGAAAACCATGACGAAAATCTTCATTTTAGCATCAACACTCTCTTTATCTTTTTTTAGCGGTTTAAATATCGGTAATGCTACAACTGAAAATTTCCAGCCATTAACAAACGCTATTGTACAAAATAGCGATCATTTTGCAGAAGGAAACTCAAAGGATAATAATATACCTCCAGGAAATAACGGTTCTCAGGACGATACTGGTTCTGGTGACAATGGTTCTGGCGGTAACGGTTCTGGTGGTAGTGGCTCTGACGGCAGCGGTTCCGGTGGCAATGGTTCTGGTGGCAACGGCTCTGGCGGCAGTGGCTCTGGTGACAACGGTTCTGGCGGTAATGGTTCCGGCGGTAACGGTTCTGGTGGCAATGGTTCTGGCGGTAACGGTTCTGGCGGTAACGGTTCTGGTGGTAGTGGCTCTGACGGCAGCGGTTCCGGTGGCAATGGTTCTGGTGGCAATGGTTCTGGCGGCAGTGGCTCTGGTGACAACGGTTCTGGCGGTAATGGTTCCGGCGGTAACGGTTCTGGTGGCAATGGTTCTGGCGGTAACGGTTCTGGCGGCAATGGCTCTAGTGGCAATGGTTCTGGCGGTAACGGTTCTGGCGGCAATGGCTCTGGTGGCAATGGTTCTGGCGGTAACGGTTCTGGTGGTAACGGTTCTGGCGGCAATGGCTCTCAAGGGGGCAATCGTGTTAAAGGTGATAGCAGTTCTCAAGGGGGTAATGTAAAAGATAATACGAAAAAACAAGGTGATAAATTACCTAATACTGCAACGCATTACCCTATATCTATTTTAATGGGGCTTTCAACATTCCTAATTGGTATGTTACTGTTTATTCGTCGTAAAAACGTAAAATAAGAACAACATCCTTCCATCTAAAAAGTACATGAAATACTGTATAAAACCAAAAAGGGCTTTGGATTGCATTTTATTATGCAGCCCAAAGTCCTTTTTATCCCCTATCAAAAGAGTATTAATATGCTTTTCCCCAATACACCATTTGTTTAGCTTCTTTACCACAACAAATACATTCTTCAACTAAATGCTCTTGCTCAAAAGGCATACAACGTGAAGATACTCCCACCTCTTCTTTTAGTTTCTCTTCACAAGCCAATTCCCCGCACCACATCGCTTTAATAAAGCCTTGCTTTTCGTCAGCTACTTTTTTCATCTCTTCGAAATTTGTCACAGCATACGTATTCTCATCGCGAAATGCTTTTGCTTTATTAAATAAAGCAATATGAATTTCTTCAAGTAATGCTGGAATACGTTCTTCTAATTGATCCATTGGTACAAACTCTTTTTCCTTCGTATCTCTTCTTACAAGTACAACTTGATTCTTTTCAATATCTTTAGGGCCAACTTCTAATCGAATTGGAATCCCCTTCATTTCATACTCATTAAATTTCCAGCCTGGTGTTTTATTACTAGCATCTATTTTTACTCGTGCAACCTTTTGAATATGTGCTTGTAACT
The DNA here is from genome assembly GCF_051917185.1 of Bacillus cereus group sp. MYBK108-1. Classification (NCBI taxonomy): domain Bacteria; kingdom Bacillati; phylum Bacillota; class Bacilli; order Caryophanales; family Bacillaceae; genus Bacillus; species Bacillus cereus group sp. MYBK108-1. Next base: position 80,759 of record NZ_JBQAHZ010000011.1, read on the forward strand.
CTGTTGCTTTTGCTAAAACTCCTTCTTTATGCTGAGCAATTGGTACAATAACAACTTGCACTGGAGCGACTTTTGGTGGCATTACAAGTCCATTATTATCACTATGAACCATTATTAGCCCGCCTATCATTCTTGTTGATACACCCCAAGATGTTTGGTGCACATATTGCCACTTACCGTTACGATCTAAAAACTTAATATCAAATGCTTCTGAGAAATTCGTCCCAAAGTTATGAGAGGTTCCTGTTTGAAGTGCTTTTCCATCATGCATTAAACTTTCAATTGTATAAGTTGCCTTTGCTCCAGCAAACTTCTCTTTTTCTGTTTTTTGTCCTTTAATAACTGGTATTGCTAAATAATCCTCACAGAAAGAAGCATATAAGTTTAAAATATTTAATGTTTCAGCCTGCGATTCTTCTGCCGTTTCATGGATTGTATGACCCTCTTGCCATAAAAATTCAGTCGTACGAAGGAACGGCCTAGTTGTCTTCTCCCAACGAACTACTGAACACCACTGATTATATAACTTTGGCAAATCATTATAGGATTGCACAATTTTTGAAAAGTGCTCACAGAATAAAGTTTCAGATGTAGGACGTACACAAAGTCTTTCCGCTAACTTTTCATCTCCACCATGCGTAACCCATGCTACTTCAGGAGCAAATCCTTCAACATGATCCTTCTCTTTTTGCAATAAACTCTCTGGGATAAACATTGGCATATATACATTTTCATGGCCAGTTTCTTTTAACTTCTCATCCATCACCTTCTGCATATTCTCCCATAAGGCATAACCATACGGACGTAAAATCATGCATCCTTTTACACTTGAATAATCAACAAGTTCGGCTTTTTTTACAATATCGGTATACCACTGCGCAAAGTCCTCTTCCATCTTCGTAATGGCTTGCACTTGTTCTTTTGCCATAGTCAGTCTTCCTCCTTCTAGAAAATACAAAAAAGCCCGCGTCCCTAAATAGGGACCGAGCTTTGTCGGCGTTACCACCCTGATTCATGCACAAAAATTGCGCATGCTCTCTTTTTGATAACGGGAAATTCCCGCTGCATATGCAGAACTCAAAGGCAGGTTCCATATTGCCTTTTTAAGAATCTTTCAGCCTGACGGATTCTCTCTCTGCTAAAAAGGTTGAACATGTACTAGTCCTTTTTCATCGTTATAACGAAATAAATTTGTTGATTATCATAATACAAATTCTTTTTTAAAACAATAGCTAATTTTCTTATTTTTATATATTCTTTTCATTTTTTGCAGTTTTATACGTAGCTTTTCCGCGTAATTTTCACAAGTTGATGTGCAATCATACCGATAAGTGTACCAAGTAGGACGAAGAAACCAATAAATCCATATCCCATTCCTTCCCACCCACCAATAACAATCATTGTAACGGGAAAGGACGCTAAGCAAAGAAGTATTAAACTAAGTGCAAATATAATATCGAACTGTTTGTCTGGAAACCGTTTCTTTAGTAAATATGAAATAGCAAATACAAGGATAATCGTGATTCCGCCAATGATGTAAAAGATACCAAATCCATCTAACCAATCCATAGTGTTTCCTCCTTCCATAGATTCCCTTATACTTAATTATATGTTTAATTTTTCTGAAAATAAATAATAAATTTTCACATAAAAATATATTTTTATTACTAGGTATTAATAGTAATATATAAGAATAGGTTTTATATAATCAGGAGGGAACTTTATGGATAAAGCATTAACAAACCATGTCATTATTTTATCATTCGACTGTTTATCAGCTTTAGATTTTCCTATACTACAAAAACTACCTCATTTCCAATCTCTAATAAAAAAGGGCACGGTTGTCGAAAAAGTAGAACCAATTTATCCTTCTGTAACATATCCAAGCCACTCAACAATCGTAACCGGTAATTACCCTAACAAGCACGGTGTTGTTAGCAATACGTTACTTCAACCAGGGCGTGAATCACCTGATTGGCATTGGTACCGAAAATCAATAAAAGGAACAACATTGTATGATGAAGCGCGCAAAGCAAATTTAACGACAGCTGCCCTTCTATGGCCTGTTACTGGAAGAGCGAACATCGATTACAATTTACCAGAAATTTTTCCAAATAGACCTTGGCAAAATCAAGTGTTAGTTTCCTTATTTAGCGGTAGCCCACTATACCAATTAGATTTAAATCGTCGTTTCGGCCATATAAGAAATGGTTTATCACAACCAGAGCTGGATGATTTCGTCCTCGCCTCTGCTGTGCATACAATCCAGACGAAAAAGCCTAATATCATGTTCGTACATTTCACCGATCTAGACACACAAAGACACTATCACGGCTTTGAATCTAACGAAACAATAGCTGCTATCCAGAGACACGACGAACGTCTAGGGAAAATTATTCAAGCACTAAAAGAAAGTGACTTATACGAAGAAAGTACAATTATTGCCCTTGGTGATCATAGCGCTTTAAGTGAAAACAAATCCATACAATTAAATGTGCTATTCCATCAAAGAGGACTTATATCTCTTAATAAAAAAAGAAAATTAGTAGACTGGAAAGCCTATTGCCAAAGTTGCGACGGCTCTGCCTATATATATGTAAAGGACAAAAATGATACGGATACAATTCGGGAGGTACAACTACTCCTTGAAGAACTACTTCAAAATAAACAAAACGGAATTGAATTTATACTTCATGATGAAGCTGCGAAAGACTGCGGTGCAGACGGTAATTGTTTATTTATGTTAGAAGCACAAGAGGGGTATTATTTCACTGAAAACTATACAGGAGATTTTATAAAAGAAATTACTGCAAAAGATGTTACGCCTAGTAAAAAATATACATTTGGTACGCATGGATACTCTCCAACAAAACCTAACTATGAAACAATTTTTATCGCTGCTGGGAAAGGAATAAAAAGTGGCGTTACCGTCCCGTATATGAGACTTATTGATGAAGGTCCAACTATCGCTAGACTACTCGGTTTACACTTAGGTGAAACAGACGGAGCAATTGTAGAGGATTTACTCCAATTGTAAAGAACAGTGTATATATGTAAAAGTTATGTAAAATTCATCACTGTTTCTCTTTTTATAATTTTTATTTTTGTACACTGTTAGTAAAATAAATTTAAGGGGGAACATTATATGAAAAAAATGTCCAGACAAGAAAAAAGCTGGATATTATACGATTGGGCGAACTCTGTATACTCGCTCGTCATTACAACTGCATTATTTCCAATTTACTTTAAAGCAGCTGCAAAAGAAGCGGGTTTATCTGGGGCAACTTCAACAGCATATTGGGGATATGCAAACTCATTCGCAACACTTTTAATTTCTATACTTGCTCCTATTCTTGGCACAGTTGCTGATTATAAAGGATTTAAAAAACGTTTTTTCACATTCTTCTTTGGACTCGGTATCGTATTTACAAGTATGTTAGCAGTCGTTCCAACCTCTCAGTGGTACTTATTGCTAGGGTGCTATATGCTCGCCTTAATCGGCTTTGCTGGAGCAAACATTTTCTATGATGCATTTTTAGTAGACGTCACTTCTGAAGATAGAATGGACCGAATTTCTACAAGAGGATTTGCATTAGGTTATATCGGGAGTACAATTCCTTTTATCGGTTGTATCGCTCTTATTATTCTTTCCCAAAAAGGAACTATTCCCTTATCGGTCGGCATTGCTAGTCAAATTTCCTTTGCAATAACAGCTCTTTGGTGGGGATTATTTACAATTCCAATGCTAAAAAACGTAGAGCAAACGCACTATATTGAACGTCATCCAAGACCTATTAGAATGAGCTTCAAACGCCTTGCTGATACTTTTAAAAATATTAAAGAATATAAAACTGTATTTATGTTTCTAATCGCTTACTTTTTCTATATTGACGGAGTCGATACGATTATTACTATGTCTACCGCTTACGGAACCGATCTCGGTATTAGTGCAACGAATCTATTAATCATATTATTTGTAACACAAATTGTCGCTTGTCCATTTGCTTTACTATATGGAAAACTATCTGAAACATTTACTGGTAAAAAAATGTTATATGTCGGTATCATTATTTATATCATTATTTGCACATATGCTTATTTCTTAAAAACGACACTTGATTTTTGGATTTTAGCAATGTTAGTTGCTACATCTCAAGGTGGTATTCAAGCACTAAGTCGTTCATACTTTGCAAAACTAGTACCAAAAGAATCTGCAAATGAATTCTTCGGATTTTATAATATATTTGGCAAGTTTGCCGCGATTATGGGTCCAGTATTAGTCGGTGTTACAACCCAATTAACAGGAAAAACAAACGCTGGTGTTCTTAGTATTATTGTTCTGTTTATTATCGGAGGATTTTTACTAACTAGAGTTCCAGAAAATAATACATCCGTTACACCACCTAGTCCAAAGACTAAAACGCTATAAGAAAAGATCCTCTTCTCATAAGAAGAGGATCTTTTTTATTTTTAAAGGTGCGACTTATAATGAACGACTCTACTGCTTGTACAAAAATAATTTATCAACAGTTGTTTCTAATACTTCAGCTAAACGGAATGCTAACGCTAAACTTGGATCATATTTATTATTCTCAATTGCATTTATCGTTTGTCTAGAAACCTTACATTTATCAGCTAATGCGCCTTGTGAAATATTATTTTCAGTGCGTAATTCATAGATTTGATTTTTCACACCATTGCTCCTAACCTGTAAAATCGTTTTTACAACATCAGTATATAATTGGCTCATATAGTTGTCAAAAGTTCCTCAAAGAAAAAGGGAGCAATATTGCTCCCTTACAATAGTTATTTCGAAGCTAACGAATTTGTTAGTGCCTCTTTATTAGCAACATCTTCTTTTTTTATTTGCATACGTAGAACTGGCCCTATCGCTAATAAAATAAGTGCCATTGCTATACAAAACACAGTAACTAGTGAAGTTAGTTCCTTTAATCCTCCAGCTAGTGAAGTTCCAATTAGCATTGCCCCCATAAACAGTGGTAAAATCGTCCCATTTACTCTTCCAACCATATTTTCTGGTACAAGTTGAATCATAAGCGTACCGACAACAATATTAACACAAGCTAAACAAATACCTGTTCCAAACCTCATGAAACTAGTAATCCAAAATGATGTAGATAGCCCTTCTACTAAAAATGACATTGCTAATATGCCCATACCGAATACAAACATTTTTTTCGGATTCACTTTTGAAGCGAAAATTGCAGCAACAATACCACCAATTAACATACCTATTCCATCAGCTGCAGCTAAATATTGAACTGCTTCCTTTTCCATTCCAAGGCGTTCTATTACAAGAAACACCTCTAATGGAGTTGTTAATCCAACAGCTAAGCCTATAATGGTGAAAGTGATCGTAATCATACGTAAATTTTTCGTATGAAGAACATACTTCCAACCTTCTTTTATATCATTTTTTAATGAATCTCTCGCCACTTGCTCTTTTTCAACCCATTTTGGTAAAAATGAAAGGGCGATAGCAGATAACAAAAATAAAATGATTAAGCTATATAGTGACGTAAATAAACCAAGTTGTGTATACACAAGCGATCCTACCACTGGTCCAAAAATCAGAAATAATGACTGTAATGTTTGGTTAAATGCAATCGCATTTGCTATCTCTTCTTCTTTTACATAGCGCTTAAATATACGCGAAGATGAGGGCTGAGAAAACTGACCTACAATCGCGGAAATGAGTGTTGCAAAAAATATAGCCTGCCAATAATCCAGCTTTAACAACAGGACAATTCCTATAATAGACAGTACACTCAACACATCTCCAGCGACCATTGTTCTTTTCGGATTCCAGCGATCAGCTAGCGCACCACCGATAAACGAGAAAATAAAAATAGGTGCATATTCCATAACTGATAACAAAGAAACAGAAACCGGATCATTATTCGTTCGCTCCATTATAAAATACAAAAGAGCCATATTTCTGATCCAAATTGCAAATTGTTGTAAAATATCAGACGCCATAACGAGCATAAATGCTCGGTTTTTAAATAAAGCGTTCATTTTCATTCCCCTTTCACAAACCGACCGTTCAGTCTAATTTATTTTGTAAGAAAAGCAACTGACCTATTATTCAGCTGCCATTCCTTTTAACAATACATCTATTGCCTTTTTATAAATACGCTTCAACTCTTTATAATCTAGCTCGTAGTAAAGTACTCCAAGCCCTGATAATAATCCATTCACAATATACATAAGATCACGAGTATTATCTTCACGGAACTCTCCAGACTGTATACCTGCTTCAATTAATTTCTCAAACATAACATATGATTCTCTAGTTAAAGCTAATAGTTCCTCCAAAATCTCTTTACTTACAACTTGACTCATAGAGAATTCCTCTATGGCATTTGAAATTGGTTGCTGTATGTCCTCTACATGATATTCCGCGAGACCATATAGTTTTTCAGTACTAGTGCTATACAACTTCTCTTTTTCATTCCATTTTTCAAGCCAATCATACGTATGCTGTTTCACTACAAATAAAAATAATTCTTCTTTACTTTTAAAGTGATAATAAATACTTCCTTTACTTCGCTCTGTAATTTCACAAATCTCTTCCATAGATGTAGCTGCGTAGCCCTTCTGTGAAAATAGACTTTCTGCTTTGTATGCAATTTCTTTCTTTATCTCTTCTGCGCTTCTTCTCATATTCACACCTCTTTAAACCGACCGTTCAGTCTAATAATAACAAATCAAAAACCTCTATCGCAAGAGGCTATATTCCTTATTTAAGAAAACGTACTTTCAAACCAAGTTCGAATCATATGTATTGTTCCAAATTTAAATGCTAATTTAACAAGAAATACGCCTCCCGCAGCTAATAAAAATAACACTACTTTCCCCTTATTTTTCACTTTCGGTTCCCTTTTCATTTCCATTCCCCTTAGTATGTTAAAAATATTAATCAAACGTTTGTTTAACTGTGTTTATGTATATGTAAGCCGACTAATCAAACGTTTGTTTAAAAAGAAATACGCCTATATAAGGCGCATTTTCATCAATCCCCACCGCCACCGCAGCTTCCTCCGCTATCTCCCCCAAAAGAGCCTCCACAATCATGTGAACCGCCATCATGCGAGCTATCATTATCCGATCCAGCAAAGAAAAATAATGGTGATGAGCTGTTAGATGAATTATGTATGTTATTTTGTTTCGCCAAGTTCACCTTCTTTTTGTTCGATCGAACTGCTGTTACGATTATTCCAACTACAACAAATAATAGTATGACAATAATAAATCCCATATAAAAGCCTCCCCTATTCCTCGAATAATTGAATGATTCTCTCTAGATTTTCAAGTGAAATGAAGCGTGATTCACGAAGAATTTCTTTTCCATTATGAAATAATAAAATTGTTGGCCCTGTAAATACTCCATATCGCCCCGCAATCTCTTGCATGTCTTGTAGTAATATTTCTATTTTCTCTACGTAATCATAATTCTCTAATACGCAATTTACTTTTCTTAGCATAACATCACAAACACCACAATTTTCCGTTTTAATAAACAGAAGTACCAATTGTTGTTCTTCGATATAGGGCGCTAATTCTTCTATCGTTTTAAATGTAGTCATCTTATCCCTCTTAGCGTAATTTACGAAATAATTTGCCTTGATACATACGAAAAGCTGAACTATCTTTAATCTTTCTCTTTTCCATTACCTGCTGAAAACGAAGAGCTTTTGCTGTTAACTCTTCTCGTAATTTCTTTCTCTCTTCTTCATCATAACAGCAAGCAATTAAATCCTCTATTTTTAATATATCTTTTTGTAGTTCCATTTCTGGTGGAATCATTCCCGCATTTTTTAAAATTTTATAACTCATTCTAAGTTCTGGAGGTACCATTGAAAGATCTTCTAATTGTAGTGGTTTTCCTTTTCCCGGAAGATAATCAAGATCACCATTCCGTATTGCTTGTCGAATTTTTTCTTCAGCAATGTTCAAAAACACATCCACACTATTCCCTCCTTTACATATTTTTACTATTATTTTACATGATATTTCCTTATCTTTCTACGTCTTTAATAATTGGCTCCATACAATTTTTTCTCAAATTTATTTATAATGAGCTTTTTCTTCCCATACCAATCTTTCGTTTTCATATATAGTTTGTATTCAAGCCTTTTTGTATTGAGAAAGTCTTTTTCAACTTAATAAAGCGTTTACACTAAATCTTACATTTGTTACGATTTAATCACCCCCAGCTCCCTTGTATAGACTTCGTGATGTCTGATCATTTTATCTAGACGTTTCATACGTCTAGATTCATTTTGGTTTATTGGCGTATGCCTTTAAATATATCTTTTATTTTGAAAGGAGAAATGGCTATGAGGTCTCAAAAATTCACACTGCTATTACTATCTCTACTACTTTTCTTACCTCTTTTTCTCACAAATTTTATTACTCCAAATCTCGCATTAGCAGATTCACCAAAGCAAAGTCAAAAAATTGTTGGGTACTTTCCTTCGTGGGGCGTTTACGGACGTAATTATCAAGTTGCTGACATTGATGCATCAAAGCTTACTCACCTTAACTATGCTTTCGCGGATATTTGTTGGAATGGAAAACATGGAAACCCTTCTACTCATCCTGATAATCCAAATAAACAAACGTGGAACTGTAAAGAATCTGGTGTACCATTGCAAAATAAAGAGGTTCCTAATGGTACTCTCGTACTCGGTGAACCATGGGCTGATGTTACCAAATCGTATCCTGGCTCAGGGACAACTTGGGAAGATTGCGATAAATATGCCCGTTGCGGAAATTTCGGGGAACTAAAACGATTAAAAGCTAAATATCCTCACTTAAAAACAATTATTTCCGTTGGTGGCTGGACTTGGTCTAACCGCTTTTCTGATATGGCCGCTGATGAAAAAACAAGAAAAGTATTTGCTGAATCTACAGTAGCTTTTCTTCGCGCATATGGGTTTGATGGCGTAGATTTAGACTGGGAATATCCGGGCGTTGAAACGATTCCTGGTGGTAGTTATCGTCCTGAAGATAAACAAAATTTCACTCTCCTTCTTCAAGATGTCCGAAATGCTTTGAATAAAGCAGGTACTGAAGATGGCAAACAATATTTACTAACAATCGCTTCAGGCGCAAGCCAACGCTACGCTGATCATACAGAGCTAAAGAAAATTTCTCAAATACTCGATTGGATTAATATTATGACATATGATTTCCACGGCGGATGGGAAGCTACTTCTAATCATAATGCAGCTCTATATAAGGATCCAAATGACCCAGCAGCAAATACGAATTTTTACGTAGATGGTGCTATAAATGTTTATACAAATGAAGGTGTTCCAGTCGATAAACTAGTATTAGGCGTACCCTTTTACGGACGTGGCTGGAAAAGTTGTGGAAAAGAAAATAACGGACAATATCAACCTTGCAAACCAGGTAGTGATGGGAAACTTGCTTCTAAAGGTACTTGGGATGATTATTCTACCGGTGACACAGGTGTGTATGATTACGGTGATTTAGCAGCCAATTACGTTAATAAAAATGGTTTTGTACGCTACTGGAATGACACAGCTAAAGTACCTTATTTATATAATGCAACTACAGGCACATTTATTAGCTACGATGACAATGAATCTATGAAATACAAAACAGACTATATAAAGACGAAAGGTTTAAGTGGAGCAATGTTTTGGGAACTAAGCGGAGATTGCCGTACAAGTCCAAAATATAGTTGCAGTGGTCCAAAATTACTTGATACGCTAGTAAAAGAATTACTTGGTGGACCTATTAGTCAAAAAGATACTGAGCCACCAACGAATGTTAAAAACGTTGTAGTTACGAATAAAAATTCAAACTCAGTTCAATTAAACTGGACTGCATCTACTGATAACGTAGGAGTTATGGAATATGAAATTACTGCTGGAGAAGAGAAATGGAGTACAACAACAAATAGCATTACAATTAAAAACTTAAAACCTAATACGGAATACACATTTTCAATAATTGCCAAAGATGCTGCTGGAAATAAATCACAACCTACCGCTCTTACTGTCAAAACGGATGAAGCTAATACGACACCTCCTGATGGAAATGGTACTGCTACATTTTCAGTCACTTCGAATTGGGGCAGCGGTTATAACTTCTCGATTATAATCAAAAATAATGGAACGACTCCTATTAAAAATTGGAAATTAGAATTTGATTATAGCGGTAATTTAACACAAGTTTGGGATTCTAAAATTAGTAGTAAAACAAATAATCATTATGTAATTACGAACGCAGGATGGAATGGTGAAGTTCCTCCTGGTGGATCTATTACAATTGGCGGTGCAGGAACAGGTAATCCTGCCGAACTTTTAAATACCGTCATTAGCGAAAACTAGACGTAATATCCATTAATTAATTCACTAAAGTTTGAATTTAGGTTTGAGCAATACCTCCTAAATTCAAACTTTTAATTTTACGAAAAATCAAAAATATCATAATAACCTATTATAATTATATTTAATTTCTAATATGAAGTTTATATGAAGTTCATTTGAATTTTACATGAATTTCCTTTAATTTCTATTGTCTTCCTATAATATCCATATTATCCTTTACATAAAGGAATTATTTTCATTCCATTTTGAACTATCTATATATATAAAGAAAGATAGTCACCTGTTAGGGAAAGGCTTTCGTATTATAAATATAACAAAAGAAAAAGCACGCTTATAAGCGCACCATAAGAGTGCTTCTTCATACAATTCTCATGTAAGAGTTCTCGAAAATCATGTTAATCACAAAGAAAAGGCATTAGCTCCTAAAAGCTAATGCCTTTTCTTTATTCATATTGTTCAGTATTCCAATCTTCTATATTCCATACTTTTGTTATCCACGATTCATAGAAAGAAGGTTCATGTGAGACAATTAAAACCGTTCCTTTGTATTGTTGTAACGCTTCCTGTAAAGCCATCTTAGTTTCTACATCCAAATGATTAGTCGGTTCGTCTAAAATTAAAACATCAGCTTTTTCTATTTTTTCATATAAGGAGCTAACACACTTAAAATCTCTTCTTTATCCTTTTTTAATTCGAGTGATGTTAACATATCCATCGTTCTCGGCCTAGGTAATTTCACTTGTACCTCGCCAACTATTGACGCTGGTCTTTGAGATAAAATAAATACGCGATCTGAAAGCAAGATTGCCTCATCTAAGTCATGTGTCACCATAACGATTGTTTGCTTTTCTTGATGCCAAGAGTTTAAAAGCCAGCTATGTACTTCCATTTTTGTAAATGCATCTAATTTACCAAAAGGCTCATCCAGCAGCATAATTGGCTTTTCACATAAATATGTGCGCAGAAAACTAATTCTTTGACGCATACCACCAGATAATTCATCTGGATAATGGTCTGCATATTCATCTAGTTGGAACTGCTTTAATGCTTCCATTCCTTCTGTCAGCCTTTGTTTTTTCGGCTTTCCTTCAATTTCTAACGGAAGAACGATATTTTGCAAAGCTGATCGCCACGGTAGTAATAAATCTTGTTGTGGCATATAACTAACAACATCTTGCTCTTGTACTTGCTTATCGTTATACGTTACGTTCCCGCTTGTTGGTTTTTCAACATTTGCAATCATGTTTAATAATGTGCTTTTCCCGCAACCACTCGGTCCTACAAAGGAAACAAACTCTCCCTCTTGTATAGAGGCACTAATATTCTCTAATACATTCTTTCCGTCAAAAGATTTCACTATATTTTTTATTTGTAATCCGCTCATTTTTCACTTGGAAGGAATTCATTTGTAAAAGCATCTTTTACATCGATTTTCTTTTTAATAACTTTGTTGTCATATAAGAAATTCATGTAATTCGTCCAAATTTCTTCCTTCTGTACTCCCCATGCTTTAGCATCATCTTGATACTTCGTACTTAACCATTTTTGGCTTTCTTGAACTAAATCTTTATTTACATCTGGAACAGCTTTAATTAAAATATCAGCAGCCTCTTTCGGTTCCTTAATTGCAAAATTATAACCTTCTGTCGTTGCACTCATAAACTTTTTCACAAAGTCTTTATCTTGCTTCGTATGTTTTTCACTCGTAATAATAACAGGACTATAGAAATCAAGCGCTGGATCTAAGTCCTTCACCATAATCGTATTTAACTCTTTTCCTTGGCGCTTCGCTTCAATACCATCCCAACCGTAATAAATCCATTCGAAATCTGCATCACGACCGATTGATTTAAAGAAATCTGTTTGTCCTAAGATGATTTTTTCAACTTTATTAAAATCAGCTTGATGTTTATCCATAATCGTCTTTAATGTCGCTTCTTCCGCTGGTCCTCCCCAGCCGCCGTAACGTTTACCTTCAAAATCTTTCGGTGACGTCATATTATCTTTCTTAAGCGATGCAAACGCTGAAGTGTTATGCTGAATAATCGCTCCTACAGATACAACAGGAATTCCTTCCACACGAGCTAACGTTACATTTTCTTGTGCGCTTATTGCGAAGTCTGCTTTTCCTGATGCTATCATTTGCTCTGCTGTTACATTGTCACCTGGTTGAATAATTTCTACATCTAATCCTTGCTTTTTGTAATAATCTTTCGTTTGCGCTACATACAAGCCAGTATGATTCGTATTTGGAAACCAATCTAATACTACTTTTACTTTTTGATCTTTACTTGCACTTTCTTCTTTCTTCGCCGGATTACATCCAGCCACACCTACCGCTACTAAGGCAGCTAACATAACTTTCAAACCTTTTTTCATTTTCTGCCGTCCTTTCTATATATCCATGGTGCTGTTATTCTTGCCATAAACTCTACGATAAAATACAGGCATAATGTCACCATAACGATGATTGCTGCAACACCAAATACTCGGGCAGTCAAAAAGGATTTTGTAGCCCTCGTAAGCATAACGCCTAATCCTTCACTTGCACCGAGCCATTCTCCGATAATTGCCCCCATTACGCTATATGTAACTGCAATTTTTAAACCTGAGAAAAAGTATGGAAGCACTGCTGGAAATTTTACTTTCTGGTAAACTTGCCATTTTGTCGCCTTCATTGTTTGTAACAGTTTCAACATGTTTTTATCTACTGTTTGAAAACCTTCTAAAATACTAAGCGCAATTGGGAAGAAACAAACGAGTATTACGACCATTACTTTCGGCAACATCCCATATCCAAACCAAATAATAAATAGCGGTGCAAGTACAACAATTGGAATTGTTTGCGAAATAACGAGCAATGGATTTATTAAAATACGAAATAACGGTATAACGTCCATAATAATTGCGATGCTCGTCCCCAATAAAATTGCAAAGAATAGTCCAATTATAACTTCCTGCAGTGTTTGCATCGTATTTGGTAATAGTAAATCTTTCATCCCAATTAATTCTTGAACAATGGCAGAAGGCTTTGGTAAAATCCACGGTTCGATTTTAAATAATGAAACAGATCCTTCCCATATCGCAATGAGAAGGATAAGCCAAATAGTTGTAATAAGTTTAGATTGCTTCTGGTTTTGCATATTCATCACGGTACTTCCAAACCTTTTCATCTATCGTTACACCAGTGCTTGGACGATAATGGATTTTAATAGAAGTAATCACTTCTTCTGCTCCAGCATCGACGCAAGCTTGTTGCGCACGTTTAACGACATCAAGAAGTACATCTAATTCTCCTTCCAAAGTTGTTTCCATTGCCCCTACTTCATAACGAACTCCCGATTGTTGCACAACTTCAATTGCTTTATCGACAACAGAATATACATCTTTCGTTTTTGCTTGTGGTACTACTGAAAATGACATTGTAACTTGTTGTAACATAATAAAATCCCCCTTATAAAAATAAATTTCAAAAATAAGAAAAGGCTTTCCTACTGCGTAGGAAAGCCTTGTATGCAAGTTATTACAGAATAACATATGCTACATCACTTTAAGTAACTCCCTACGCTGGCATTATCCAGATCAGGTTGAGGGTCGATGTTTACTTACATCCTCTCAGCCAATTGGCTCCCCGGTCCTTAATTCGTTTTCATTGTAGCATGATTTATTTTATTGAACAAACAAAAGCGTGCATAATCATTTCATTATTTTTGGAAAATAACCGACTTTTTCACCATGAGCTAATAACTGCTGAATAAATTCTTTATTAATTGCTGGTACTATCAATTCTTTTTTCTTAATCCATTTATTCGTTCTACGCGTACCCATTACAATTTCAGATTGCTGCGCTCCATCTCCTGCAACTTGAGAAGCAATTAACTCTGCTATTACTTCATTTCCCTTCGCTAATGCAAGTCCGGTATTTACATATTCTGAAAGTGGAACCATTTCAAGATTGTATCCACACTCTCCAATTAGCTGTATAAATTGTTCAAACTCAATTTGATGTGGATGACAAATATGTAACGTCTCTCCTATAATTTGCGAATCTTGCAAATACGATACAATTGATTTACTAGCAAAATCAATTGGTGTGAAATCAACTTTCCACTTCACATTTGGTGCTTTCCCAATTAATAGCATTGTTTTAATAAGACGATAAAATGCGTTTCCTTCAATATTTTGTTGGAACGAACCTGTTTCTGAATGACATGCTAAATTACCTGCACGATAAATATTTCCACGCAAACCATTTTTCATTGCTTCACGAACAATGTTTTCCGCTTGTAGTTTACTATTTGAATATACATTCTCTAAGTCTACACTGTAATTAAAATCACCAGTTTTCATGTATGTATCCCATTGATCTACCGCTAATTCTAACGGGATACCAATTGTAGAAATAAAATGGAATGTAGCACCTTTCTCCGCTAATGTTAGCATACGGCTAGTTCCTTGGACATTTATATTTTCAAATTGTTTTACATCTCCAAAATGTCTTACATCTGCACCGCAATGAATTATCGTATCCATCTTAGAACTGATGAACATAAATTCTTCTTCGCTCATCCCAAGATACTCTTCTCCAAGATCACCAGCTACGGCCTGTATACGCTGTAACCATTCTTCACATATATCATTAAAGTAGCCTGTTAATGTATCTATAATTCTTTGCTGCACATCTTTAGTTGGTCTTACTAAACAATAAATAGTAGCAGATGTATCTCTCAACAATTCATATAATATGTGTGATCCTAAATAACCAGTAGCTCCTGTTAAAAAGACATTTGAAATCTGGTTTTCTTCCAAAACGTTTGCATACGTGATAGTATCTGGTTCGTGAATCACTTTATATTCACGAAATACTTCTTCTTTCTCTACTTTTACTTCTCGCTCAATTCGAGCTAATCCATATATCGTTCTTTCTTTAAAGAAATCTTGAATTGTTAAATGTGAGAAATCTTCTTTTAACAATGTTAAGACTCGTAATACTTTTAATGAATGTCCACCAATTGTAAAGAAATCATCATGCACTCCAACTTTTGAAATTCCTAATACTTCCGCCCAGGCGTTCGCTATTTGTTTTTCTGCTTTATTAGAAGGTGCAACATATTCTTGTAGCCGAACCGGTTCATACTTTTCTTCTAACTGAGCTAACTTCTTAACATCAATCTTTTTATTAGGTGTAAGTGGCAATTCATTAATATAAATTAGTTTAGATGGCACCATATAATCTGGTAATTGCTCTTGTAACTGATAAACTAATTCTGGTATTTCTTTTTTATTTAAAGTTGTATAGAACGCGATTAAATATTGGCTACCTTCCTTACTCTTCTTAGCAAAAACAGCATTTTCTTTTATATTATGATTTTGAGAAATTTTACTTTGGATTTCGCCTAGTTCAATACGATGTCCTCTAATTTTTACTTGATCATCTTTCCGATGTAAAAACTCTATATTTCCATCCTCTAGCAACTTAACGATATCACCTGTTTTATATATATTAACTATAGGATTAAAAGGGTTCGGAATAAAAGCTTCAATTGTTTTATTAGGCTTATTAAAATACCCTTTTGCTAATCCCACTGAATCTATATATAATTCACCAGGTACACCAATTGGACAAAGATTCATATTCTCATCCAAAATCATAACTTGATAATTAGCACATGGTTTACCAATGGGAATACTCGCAACATCCTCATTTAACTGACTAGGTATTTTATAGGTTGTCGTCACTACAGTACATTCTGTCGGTCCGTATACATTATGAATTTCAACATTTGTACCTATTCTTTCTCTCCACAATTTAATAACCTCTACAGGCAACATTTCACCGCCAATCGCAATTCTTTTTAGGGAAGCTAGCTTATATATATCTTCTTCTGCCAAATAAGTTGCTACTTGTCGAACAAAAATTGTTGCTAATGCCAAGATTGAAGTTGCTTTCACTTTATAGATTGTATTTGCAAATGCTTCTACAGACAATCGCTCTTCCTCTAATAGTACATATAAGTTTCCTCCACAGAATAAAGAAGCAAATGACTCCCATACAGAAGCATCGAAACTAAAGGAAGGAAATTGGGCAAATACATCCTCTTCTGTCAATTCATATTGCTTTTTCATCCAAGTATACAGATTAACAACGCCTCTATGTGCTAACATCGTTCCCTTTGGATTCCCTGTTGAACCAGATGTATAAATCATATAAGCTACATCATCACAATGAATAGACAACTTTACATCTATATCTTCATAAGTTTCACTATCATACATTGAAACTGTTTGAACCCCATCACATGTTATAGGCGTCTCTTTCATCAATATAACTTTCGCTTGGCTATCTTGAATAATGTACTGTATTCTACTTTCCGGATAATCTGGATCAATCGGAACATACGCTGCACCAGCTTTTAATATAGCTACCATACTTACTACTGTGTCTATGCTACGTTTCATAAATATTCCAACATAGTCTCCTAATTGGACGCCGTTTTTGATTAACATATGAGCTATTTGATTACTTTTTTTATTTAGCTCCTCATAAGTTAAAGTACCTTCCCTTGAAGATAAAGCTATACGATTTGGAAATTGAGTAACAGTATTATAGAACATATCGACGATACTTTTCTCAGGATATACTGCTGTCGTATCATTCACTTGACTATAAAGTGCCATCTCGGCCTCTGTAATAACATTAAAATTATTTATATGATTATTATTATTTTGTGATTTATTAATTAAAACACCTTGTATTTGTTGTGCATAACGAGTAATTGTTGTCTCTTTCCAATTAACACTATTAAATATTATTTCTACACTTTGCATATTTTTACTAAATACAAATTGTAATGTATTCGTGTCTTTTAGCTCATAATATGTTTCACCAATAATAATAGGTGACATTTCATATAACGTATTACCGTTTTGAAACTCTTCTATTTCTTCCTCATTCATTTCTTTAATTTGCTCCAGTTGCTCTTCAATTTGTAAATTTAAACTTTCATAGGAGAGAAAATTAGAAACTTCAATAGTAATCGGAAATAAACTTCCTCTTACATGATAAAGCACGACAATATGTTTTTCTTTAGAAATATGATATAACCACGTTGCAGTCGCTCCTATTAAATCTACAATGTGAGTCAAATTTGAAAACAGTTCCGTTTTCCTTTTTATCCTAAGTTCTGTTCCTTGCACATCTTTAGGTATTTTAATACTTCCTTCTACTTTTCCTAAAAATTCTTTTACCATCTCACTATAAGAAATTGCTAATTTCATATTTATGTAAATTCCTCTCTTAAATATAATAAAGGTGTGAAAATTCACACCTTTTTTATCCCTTATTAAAGGGCAGATTCGTTCAATTCATAATCAGTAGCGGAGATACCCCCTTGATTAGAATTGAACTTTCTCCTTATTCGCTTTTAAACTCACCAATAAGCTCTTGTAATTCCTGAGAGAGCCAACTTAAAGAAGTCGCTAATTCTGCAATATCTTGTACTGATATTTCTTGCTCTTTCATGCTTTCTTCAACATTACTACTGCTGTTAGCATAAGTATTTGCAATATGTGATAATTCATTTACGACTTGAACAATATTCTGGCTATTTTGTAAAATATCACTCGAATTACCAGAAACAGCTTTTACTTGATCTGTAACAGATTGCGCTGATTTTGAGATTTTTTCAAAGAAATCTCCGCTACTTTGAACAAGCGAAATTCCAGTTTCTACTTCTTTTGAACCTTTTTGCATGGAAACTACAGCATCTTCTGTCTCAGCTTGTGTTTCACCAATTAATTTCGCTATATCTTTAGCAGACGCTTCCGTCTGTTCTGCTAATTTTCGTACTTCATCAGCAACAACTGCAAACCCTCTTCCAGCTGCTCCAGCACGTGAAGCCTCAATAGAAGCATTTAAAGCTAATAAATTTGTTTGATTTGAAATGCCTGTAATTACAGTTACGATATCACTAATTTCTTTTGACCTTGTTTCTAACGAATAAATGATGGAAGACAAATCTTGTACTGCATTTTGGATTAAACTCATTTGATTAATAATTTGTCCAATCACTTCATTACCTTCAATTGAATGTTGTTCCATACCTTCAGAAGCAACCGCAACTTGTTTCGCAGCCCCAGTTATCTCTTCTACCTTATCTTCCATTCCATGTACAATCCCTAAACATTGTTGTACTGAAGTTTTTTGAGACTGTGCCCCTACTCTTAAACCTTCAATAGAACTTGCAATCTCTTGAACTGCCATGCTGTTTTCCTCTGTACTCGCCGACAATTCTTGTGAAGAAGAAGAAACTTGCTCAGCAGTTTGCCTTACTTTATCTATAATCCCTTTAAACTTTTCAATCGTGTTATTGAAATAAACATTAATAATTCCAATATCATCTGGTCTTTCTTTTAATTTAATACTTAAGTCACCTTCACCAATTTTACGTAACCCTTCTCGTAAATCTTTTAATGGAGCTAACGAGTGACGCACGATAAAGAATTGAGTAATAGTCGCAATTGCTAATGAAATAATGATAAAGAGTAAGCCCTGTATCATAAACTTCTCTTTTGTAATAGGAACAATGGAAGCATCTAAGTCAGCCGCAACAATTGCAACAATATTGTTTTCTCCATCTGTAATTGGTTCTAATATTGTCACCCACGAACCTATTTCATCTTCATATACTTCTGTTATTTGGGCCTTTTTCGTATCAATCACTTTATCGTATGCCTTCATCCAATGAGCGGGTTGTTCATAATAATCTCCCGGCTTTATAGGAAACTCATTTGTTAACTCTGTAGTCAAACCAACGAGTTGTAATTCTCGCTTTTCATTCGGCTTTGCTCCTGTAACATACGTTTGTCCAACACTTTTCAATTCTTTTGACACTTCATCTAATTTCTCTGTTAACTTTTCTTTTTTCACTTTTTCGGCTGTAGGATCTTTCGCCATGTCTCTAACTAATTCTACATCCAATTTTTTCAATACTATTTCTCCTGTTTCAATAGACTGCCTTTCAAATAAAGACATCATACTATTTTGAAACATGTTGAAACTTAACGCACCCATACTTCCAACAAGTGTCAAAATAACTAATACGGTTAATAAGACGTTCTTTTGAAGGAACGATAACTTATGCCAATATTTTTTCATTAATATCCACCTTCCTTAATCAACATAAACAAAAAAACAAAATATATGAATATTTTGTTTGAAAATGTTTCTCAATATGTTCGAGAATAAAAAAAAGCCAATGTAAAAGCATTGGCCAAGACCAACCCTATCCGTCCGGTAACTGGCTAGCGTAGCCTTTCGACCTTAGCTCCTGTAGTTTTGCGTCCTCATGTTTCCATCAGTTTGCCTTTCTCGCTGAACGAGTTGAACGATATGGGAGTTCTATGAGAATTAATTTATTCTCTTTCAAAGATTACAACATATAAATCAAAATGTCTACTTATTTAGAGATATAAATACAAATTTTTAATGCATTGCTTTTTCAAAATAATTTCAAAAAGTACGTGAATGTTACTTTTTTTGTGTTATATAATAAAAAATGTATAAATAACAAGGATTTCTTCGGGTATTTATTTAATTTTCATTCAAATTAAACTATTCGAATATATCTTAACTAATGAATTTCGGAGGTAGTTTATCATGTTTTGGCTACAATTTCTTACCTTGTTACTCTGTATTTTTATTGGTGCACGCCTAGGCGGAGTTGGTTTAGGAGTAATGGGTGGAGTTGGTATGGCAATACTCGTTTTTGTCTTCCACCTACAACCAACCGCGCCTCCTATCGATGTAATGCTTATGATTTTGGCAGTAATTACAGCTGCTGGTGCTTTGCAAGCTGCTGGAGGAATGGACTATCTTGTTCATCTAGCTGAAAAGGCATTACGAAAAAATCCAAAACGCATTACATTCTTTGCTCCAATTGTTACTTATTTATTCACACTATGTGCAGGTACTGGTCACGTTGCCTATTCTGTACTTCCTGTTATTGCAGAAGTCTCTCGTGAATCAGGGATTAGACCGGAACGCCCAATGTCGATTGCCGTAATCGCTTCTCAACAAGCAATTACAGCTAGTCCAATTTCAGCTGCCACAGTTGCTCTTTTAGCAATGTTAGCTGACTATAAAATCACTTTATTAGATATTTTAAAAGTGAGTATTCCTTCCACTTTCATTGCTTGTATGTTAGCAGCATTCGTTGCTAGTAAGATGGGAAAAGAATTAAATGAAGACCCTGAATACTTAAAACGATTAAAAGAAGGAATGATTCCTAAGCTTGAAGAGAAAAAAGAATTTGTAGGTGTAAAGGGCGCAAAATTATCAGTTATCCTTTTCCTTGTAGGAACCTTCCTTGTTGTACTTCTTGGTTCATTTGAAGCACTTCGTCCAGGATGGATAGTTGATGGGAAGTTAGCCCGTCTTTCCATGCCGAATACAATTGAGATGGTTATGTTAACTATCGCGGCTCTTATTATTATTTTCTGTAAACCAAATGTAGAAAGCATTGTGTCTGGTAACGTCTTTAAAGCGGGGGCAACAGCAGTTGTTGCTATTTTCGGTATCGCTTGGATGGGAGATACTTTCTTTAATGGAAACTTAAATATGATTCAAGGATCCATTCAGCATTTAGTAACAAGTGCACCTTGGCTATTTGCCATCGCACTATTCATTCTATCTATTTTACTGTACAGCCAAGCAGCAACAGTACGTGCCTTAATGCCACTTGGACTATCCCTTGGTATTCCACCAGCGCTACTGATTGCGATGTTCCCTGCAGTAAACGGATATTTCTTCATTCCAAACTACGGCACAATCGTTGCTGCCATTAACTTTGACCGTACCGGTACAACAGGTATTGGTAAATACGTATTAAATCATAGCTTTATGATTCCTGGCCTAATTGCAACATTTACTTCTATCGGAATTGGAATGCTCTTAATTTCAATTATGTTTTAAAGAAAAAGCACAAACCTTTATTTAAAAAGGTTTGTGCTTTTTTAATCAAATGTTTGTTTAAATTTTGGGGCAGTCTATTTCTCCATGTAGCACTTAAAATACTACACGTCCTTCCCTACAAACTTCTCTTTACTTCTTCAGCTAATTTTCTCGTACTTTCATACGCAGATTCAGCTAAACTAATTGCTGAAATAACTGAAACACCGTCCGCACCCGCTTCTATAACTGCCGCTGTATTTTCAATTGTAATCCCACCAATACCAACGATTGGCACTGTAATTCCTTGTTCTCTAAAATAAGCTAATCCTTTCGTTCCTTGAACCGCTTTCGTATCTTTTTTCGTACTCGTTGGGAAAATAGGTCCAACGCCTAAATAATCTGCTCCATTTTCGATTGCAAAGCGTGCTTCTTCAATTGTATGTGTAGATACACCGATAATTTTATCTCCCATTTTTTCACGAACAGATGTAATTCCTTCATCATCTTGTCCTACATGAACACCATCTGCATCTAATTCAATGGCTAATTCTACATCATCATTTACAATGAAAGGAACACTATATTCCTTACAAAGCGTCTGCAATTCTTTTGCAAAGCGCACTCTATCTTCTCCGATTAAAGAACCTTCCTCCTTCTCGCGAAACTGAAAAATTGTCACTCCACCATCTAACGCTTCTTTCAATACAGCTAAAGGATCCCTCGTGCAGTTATTACTTCCCATAATAAAATACACTTGCAATAGCTTAGACATTTTATCTATTTCAATGCGTGCCATTTCTTTCACTCCCTCTTACTCTAACTCCTCAATCTTTCCATACTTCTCAATATCACCAGAAGTAGTATTCGCTAACTGATTTAAAAATTCAATTTGGAAACTACCAGGTCCCTTTTCCACGGTCTTAGCAGCTGCCAGTTCCGAAGCTACACCATAAAACGTTAATGCTGCTACTGCTGCTTTTACATAATCTTTTTCCACTGCTACAAATGCTCCTATTACAGAAGTTAGTAAACAACCTGTTCCCGTAACTTTCGTTAAAATAGGGTGACCATTTCGAATAACAATAGTTCTCTCTCCATCTGTAACAACATCTTCTTTTCCAGTAATGACCGCAACTGTATTTAGTTCATCTGCTGCCTGCCTTGCAATACTTACAACATTTCCATTTCCAGTACCAGCGTCTACCCCTTTAATTTCCCATTTCTCATTAATAACATTTGCTATTTCAGCTGCATTTCCGCGGATAATTGCTAACTCAATTTCAGCCGGAATATGTCTCGCAACTTCTGTTCGATACGAAGTTGCTCCTGCACCAACTGGATCAAATAGTACTGGCACATTGTTCGCATTTGCTGATTTACCCGCGAGTAACATCGCTTCTACTTCTTCAGGACGAAGTGTCCCCATATTTAATACTAACGCTCCAGCAATGCTAGCCATTTCTGCTACTTCTTCTTTCGCATACGCCATTACAGGCGATGCCCCAAGTGCCAACAAACCGTTAGCAGTAAAATTTGTTACAACAACATTTGTAATATTATGAACAAGCGGATTAGATTCTCTCACCAAATCCACTACTTTACTAATTTCTTTCATATTCATCCTTTTCATCTCCTAACTATAATGATGGGAGATACACAAAAAGACACTTTGCGCGTACGCAAAGTGCCTGAATATGTGCTTTTACACTCTCCCTACGCTGGCATTATCCAACAGGTTCAAATGGTCAATGACGGACTAGTAGCCATACTCTCAGTTTGTATCCACAAACTCCCATGTGTTTCTTATTCATCTACTTCAAAGTCTACTCTTATTCTAGTAAAATAACAAGTTCTTTACTTTTCTATTTGATATAGAGGCAACTGATAAAGTGAAACTTTAATCAGTTGGGATTTTGTTAACTCCATTAAAAACAGCTGAAATATGGAGCGAAACTGAATCTCAAGAAGATGTATGCTATATTTAACTTATGGAAATTTGAAAGGATGTTTTTAATATGTCAAAAAGCGTTGTAATCGCTGAAAAACCTTCCGTTGCACGAGATATTGCTCGTGTACTGAAGTGTGATAAAAAAGGAAACGGCTATCTTGAGGGTAGTAAATATATTGTAACTTGGGCTTTAGGTCATCTCGTTACATTAGCAGATCCAGAAAGTTATGATGTGAAATATAAAAAGTGGAATTTAGAAGATTTACCGATGCTACCTGAGCGTTTGAAATTAACGGTTATTAAACAAACTGGTAAACAATTTAATGCTGTAAAAAGTCAGCTACTTAGAAAAGATGTAAATGAAATTATTGTAGCAACAGACGCTGGACGTGAAGGGGAATTAGTCGCACGCTGGATTATCGATAAAGTTAAGCTAAATAAACCAATCAAACGTTTATGGATTTCTTCTGTAACCGATAAAGCAATTAAAGATGGTTTTGCAAATTTAAAACCAGGTAAAGCCTATGACAATTTATACGCTTCAGCAGTTGCGCGTTCAGAAGCTGACTGGTATATCGGTCTTAATGCAACTCGTGCTTTAACGACTCGCTTTAATGCCCAGTTAAATTGCGGCCGTGTACAAACCCCTACTGTTGCTATGATTGCTAGTCGTGAGGATGAAATAAAGAACTTCCAAGCACAAACTTACTACGGCATCGAAGCTCAAACAATGGAGAAGCTCAAACTTACTTGGCAAGATGCAAATGGCAATAGCCGTAGTTTTAATAAAGAAAAAATCGATGGTATTGTAAAAAGTTTAGATAAACCAAATGCTACTGTTGTGGAAATTGATAAGAAACAGAAGAAGTCATTCTCTCCTGGTCTTTACGATTTAACTGAATTGCAACGTGATGCAAATAAAAAGTTCGGTTACTCTGCTAAAGAAACATTAAATATTATGCAAAAATTGTATGAACAGCATAAAGTGCTAACGTACCCTCGTACAGATTCACGCTACATTTCATCTGATATCGTTGGAACACTTCCAGAACGTCTAAAAGCATGTGGTGTTGGAGAATACCGTCCCTTCGCACATAAAGTATTACAAAAGCCTATCAAACCTAACAAATCATTTGTTGATGATAGTAAAGTAAGCGATCATCATGCGATTATTCCAACAGAAGGATACGTTAACTTCTCAGCATTCACAGATAAAGAACGCAAAATTTATGATTTAGTTGTAAAACGTTTCTTAGCTGTGTTATTCCCGGCATTCGAATATGAGCAACTAACGTTACGCACAAAGGTTGGCAATGAAACGTTCATTGCGCGCGGAAAAACAATTCTACATGCCGGTTGGAAAGAAGTATATGAAAATCGCTTTGAAGATGATGATGTAACTGATGACGTAAAAGAGCAACTCCTACCTCACATTGAGAAAGGCGATACATTAGCTGTAAAGTTAATTATGCAAACATCAGGTCAAACAAAAGCACCTGCACGATTTAACGAAGCGACTTTACTTTCAGCAATGGAGAATCCTACAAAATATATGGATACGCAAAATAAACAACTTGCTGATACGTTAAAATCGACTGGTGGATTAGGTACTGTAGCGACACGTGCAGACATTATCGACAAGCTATTCAATTCATTCTTAATTGAAAAACGTGGTAAAGATATTCACATTACTTCAAAAGGTCGCCAGTTACTTGATTTAGTACCAGAAGAATTAAAATCTCCTACACTAACTGGTGAATGGGAACAAAAACTTGAGGCTATCGCAAAAGGTAAATTGAAAAAAGAAGTATTCATTTCTGAAATGAAGAACTATACGAAAGAAATCGTTTCTGAAATTAAATCGAGTGATAAAAAATATAAACATGACAACATTTCAACGAAGTCTTGTCCAGACTGCGGTAAACCAATGCTAGAAGTAAACAGCAAAAAGGGAAAAATGCTCGTATGCCAAGATCGTGAATGTGGTCATCGTAAAAATGTATCTCGTACAACAAACGCTCGCTGTCCGCAATGTAAGAAGAAACTAGAATTACGTGGTGAGGGTGCAGGCCAAATTTTCGCATGTAAATGTGGCTATCGTGAGAAATTATCAACATTCCAAGAACGACGTAAAAAAGAATCTGGAAACAAAGCCGATAAACGCGATGTTCAAAAATATATGAAACAACAGAACAAAGAAGAAGAACCATTAAATAACCCATTCGCAGAAGCATTAAAAAAATTAAAATTTGATTAAACAAAAAGGTTCCTACCTCTATCGGTAGGAACCTTTTATTTTAGTGAATGATTTTACTTCCTTTTGCATTCTCAACAAATTTTTCACTTGATTTGTTAATTGGTGTTTTCAGTAATAACGCAGCAACAATCATAACTACTACGAAAGCACTTAACACAAGTAAATCTCGCGTTACGATATCCCAAAGCATTCCGCCAACTGTTTCACGAATTGCGCTAATTGCGTATGTGAATGGTAAGAACGGATAAATCGCTTGGAAGAACGCTGGTGTCATTTGGATTGGGAATGTTCCGCCCGATCCTGCTACTTGTAGTACAAGTAAAATGATCGCCATCGATTTCCCAACGTTTCCGAAAATAGAAACGAGTGAGTATACGATACAAACGAAGACTCCTCCAATAAATAAACTAAATAACACAAACCAGAACTTATCGACTACGTACGTACCGAGTAAGAATATATCTCCCATCGATACGATAAACGCTTGTGAAAGACCTATCGTTAAGAATGTTAATAAACGTCCGAAGTAAATTTCATGGCTCTTATAATTCGCGCCCTCTTCGTGTACTTCTACCGTTAATAATGAAACCATTAATAATGCGCCTACCCATAATGCAAGCACTGTATAGAATGGTGACATCGCTGAACCGTAATTCGGCATCGCAAATAATTTATTTTCTTTTAAATTTACTGGATTCGCAAAGTAATCGCTTTGCTTTTCAACATCATTTTTCAATAAACGTATGATGTCTTTTAAATCCTCTTCAGATTCAAAATCACGAATTTTATCTGCTAATTCTTTAATCTTTTTCTCAGTCTCCGGCATTTCAGCTTTAATATCTGCTAATTTCTTTTTCCCGTCTACTAAGCCTTTTGATGAATCTTCTAGTAATTTTTTAACATCTGGAAGCTTTTTGTCTGCATCATTTAAAATTTGAGTTGTATTTTTCGACATCTCTTTTGTACGAGCAATTGCTGTATTGAAATTAGGTACAATTTCTGAATCATACGTCGATAATACATCTGTTAATTGAGCTGATCCGCCCTTCGCAGCGTTGTTAATACTTTCAATTACATCTTTTGTAGGTTTCTGGCCATTGTTAAGAAGTGTAATCCCCTTATTCGTTGCATCTACACCTTTTTGCAGACTACTTTTCGCTTTGTTTAATTTTGCGATTCCATTATTAAGGTTTTTATCACTATTTACATCCGCTAAAACCTTATTTGTACTTTCTAGAACTGGAATCATATCATCAATTAAACCGATTCCAGATTGGAATTGACCATTTAAGCTATTTAAAGCTACTTTCGTTGAATCTAAACCGTTAATACCTCTATTTTGTACATCTTCTTTTGCTTTCTGTAAATCTGCTTTTGCACCCTCAATACCATTTTTTACTTTATCGTAATCTGCTTTTGCATTATCATATACTGCATTTGCATCAACTTTAGCTTGATCGACTGTGCTAACTGCTTTTTTATAATCTGCTACAAACGTTTCATTATAATCTTTTTCAGCTTGATCAATTAATCCATTTGCTGCATCTAATTTTTGATTCGCTACATCTGTTACATCTTTCTTTACTTCTTGTCCTTTGCCAATAACATTTACAATATCTTTAATACCGTTATTTGCATTTTCCATACCTTTTTTAACATTAGTTAAGTGATCCACTCGCCCTTTGAAAAAGCTTTGACCAAAATCAGTAGTCGCCGATTTTTGAAGTTCAGTAAAGAAATTAATAAGATATGAAATACCATCTGTACCAGTTTGTAATCGTTCTGATACCGCATTTAAATCTCTCTTTGCTTGTTCTGGATCAAACTGACCATTTTGCAATCCATTTAAAACACTTTTCCCATAAGCTGTTCCTGCACGTGATGAACTTAAAACATTATTTACTGTTTGATTAATATTTTGCGCTATACTCTTATAACCATCACTATTCAACTTAGAAAGATCTGGTCTCGCTGGGAATTCAGGTAATCCATTCATTCCAGACAAGTCAGGAATATTTAGTTCTACACCTGGATTCATTAAAAAGTCAGTAAATGCAGCTGCACTATCCATAACGCCTTTTGCTGCTACTAAATCATTTCTTATCGTCCCTGGAGCATTTTTTAATGTTTGATCTTGTCTTGCAAAGAACTTATCTAAATTCGCCAATGCTTCCTGCCCATCATTTATGACACTCTCTACAACAGGTAAATCTTTTTGCGCCACTTTCACAATATCCTCTGCTCGAGTCGCATCATCTAACGCCTTATCCATCAATGTATTCATTTCTGGGAACTGCGCTTCTAACTTAAAGACAAGATCTTTTACTTTCTCGATACTTGGTAAGTTTGTTTCTAAATCGATTCCAAGGTCATTGAAGATTTTAAAAATCTCACCGTTCGCTGTTTTAACGAAGTTTTTACTAATTTCTTCCGTAATACCTGATGCACCTTTTGCTGTAATTTTCGGTGCAATCGCATTTACCTTTTCATTTACATAGTAATCAAGTTCTGGTTTCTGTGGATTTTCATCCAGAACAGTTGCAATTTTTTCAGAGAAGTCTTTTGGGATTGTAATGCTTGCATAGTAATCCCCGCGTTCAACTCCGTAAATTGCCTGCTTTTCGTCTACAAACTTCCAACCAAGATTTTTGTTTTTCTTAAGGGAGTCTACAATCTCTTTCCCGATATTAATATCTTTCCCTCTTAAATTAGAACCTGCATCTTGGTTAGAAACTGCAATGGGAACCTCTTTTGTATTTCCATACGGATCCCAAGAAGCTTTAATGTTAAACCACGCATATAACGATGGTAAAATCATTAATCCTAAAACAATAACAATTGCAGCCCAATGTTTGGCTACATTCCGTAAATCTGTCTTATAAATACGCCAAATCTGTTTCATAGAAGTTATCACCTAATTATATATTTTTCCTTCTTTAGAAAATGATACATACATTTTGCAATTATATCACTTTCTACATCGTGTATTAACCAAAAACGTACTATTTTTTCCCATTAACTTTCACTTACTTCATTATATAACGAAGTGAGTCAAAGTATGAATACAAAATGACCAAATCGGTTTTACATTCAATAATAACAAATATATATGAAATGTCATAAAAAATACAAGTATTTTCTCTTGGAAATACTTGTATTCCTAAAAAAAATCCTCACAGCTTTTATTCTCTGTGAGGATTTCTTCTATTATATATCCAATTGAACCTCTACACCGAAATGATCTGAAATTACATTTCTGTTTGTACCATTAAAAATAACTTTTGAAGAATGAACTTTTTTAATTTGGTTACACAATATTAGATCGATTCGCAAATTATGTTTATTTTCATCCCAACCAGCAATCTCACCTTGGACAGTCGTTCCTTCATCCTTCTCTATTGCTAATTCATATGTGTCATACAACCCTTTTTGCATCATATACTCATAACCTTCGCCTTTCAATCGAGCATTGTTATTAAAATCCCCCATTAAGAAGGCGAGCTTATTGCTATCTACACGCTCCATCAAACGATCGACTTGACCTTTGAATGACTCTTCTTCATCATTCCACCAACCGAGATGACAAGAGTAAAACGTTATATCCTTACCATTATAAGCAATTGTTGCACTTACAATTTTACGCGTTTTCCAATACGTTGTATCCTCGTTTTCTGAAATGAAGAACGTATCTTCTTTTATAATATTATGCTTCGTTATAATCGCTAATCCTTCTTCGTACACGTCATAACCAATATGAGAGAAATCCCAAGTAATATTGTAATCTTTTACATGTAGCGCTTTTAACTCTTCTAATAGTAAAAGTCCAAAATTATCTTTTTTCTTGTTACCGCATACATTTTCAGCTTGTATGGACTGACTTACTTCTTGCAATGCGATGACATCGTACTCTTCTTCTTGAATTACTTTAGCAAGGTATTGTATCTTTTCTATTTGATTCTCTTCTTGCCAAGAATGACAGTTTAAAGTTAGCAATTTCATATTATTACGCACCTAACATATCTTGAATGTCTGACTTTAATACGTCAGCTTTCGGACCATATACCGCTTGTACACCTTTATCTTTTACAATAAGCCCTAAAGCACCATTTTGTTTCCACTGTGCTTCTGGTGCAACAACATCTAAATCTTTTACTGTTACACGTAAGCGTGTCATACAAGCATCTACGTCAGCAATATTTTCTTTTCCACCTAATAAATCGATAACTTTTGTTGCTAATGAACCGTCTTGTACATTTCCTGTTCCTTCTGATGCCTCATCTTCATTATCAATATAGTTACCTGCACGCCCTGGTGTTGGTAAATTGAATTTTTTAATTAAGAAATTAAATAGTGTAAAGTTAAGACCGAAGAACACTAATGAAACAATAACAAAGTTGATTAAGTCTCTTGTTAAACCTGCGTTAACCATCATTGGCGTACGAGTAATTAACTCAATAAATCCAAATGCATGAACACGTAAGTTAATTAAATCAGCTAGCGCGAATGCAAGTCCTGTTGTAATAGCATATACAACATATAATACTGGAGCAATAAACATGAACATGAATTCAATTGGTTCTGTTACACCTGTTAAGAATACTGCTAATGCTGCTGATAAAAACATTGGTTTATATTTTGCACGCTTTTCTTTATCAACGTTACGGAACATCGCAAATGCAATCCCCATTAACGCTGCTGTTGAGCCGATAACTTGTCCAGCTTTGAAACGAGCTGGTACAACGTTATTTAATAAATCGTTATATGCCTTCGTATCTCCATTTGCTAATAAATTATTTAAATCTGTAATCCATGCAAGCCATAATGGATCTTGTCCTGCTACAACTTGTCCAACTTTTGAACCAGTTAGCATCGTATATGTTCCGCCTAGCTCTGTATAGTTCATCGGAATCGTTAACATATGGTGTAAACCAAATGGTAATAATAAACGCTCTAACGTTCCATATACAAACGGTGCAACAACTGGTGCACTATCTTTTGAAGCTGCAATCCAGCGACCAAATTCATTTAACCCACTTTGGATGAATGGCCATAGAAGTGATAATACAATCGCAGTAACTGTAGACCAAAGAATTACAACGAATGGTACAAATCGTTTTCCATTAAAGAATGCTAATGCCTGTGGCAGTTTATTATAGTTATAATATTTGTTATATAAAGTAGCTCCTAAGAAACCTGTGATGATCCCTACGAACACTCCCATGTTTAATGCAGGTGCACCAAGTACAGAAGTAAAGTAATCTTTTACAATTAAATCTCCCGCTATTACTGAAGAAACTTTCGCTTTTGAATCCGCTAACATTTCAGCGTTTACCCCAAATATAGCTCCTGTAATTCGGTTTGTCAAGACGAATGCTAATAGCGCTGCAAATGCACCACCCGCGCGATCTTTCGCCCAAGATCCCCCAATTGCTACTGCGAATAAGATGTGTAGATTTGTAATGATTGCCCAACCGATGTCTTCCATTACGCGAGCGATTGTATGAACTGCGTTAACATCCCCAGCAGACATACCAATTAACTTACCGATGGAAATCATTAAACCAGCTGCTGGCATTACGGCTACAACAACTAATAACGCTTTCCCGAACTTTTGCCAAAAATCAAAAGACGTAATTTTCATCTGTTCTTCCTCCCCTTTATTTATAAAAACATAATGATTTAAATTATAATTTCTGTTCCCTTCATGAAAACGATTCCTTATGTTACTTTATTTTTATCTTTACGCAACCGTTTTCATAAATCTATTTTAATAAAAGCGTTTTCACTTTGCAATAGAAATTTATTTTTTTCATAAAAAAAGATGCTCAAAGAGCATCCTTTTTTATTATGAAATGCGATAAACCCTTGTTTCATAAGGTTTTAAAGCAATTGTTGTTACTTCTTCATGTTCCGCAACTTCATAGTTATTTAAAAGCAAACGTTTGCGTTCTAGTGCAAATGAACCCTCATTATACACAGCTTCCTCTTTTGAGATATTACTAATTACAATGACTTTTTCATCCTGTAACGTACGTGTATATGCATAAATTTGTGGATCGTCTTCTAAAAGTAAATCGTACGTGCCATAGTTCAGTACATCGTGCTCTTTTTTCAGGGCAATCATTTTCTTATAGAAATTGAAAATAGACTTTTCTTCATTTTTTTGCTTCTCAACATTAATTTCTTTGTAATTTGGATTCATGCTAAACCAAGGTGTACTTGTTGTGAAACCAGCATTCATCTCATCATTCCACTGCATAGGTGTACGTGAATTATCGCGGCAAGAAGCCCATATAATCTCCATCATATCTTGATGTGGTACGCCCTCTGCAATTTTCTCGCGATATAAATTTTTAATTGCTACATCATCGTAATCTTCAATATTTGGTAACTGAACATTTGTCATACCAATTTCTTGGCCTTGATAAATAAAAGGTGTACCGTGCATAAAGAAATACATCGCCCCTAGAGCTGTTGCACTTTCACGCCAATATTGTTTATCATCTCCCCATGTTGAAACGATACGTGGTTTATCGTGATTCTCAATATATAAAGCGTTCCATCCTTTATTTTCTAATCCTTTTTGCCATTTCGTTAATACTTTTTTCAATCCTACAACATCAAGGTCTTTCTTCTTCTCTGCATCCCATAAACTTAAATGTTCAAATTGGAATACCATATTGAACTTACCTTGCTCTTCTCCAACCCAAAGCTCAGCATCTTCAATCTTAACACCATTTGCTTCACCAACAGTCATAATATCGTACTTAGAGAATGTATTTTCTTTTAGCTCTTCTAATAAAGGTTGAATACCTTTCACATTCATATGTTTATCAAAAGATGGCACATATTTTAACCCTTTTGGATTTGGCATATCCTTGAGGCCTTCTTCTTTTTTAATATGACTGATCGCATCAACGCGGAAACCATCAATACCTTTATCAAGCCACCAATTAACCGTATCATATAGTACTTCGCGAACTTCTTTATTCTCCCAGTTCAAATCTGGTTGTTTACGTGAGAATAGATGTAAATAATATTGTTCTGTTTCTTCATCATATTCCCATGCCGAACCATTAAAAATACTTTCCCAGTTGTTTGGTTCCGCACCATCTTTACCATCATGCCAAATATACCAATCACGCTTCGGATTATCTTTAGATGAACGTGATTCAATAAACCATGGATGTTCATCACTCGTATGATTAATAACTAAATCAATAATAAGCTTCATATCACGCTTATGAACTTCATCTAGTAAAGTATCAAAGTCTGCCATTGTACCAAACTCATCCATAATATCTTGATAATCACTAATATCATAACCATTATCATCATTAGGTGACTTATACATTGGACAAATCCAAATTACATCTATACCTAAATCTTTTAAATAATCCAGTTTTGCAATAATACCTTGTAAATCTCCAATACCATCACCATTTGAATCCATAAAGCTTCGTGGATAAATTTGATAAGCAACTGCTTCTTTCCACCATGTCTTATTCATAGTCCTTCTCTCCTTTTGCATCCCATCGGAATTTTATGCAAACGTTTTCGTAACACTATCATAACAAAATATGAACAGTTTGCAACTGTTTTCATTGAACTCTATGTAGATTCTTTATTCTTATGCTTTATTTATTTCTCACAAAGGTAAATCTCATTCTTCACCTCTCCTTGTCCACGCGTATTACAGACATTTTTCATATATTAATAAAAAACTCTGATTATTTTAGAAAGGAGTAATAAATTGAAGCAAACAAAATTAACAGGTCGTATCGTTGTTCCCACAGATCCTGACTACGACGTAGCCCGAATGAATTTAAATTTAAGTATTCCAAAACTCCCTTGTATTATTGTTTTTTGTCAAAATAACAAGGATGTCTGTAACGCCTTAAAATGGGCACGTGAACGTCATATACCATTTCGGTTAAGAAGTGGACGTCATAGCTATGAAAATTTTTCTCTTTTAAATAAAGGACTTATTATTGATGTGAGTGAAATGCATCGCATTACTGTTAATACAGAGAAATTAACAGCAACAATTGAGGCTGGTGCAAATCTTGGCACTGTTTATAAAGAACTTTGGAATTACGGTGTTACAATTCCTGCTGGTACAAGTGCAAGCGTTGGAATTGTTGGATTAGCACTTGGTGGTGGTATTGGTATGCTTTCGCGCTTATATGGATTAACATGTGATCAATTAATGGAAGTGGAAATGGTACAAGCATGTGGAAAATTTGGTGCAAAACTCATTCGTGCAAATGAACAAGAGAACTCTAACCTTTTTTGGGCATGCCGTGGTGGTGGCGGTGGAAACTTCGGAATTGTCACTTCCTTAACTTTTCGAGTCCACCCGATAAAAAATGTATCAATTTTCTCAATTACATGGGAATGGGAAGACTTTATTGCTGCATTTCAAGCGTGGCAAAACTGGGCACCTTATATAGATGAACGTCTCACTTCATCGATCGAATTATTCGCCAAGCAACGAAATAAAATCGAAGCACAAGGCGAGTTTATCGGTTCTCCCTCTGAACTCCATTCCCTATTATCCCCTCTTCTTGAAACTGGTAGCCCCTCTCTCTTTATAGAAGAAGTTCCTTATATAAAGGCTGTTGAATTTTTTAATGGAGGTAACATCCCTGAAAATTTCAAGCGCTCTGGTTCCTATATCTATAAACCTATTCCCCTTAAAGGCATTCAAATCATGCAATCCTTTCTTTCTCATGCACCAAATAAAGATGCTAGTATTTGGCATCAATCGCTCATAGGTGCTGTTGAAAATATTTCGCCGAATGAAACGGCTTATTTTCATCGTAAAGCAATTATTGCTCAAGAATACATTACCTCTTGGAAATGCGATGATGAAGAAAATCGAAATATACGCTGGGTTAAAGGTTTACGAGAAAGCTTAGATCCTTATACACTAGGTGACTATGTGAACTGGCCCGATATCGACATTAAAAATTGGCAAACTAGTTATTATGGCTCTAACTTTCACAGATTACGTAAAGTAAAAACCATGTATGATCCTTGTGATGTTTTTCATTTCCAACAAAGTATTCCTCCTTTTCATACATGAAAAAAGGGGATAACATAAAAAAATCATCCAATATACCGTTACCTCGCAGTATGTTGGATGATTCAAGTTGATTTTCTATATCGTTTCAAATTCTTGCTCCTACTCATAAACTTTTACTTACAGATTAATTGTATTTCGTATCATTTTCATGCAATGAATGTAATTTAATATTTGGTACTTTATCTTTTTCCATACCTCTATTATAAGAAACAGGAACTTGAAATTCGAATTGCTTTGTCTCATGTTTTTGTAAATAGACTGGTTTCGGTACTGGATAGCTTTTTGAATTCTCGTTTGCATTATCATATAAAACAACTTTTAATGCTTGTGAATGATTACGATAATTTTTTAAAGTAACAATGCACTTCGGTTGGATATTATCTCCATTTTTCTCCATACTACACTGGCTATCTTCTTTTTTATATTCTATTGCTTCTACCCCTGTTTTTCCTGCGTAGTACCATGTTTTATTCAATGTTTGGATGATGTTATTTAAAATAAACGGCATCATTACAATCAAAATACTAATGCCTACTACTTTTATCTTATTCATTTTTCTAAATGTACTAGACTCCTTTTTTCCTAGCCATTTTAAAAATAATATAAATGCAATTACATGTAGTATGAAAGAAACAATCAATATATTTGAGACTTTATAATCCATATAAACATACGTATGTATCGGAACCTTATAGACATTGAATAGTTTTTCCCCAATTAATTCATTATCATTTGGAATTTTTAATAATAACAAAACCCCTATACTGTAAAAAATAGCTACTAATCGATCATACTCAATACGAATCATTCTTTCTCCCCTTCACTTTGTTTTTTATTATCGATTTTAGCTATTATTAACATACTATACAATCTTTTTATAGAGGATAACGTAAAAAAGTTCCTTATAAATATATAAAGAACCTTATTAATATACATTATGAATTTAAAAATCAATATACAATTTTCACATAGAGATTTCTTCAAAATATGTTGGATTGTGTATTGTAATTTTTTTATCTAAAATTGTAACAATGCTATCATTTTTTAATTGTTTTAATACGCTGCTAACTGTCTCTCGAGATGTTCCAGATATTTTGGATATTTCAATTGTTGTAAGTGGACATGAAATTACAATCTTTTCCCCACTCTGTTCTCCTAAATCCTGCATTAAATAATTTAACGTTTGGATAACACGATCTTGTGCATTAGGAATTGTAATATTTTGCACTCGATTTTCATTCAATTTTAATATAGATGATAATTGCTGAACAACGTACATCAATTGCGTTCTGCTGGATTTTACCATATCTTCAAAGATTACCGTTGGAATATAATATACCTCCACATCCGTCATTGCTTCTGCTGTATAGTTATATCCTCTGTCTGTAAACATACCACCATAAGGAAAAATAGAATACCGCTTTACATAGTCATCGTATAATAAGTTCCCATTTTGATTAACCCGCTCTAACTTTACAAAACCATCTAACATGAAGTAAATTCTTTCCCTTGAATCCCCTTCTAAAAATAAAAATTGACCTTTTTTATAAGTTCGCCAATAAACAAACTCTGTTAAGCCTTTCAATTTTTTTTCTGTTAAATGAGCAAATAATTCGAACTGCTTTAAGTCTTTCACTACGTTCCGTCTATTCATAAAATTCCCTCTCTCTTGCTGTATGTTGGAGCGAAAAATCAAGAAAGCGTATTCAATTTGAATTTTATCATAATTAACTTGTATATTCAGATTTCATCATGAAAACTTTATGAACAATGAGTACAAAAAATATTAATAAATAAAAAGAATGAAGTTATTAACCTCATTCTTTTTTTACTACTAAGTAGCGTACATAATAATTTAAACATACATGCATACATTCTGTTTTGAAATAATAGTACCGGCTTTTTCTTCTAGTGCTTCATATACTTTTTCTAAAGACGTAATAATCGTTTTTCTTTTTGGATTTGTATTAACAAAATTAATAGCAGCTTCGATTTTTGGAAGCATGCTTCCCGCAGCAAATTGTTGTTCTTCAATATATTCTTCTAATTGATTCACTGTGACATGCTCTAATTTTTTTTGATTCGGTTGATTATAATTTACATACACATAATCAACTGCAGTTAAAATAACGAGCGTATCGGCATCTACTAATTCTGCTAATTTCTGCGCAGCGAAATCTTTATCGATAACCGCTTCAGTTCCTTTTAACCCTTCTTCAGAATCAATTACTGGAATTCCACCTCCGCCCACAGCTATCACTATGTTTCCATCTTCGACCAAAGAATTAATCACTTTATGTTCATGAATACTTACAGGCTTCGGTGATGGAACAACACGTCTCCATCCTCTACCAGCATCTTCTTTAAACACTGCTTTTGTTTCATCCATTAATTTTCTGGCCTCTTCTTCTGTATAAAAAGGACCAATTGGTTTAGTTGGATTTTTAAATGCCTCATCTTTTTTATCCACAACAACACGTGTTATAACCGTTGCTACATCTTTGTTTATATTCCGTTTTTTCAATGCCTTTTCAATTGCATTTTCCATCCAATATCCAATCATCCCTTGGCTCATTGCCCCACAAGTATCTAATGGCATTGCAGGTGTCTTTTCCGTTTCTGCAGCTTTTTGCTGTAATAAAATATTCCCCACTTGTGGGCCATTTCCATGCGCAATTACTATATCCACATCATTTTCCATTATTTTCACAAGTTGTTCTGCCGTTTTTTCCAACGCTTCTTGCTGCGCTCCCGCAGTAGCTTCTCCAGACTGTATCGCATTTCCCCCTAGTGCAACTACAATTTTTCTTCGTGCCATATTCCAGCCCTCCAGTTGATTTCGCTTTCACAGCGCTTTATAAAGTAATACTGCCTGTAATTAATCCATAAATCGCAAAGAATGCTAAAGCACCAATTGCTACGGATGATGCTAATTCCACTCGAGTAAATATTTGCTTCGAACTCTTTTGCTTTTGAACATTGTAAAAAATAAAAATACCTGGCGCATATAAAGTCATTGTTAATAATAAATACTCTAAACCGGCTGCATAAACTAACCACACGCCATAAATACTTGCGATCAAGCCAATTATTATATTTTTATTTCGATCTGCTTCTTCAGACTTTAAGCTATGCTTCAGTTGATAAAATGCTGAAAAAGCATATGGGATTAAAATAGCTGAAGATGCTAAAGAGAATGCAAAGTTATACGCCTGATCAGAAACGACGAATGTTAACAAGAATATTTGTATTAAACCATTTGTTATCCATAATGAATTTACTGGAGCCTTATTTTTATTTTCTTTTGCGAACCATTTTGGAAATACTCCATCTTTAGCCGCTAAATATGGAATTTCAGAAGCGAGCAAAGTCCAACCTAACCAAGCACCTAATACAGAGATGACTAAACCTAAATTAATAAAGATAGCACCCCATTTTCCAACAACACTTTCAAACAAATAAGCCATAGCCGGATTTTTCAAACCTGCAATGTCTGCTTGCTGCATAAGTCCAAGAGACAATAATGTGATTAAAATGTAAATGATGAGTGTACCAATTAAGCCAATAACGGTTGCTTTCCCTACATCACTTCTATTTTTTGCTCGACTGGATAAAACAACAGCCCCTTCTACCCCAATAAATACCCATAAAGTTACAAGCATTGTACTTTTAACTTGGCTGCCAACTGCTCCCCATGAAAAAGAACCAGTTTGCCCCCAAAATCCATCTAAGAACGTATCAATATGAAACGCAAAGATTCCTATGACAATAAATACAAATACAGGTACTAATTTTGCGATTGTAGTTACTAAATTCACAAGGGCTGCTGATTGAACTCCACGTAAAATTAACATGTGAACACACCATAATAATACGCTTGCACCAATAATGGATTCTACATTTTGACCGCCTTCAAAGATCGGGAAGAAATATCCTAATGAAGAAAACAATAATGTACCGTAAGCTACATTCCCAAGCCAAGCAGATAGCCAGTATCCCCACGCACTATTAAACCCCATAAAATTACCAAACCCTGCTTTTGCATAGCTAAAAATACCACCATCTAAATCTGGCCGTTTTACAGTTAGATTTTGAAAAGATAATCCGAGTGCAATCATCCCAATTCCTGTTATAACCCAGCCAATAATAATGGCTCCAGCACCAGCACCTTTTGCCATATCACTCGCTAAATTAAAGGCTCCACCGCCAATCATAGACCCAACTACAAGAGCCGTTAGTGTAAACAACCCTAATTTCTTATCTTCACCCATTCCACTCACCTCTCTTTAATTGCAATAACAATACAAAAGCAATAGTGAATGATAGTGTCTAAAGGAGGAGAAAGAAGAAAGGAAGACTCCCTTTCTTCTTTACTCCATGTTTCCTAAAGTAGCTGCCATAACCGCTTTAATTGTATGCATTCTATTTTCAGCTTGATCAAATACTTTTGAATGTTTACTGCGGAATACTTCGTCAGTTACCTCCATTTCTTTCAACCCATATTTCTCGTAAACTTCTTCGCCATACATCGTTTCAACATCATGAAATGCAGGTAAACAATGTAAGAAAATCACGTTTTCATTCCCTGTTTCTTTAATCATTTTCATATTTACTTGATAAGGTCTCAATAACTCGACACGTTCAGCAAATTTTTCTTCTTCCCCCATAGACACCCATACATCTGTATAAATTACATCTGCATTCGCAACAGCTTCTTCCACATTACTTGTTATCATTACTTGTTCATTATATTTTTTTGCTAAATCAATTACTTCTTGTGCAGGCCATAAAGATTCTGGTGTGCAAATACGTACATCCATTCCAACGATTGCTCCACCAACTAGTAAGCTATTAGCAACATTATTTCGTCCATCGCCAACGTAAACGAGCTTCACATTTTTCAACTTCCCTACATGTTCTCTAATTGTTAATAAATCTGCTAGTGTTTGTGTTGGATGCCACATGTCTGTTAATCCATTCCAAACTGGCACACCAGAATTTTGTGCTAAAGATTCTACAGTCTCATGATTAAATCCACGAAACTCAATTCCGTCAAACATACGCCCTAACACTTTTGCTGTATCCTCTACAGATTCTTTTTTCCCAAGTTGAATATCACCTTTCCCTAAATATTCAGGATTTGCCCCTAAATCTGTACATGCTACTGTAAATGCACAACGCGTACGAGTAGAAGTTTTTTCAAATAAGAGCGCTACATTTTTACCTTCTAAATAATGATGCGGGATACCATTTTTCTTTTTCTCTTTTAATTCTGCTGCCAAATCTAGAAAATATAACAATTCTTCTTGTGTAAAATCTTTTTCTGCTAGAAAGCTTCTTCCTTTTAAATTTGGTCTAGTCATTAACATAATTCATCCCTACTTTCTCCGTTATTTATACTAAATATCTTTACGAACAATTGGCATACTCATGCAACGTGGACCCCCACGACCACGAGATAATTCCGAACTTAGCACCTCAATCACTTCTATACCGTGTTCACGTAATAACGTATTAGATACATAGTTACGATCATATGTAACAACTACACCTGGCGCAATTGCTAATGTGTTCGAGCCATCATTCCATTGTTCACGAGCAGAAGCAATTACATCTCCTCCTCCACATGGAATAAGAACTAATTCACTTAAGCCTAATACCTCTTTTAATGCTTCCATTAAAGAAGTACGATGTGTAATTTTAAGAGTTTCCTCATCTGATCCTTTTTCTAAAATATAAATATTCATATTCCCTTTTGGCCCTTGAATGGCTGGGTGAATTGTAAACTTGTCATAATCAACCATTGTAAATACTGTATCTAAATGCATAAATGCTCGACATTTTGGAATTTCTATTGCTAACACTTTCTTAATTTTATTTTGTCGGCTAAAAAGATTTTTAGCTAAACGTTCAATTGCTTTAGCTGAAGTACGAGCAGATACTCCAATCGCAATTGTTTCTTCATTTAAAATTAGCTCGTCGCCACCTTCAATTGGAAATTTATAATCACGATCTAACCAGATTGGTACATTATGTTTTGCAAATCTTGGATGATATTTAATGATGTACTCCATGAATAATGATTCACGTCTACGCGCTGGTTCTCTCATCTTATTTATCGTTAAGCCATCGCCCACGCTAGCTGCTGGGTCACGAGTAAAATATAAATTAGGCATTGGATCTAAGTAAAACGGATAGTGATCTTCCATTAATTCATATAAATGTGTCTTCTTACTTGTTTCAATTTCGTTTTTCCGTACACCGCCCATAATTTTTTGAATTAATTCTTCATTTGAAAAGGAAAGTAAATATTCTTTTAAAGTTTGATGTGCAACATTTACGTCGGCCTGTCCTTCTTTTAAAATACGATCAACAAATTCTTCTCGAAGTTTTTTATCTACTAACGCCTCAGCGGCTAGTTTTTCTAAATAAAGAACTTCAACACCCCGATTGCGTAACGTTTGTGCAAAATAATCATGCTCTTTTTGAATAATTGGTAAGTATGGAATATCGTCAAATAATAATTGCTGCAAATAATCTGGCGTCAAGTTTTCCACTTCTTTACCCGGTCGTTTTAATAAAACCGTTTGTAATTCCCCAATTTCTGAAGTAACATGTATCGGATGTTTCATTTGTTGTACCTCCTTTTAAATATGTTTGATGTCTTACAAGTACATAATAAATGCTCTGTACTTTCATCTTTGTGAAAGCATCCACATTATCATTGTGAAATATTAAACAAGTTATTTTTTTAAAATCATACGAATATGTATTTTTATAACAAACTATCTTGCTTTCTCAATAAAAAATACATATATTACGCATATATGTTGAATATTTAACTTCCGTATTTAAACAAAAATCCTGTTTTTAATTTTATTAAAAACAGGATTTTTGCATCTAAATAATTAAATTTAATCTTTCTTCTATAATCTCCCTATCTGATTTCGATTGTGAAATTATAAGGCATGTATCATTTCCACATATACATCCTATTTTTTCTTTCCAATCTAACTCATCAAATAAAACACCAATAACATGTGCATTACCAGGTAATGTTTTAATAACCATTAATTGATCTACACAATCAATTTTTACAACAACTTCTCGTAATTTTTTCTTTAACTTTATATCAGTTTGTAAATGCTCTTCTGAGAAAACTTTATATATCATTAATCCTTCTTGAGAAGGTACCTTCGTTAAGTTTAACTCACGAATATCGCGAGAAACCGTAGCTTGTGTTACTAATACATCTTTTT
The DNA here is from genome assembly GCF_051917185.1 of Bacillus cereus group sp. MYBK108-1. Classification (NCBI taxonomy): domain Bacteria; kingdom Bacillati; phylum Bacillota; class Bacilli; order Caryophanales; family Bacillaceae; genus Bacillus; species Bacillus cereus group sp. MYBK108-1. Next base: position 122,650 of record NZ_JBQAHZ010000011.1, read on the forward strand.
TTGCTAACAATTCTACTAATCTTTCTTGCTTATCTATTTCATACTCCTTTACAAATTGTTTAATTAACCGTTGTCTTTTTTCTTTTTTCATAAAAGACACCCCTTTTAATATTATAGCTCGCTATAATTTTCATCCGAAAGGGACAGAAAAGAATGTTGCGGAAACGTTCATAGTTTAACTGTAAATATTAAATCAAGCTAAATAAAAAAGAGAAGAACAATATTCTGTTCTTCCTTTTACATTGAAAATCGTTCAATTGTTTGTTTCAAATCAGTTGCTTGCTTCTCTAAATCCTTTAATAATTGATCGATTACTATCATATTTTTAGATTGTTGTAGCGTCACACGTGCTACTTCTTGCGAACCAGCTGACGTTTCTTCAGCAATTGCTGCTACAGCTTTTGTTTGCGCTCCTGTTTGATGAATGTGGCTCACTTGTTCATTCATATAACTACTAATTTGCTGAGTTGCATCGGCTACTTCCATAACACTTGATGACATTTCTTTTAAAATTAATTCCGTAGCTTCCCCACGTTTCGCCTCTTCTTTAGCTATTTTCACTTGTTCTGTCATTTTCATTGCAACTTGTTGTACTTCATCTTGCATATTCCGTAATAACTGCGATATGTTTCTTGCAGAATGATCACTTTCATCAGCAAGTTTACGTACTTCTTCCGCAACAACCGCAAAGCCTCTTCCATGCTCTCCTGCGCGAGCTGCCTCAATAGAAGCATTTAGTGCTAATAAATTCGTTTGGCTAGCAATCGCACTCACAACAGACACAATATGTTCTACTTGTTTCATTCGTTCTTCTAACTTCTGTACATTTTGCATTGAATCTTCATTTTCTTTTGCCAATGTTTGAATACCTTGAATTAAAGACGTAAAGACACGAGTACTATGCCCTAAAGCTTCAACCATTTCTGAAGACAATGTATCAGACTGCTTCGCTTTTTCTTCTACTTCACTTGCAATAGAAGTCGTTGTATCAACAGCAGAAACAATTGCTTGAATTGATGCCGCTGATTGCTCAGCGCCTGAAGAAATCTCTGCAAGTGTCTCAGATACACCTTGCGCTTGTCTCGTTGCTTCGCCTGTTTGTTTTCTAATCTGCTGTACTTGATTATTTGTATACGAAAATGTTGTATCAATATTTTTTACCATGCCCCTTAAGTTTCCTAACATCATATTAAATGCAACACTTAAAGATTTAATTTCATCATCTGTCTTCGGTAATGGAACATCTTCACGAATATCACCCTCAGCTGCTTTTCTTGCCGCTTCCTCTAACTTGCGAAGCGGTTTAATTAAAAATACGGCTGCTCCATATGCTAAAATTCCAGACCATACTACCCCTAATAACATAACGATAATATTATATACAGTTTGACTTACATAACTTTGAAAATAATCGTATATCACGTAAATAAAAAATATACTTGTTGAATATGTAATGAAAGCTAAAACTGTAGTGAATAGCATAAGTTGTGTACGTAATCCAAAAGAAAATGTTTTTCTTTCTTTTTCCATCTTCCCTTTCCCCCTTTTTATAAGCAATATAAATACTACCTATATATTATTATCCATATTTTCATTATAGAAGGATATAGAGATTTTAAAAATCATTATTTCTTTGAATATCAAATTGCACGAAAAAAATAAAGGATTCTGACAATTTATGACTAATAACAGAAATACAGGGCAACATTTGTAAAATATATTTTTAACTGGGGGTTTTGTATGATTCAAGTTCGAAATCTAGTAAAATCATTCGGTTCACTTGATGTGTTAAAAGGAATTGATTTAGAAGTAAAAGAAAAAGAAGTTGTTGTTTTAATTGGTGCCAGTGGTTCTGGTAAAAGTACATTACTTCGCTGTCTTAACTTTTTAGAAATGTACGATGAAGGCGAAATTCACTTACAAGGTGAGCGAATTGATCCAAAGCATTCAAATTTAAATAAAGTCCGTGAAAATGTCGGTATGGTTTTTCAGCACTTTAACCTCTTTCCTCATATGACCTCACTAGAAAACATCATAGAAGCACCTATTCACGTAAAAAAATTAGAGAAAGCAAATGCAAAGGATATTGGAACTCAACTTCTCCAAAAAGTCGGCCTTCAAGATAAAGCGGATGTAACTCCTCATCTTCTTTCAGGTGGTCAAAAACAGCGCATTGCCATTGCACGAGCTCTTGCAATGAGCCCTAAGATTATGCTGTTTGATGAGCCTACCTCAGCTTTAGACCCTGAACTTGTTGGAGAAGTATTGCAAGTTATGAAAGAACTTGCTGAAGAAGGGATGACAATGGTTATTGTTACTCATGAAATGAATTTCGCAAAAGATGTAGCTGATCGCGTCATCTTTATGGATGATGGAAAGATTGTAGAAGATGCTCCGCCAGCACAATTCTTTTCAGCTCCATCACATGAACGGGCAAAACAATTTTTACGCAACGTTTTATAATGTAACTTTTGTTTCAAACGAAAAGGAATACATTCATACGGTGCACAACTAATCATCCAAATAAAATATTTCAATAACATACTAAAAAACCATCCGTATGATCAATATATAGGAGGGGTTTTATGAAAAGAAAACTATTAACCATTGTTGCGAGCATTACACTATGTACATCCTTCATACTAGGAGCTTGTAGCAAAGAAAGCTCTACTACTTCATCAAATAGTGAAAAAGAATTTCGCTATGCGATGAGTGGATTATACAAACCTTTTAACTATAAAGAAAATGACGGCAAACTTGTCGGCTTTGATGTAGAAATCGGTGAAGCTCTTGCTAAAAAGATGAACATGAAGGCTACGCCCGTTACAAACCCATGGGAAACGCTGATTCAAGGTCTTCAAGCGAAGAAATATGATGTAATACTGGGTAGTATGGCAATTACAGAGGAGCGCTTAAAAGCTGTTAGTTTCTCAAATCCGTACTATCGCTCTGGCGCCCAAATTTTTGTAGCTAAAAAGAATAACGCTATCTCTTCTCCAGAAAATTTAAAAGGTAAGAAAATTGGTGTTGTAAAAGCTAGTACCTTTAAAAATCTTGTTGCAAAATATACAGATCAAATCACAGAATATGACAGCGATATTACTGCTCTTATGGATTTAGAGCCTGGGCGTGTTGACGCAGTAATTACGGATCAAATGGTTGGTCTACGTATGATAAAAGAAGGAAAATCGAATATAAAAGAAGCCGGAAAACCATTAAATCTTGATGAAATGGGAATTGCTATTCGCAAAGATGATAAAGAAATGGTTGAGAAAGTAAATAAAGCGTTAGATGAAATCATTAAAGATGGTACGTATGAAAAGATCAGTAAAAAATGGTTCGGGCGTAATATTCTCGGTGAAGAGGAAAAAACGAAGTAAGTTAGCCATTCAAAAGATTCATAAACAGTGCCCCACTGATTAAATGTTCATTTTATGTGGGGCATTTCATTCTCTACTAAAATCTATACAATATGAGGTGAAACGCATGTTTGAAATTTTTATCTCTTCCTATCCCACACTCTTAAAGGCTACTATTGTCACATTACAATTAACATTAACCTCCCTAGTACTCGGTTCATTAATTGGATTATTATTCGCTTTCTTTCGAATCTCTAACAATAAAGTTTTAAATAGTATCGCTCATGTCTACATTGCTATTATTCGTGGTACACCTTTAATCGTTCAAATCGCCATTCTCTATTTTGGCATTACATCTGTCATTGTTTTCTCCCCTTTTTGGGCAGGTGCAATCGCTTTAGCAATTCATAACGGTGCATATATTACGGAAATTTTCCGTGGATCCATTCAATCCGTCGACCGGGGACAATTAGAAGCAGCTCGCTCTTTAGGCATGCCTTACCCTTTAGCTATGCGACGAATTATATTACCACAAGCATTTCGTCTGTCTCTTCCTCCTCTAGGAAACCAATTTATTATCGGATTAAAAGACTCTTCACTTGTCGCTTATGTAGGAATGTCCGAATTATGGGGTTCAGGTTTATCAATTGCAGCAGGTAATTTCCAACAATTAGATACTTACATAATCGTTGGTGCATACTATCTCATACTTGTTCTTCTATTTACTTATTTTGTTAATCTTTTAGAAAAACGACTACAACGAAAAGAAACTAACTCCGTCCAAGTCCATAAAAGGAAGAAAAAGGAAGTTTCTTTATAAGAAAAAGCAAGCCTGAGATGGCTTGCTTTTTCATTGCAAAAATATATTAATTTTTACTGATTTACTTTTTTAATACTCTTTTCTTCTTCTATATGTTCCTCACGATATGAAATATTATGAGGATCTAGTCCATTTCCTAAAGAACCATAGAAGTGCTCTCTATGCGGATCCACTAATTCACTTCCTTGATAATACACACGTGGTGTATTCCATAGCGCTGCCAAAGCTTTTGTCATCGGCATCTCATGATAGCGTTCCGGCCACATTTCTTTAATCTTCTCTTTTACTAACGGATAGTATTTAGAACTCATAGCGGGAAACAGATGATGTTCTGTATGATATGAGAAATTGAAATGTAAAACGTCTACCCAGCGCGGCACTGTTACTGACAAACAGTTTGCTAACGGATCATTTACTGGAACAATTGGATTTAAGCGGTGATTTGTTGCGATATATGCCATTACAATAAAGTTAGCAATTAACAACGGAATGACATATGCAAATAACCATTTTCCAGGTCCCATAATAAACAATAAACTAATCCAAACTGTCCAAGGCAAAAGAAGTTGAAGCCATACAGATTTTTGATTGGATGACTTGAACTCTTTTATAAAATGAAAGAACATTCGAGTCGAATGCAATGTAAATTGAATTGTTAGTGACAGAAAACTAAAGAATGAACGTACATGTAAAGGCATACGATATACCCAACTCAAAAACTTACTCTTCTTAAGTTTCTCAAGTGTCGGCCATGCATCTGGATCATTCTCTTCATGCTGTGTATGAACATGATGCGTTGCATTATGCCACTTTCTCCAAAGCTTTGGCCCTGTTGATAATGGCATAAATGCAATCGCGCCTAAGAAGTCACGAAGCCATGCCTTTCTTACAACAGTTCCATGTAAAATTTCATGCCCTAAAAATCCTAGTGAAGCAAAACATAATCCAAGAACAATCGCAATTCCTAGATTCGCCCACACATTCAATTCAAATACACCAATCGATATTAATCCCGCCAATGCCACAAGCAAATAAGCCAGTCCACCAAATAAACGAGTAGGCACTGGTTTAAATGCTTTTTTCGGCAAATGTGGTGATACACGTGCTGCATACCACCCAAACGTATGAAGCTCCTTCATCCTTTTGCTCCTTTCTTATGCCGCGCCTTGCGCAACTTACATATATCAATTCTTGCTTCCAGATTGATTTTACTAGGTGATCCAAAAAGCATCTATTATAAGGAAAATATACTCACTCTATCGTCACTTATTTTTCGCTTTTATTATCAATGAAAAACATTTCTCTTTTTACTCTCTATCAACCTTTCCACATGATGAATCATAACAATAGAATTTCTATATTGTCAACACCTTTTATGACCTAGTAATAAAAGGTGGTTATATTTTTATAATCATACTTTATTTCACTAAAGAAAATGTATAGATTCCATAAGGATTTACCCACTATATATAGACATTTTCTTAAACGCCATAGACTCTATCTCATTCAATAACTCCCTATGTAATCAACAAACAGAATCACTTGAATTTAGTTTTATATAAATCCTACTACATCATAATGCCCCACCTAATTAATTATATTAAAATAATTTATAACCTCTTTTAATAAAAATAGACTACTTCTAAAACAACACACATGAATTTCATATAATATGGAAATATTAAAAGGAAAATTGTTCTAAAATCAGGAGGTTTCCGCAATGACAAGTGATACATTTCCACAACTGCCGCTATCTTATTGGATTGAATCTACTCAGTTTCCTACTTTCCCTCGTTTATCCGAAAATATAAAGACGAAAGTTGCTATTATCGGTGCTGGTATTACAGGTATTACTACTGCCTATTTACTTGCAAAAGAAGGCATCGATGTTGTTTTAATTGATTCTGGTCGTATTTTAAATGGAACGACTGGGCATACAACAGCGAAAGTAACAGCACAACATGATCTTATTTATGATGAATTAATAAATCATTTCGGTGTAGAAAAGGCCCGGCTTTACTATGAATCAAATAATCAGGCTCTACAATTCATAAATAAAACTGTTCAAACATATAAAATCGACTGTAATTTCTCAAATGAAGATTCATATTTATATACAACTACTGATAACGGATTAAGAAATTTATCGAAAGAATATGAAGCTTATCAAAAATTAAATATACCTTGTGACTATGTTCAATCTCTATCGATTCCTATTCCAGTACAATCTGCGCTTGTAATGAAAAATCAAGCACAATTCCATCCCCTTCTTTATTTAAAAACACTTTTAGAAAAGTTTGTGGAGATGGGCGGAAAGGTCTACGAACAAACAACAGCTATGGATGTGGAAAAGGGCGATTATTCACAAATAATTACAAAAGAGGGCCATCATATCACTTGTGAATATGTCGTCTCTTGTTCACATTTTCCTTTTTATGATGCGAATAGCTTTTTCTTTACGCGAATGTACGCAGAACGCTCCTACGCTCTTGCAATAAAAGCAAAAACGGAGTATCCAGGTGGCATGTATTTAAGTATTGATGATCCAAAGCGCTCCTTACGCTATATAACAACCAATGGAGAAAAATTAATTTTGATTGGCGGAGAGAGTCATAAAACAGGTCAGGGAATAAATACGATGCTTCATTATGAAGCACTCTATTCTTTTGCTGAAGCCACTTTTGGAATAGATGAAGTTCCTTATAGATGGTCAGCACAAGATTTAATTACTCTAGATAAGCTTCCTTATATCGGACATATTAACGAAAGAAATCCAAATATATTTGTTGCAACTGGATATCGCAAATGGGGAATGACAACTGGAACTGCTGCCGCTCACCTACTGAAGGACTCCATCCTAAAAGTTCACAGTCCCTATAAAGAACTGTATGCACCATCACGCTTCCATGCCAATCCAGATATAAAAACGTTCCTCTCCCAAAACATTGATGTTGCGAAACATTTAATTGCAGGAAAGATTGAAACCGCATTACGTAAGCCAGAAGATCTCGAAGTTGGTGAAGGATCTGTCGTACATGTTAACGGTAAACGAGCAGGTGCTTATAAGGACAAAGAAGGAAAATTACATATCGTCGATACAACTTGTACACATCTCGGCTGTGAAGTTGAATGGAATAATGGTGATTGTACTTGGGATTGCCCTTGCCATGGTTCTCGTTTTTCAATTGAGGGAGACGTTCTTGAAGGCCCAGCAGATCAACCGTTAAAACGAGTTGATAATGAGTAAACAAATAAAGAAGTTCAACAAAATTACTGTTGAACTTCTTTATTTGTTATAAAGCCTTTTCAGATAAAATTCGACACAAGGAGGAAAATATTAACATTAAATAAAATAATATATTCATCTACAAATTAAAAGGGGTGAATATTATGCAACCTTCAGCTCCACCTCATCTAGAATCTACAGAAACTATCTTTCCAAGCTCTATTACAAAACTTGTTGTTTTTATTTGTTGGCTAGCCATTTTAGCTGATGGATATGATTTAGGTATTTACGGTGCCGTTCTACCAAAGCTCCTAGAAGACAAAAGCTGGGCGCTATCACCAGCGCATGCTGGTACAATTGCAAGCTATGCTTTATTTGGGATGTTTATTGGGGCTATTCTAGTTGGAACGATTACAGATCTAATTGGGCGTAAATGGACGCTTATATGCTGTTTAGCACTTTTTTCTATCACAATGGGTTTAGCGGCTATCGCTCCTTCTCCTGAGTTATTTGGATTATCTCGATTTATAGGAGGAATCGGATTAGGCGGTGTTATCCCAACAGCTTCAGCACTTACTGTTGAATATTCACCAAAAAAAAGGCAATCTTTTATTTATGCTCTTATGTTTACTGGCTATCCTTTAGGTATCGTGTTAGGTGCTATTTTGTCCATGCTTATGTTAGAAGATTTCGGATGGAGAATTATGTTTGGTATCGGAATGATTCCACTACTCCTCATTCCTTTCATTATTCGCTATTTACCCGAGTCCATTCAATTTTTATTATCACGTAATCGCCAAGAAGAAGTGAACCAAATTCTTAATCGTTTTCAAATTGAATTTCATGTAAAAGATAAAACTCATCAAGACCCATCTACTATACGAAAGAAAAATGGATTTTTTACTTTATTCTCAAAAGAATACATAAAAGCAACGCTACTTTTTTGGATCACTTATATAATGGGAATGTTTTTAATATATGGTTTAAACACTTGGTTACCACAGATGATGCGCCAGGCAGGATATCCTCTTGGGTCTAGTCTGTCATTTCTACTTATGCTAAATATTACCGCAGCTATCGGCGCACTATTCGCTGGAGCACTTGCTGATCGTATAGGAGCAAAAATTGTTATTAGCATCTCTTATCTTATGGCAGCCATATGTATCGGACTATTAACAATCAAACCATCTGTTACAATCATTTATCTTTTAATTGGCCTTGCTGGTATTGGCTCAGTCGGTATTACTCAAATATTAAATGCATATGTAACACAATACTTCCCATCACATATCCGAGCTACCTCCTTAGGCTGGGGACTGGGGCTTGGCCGAGTTGGTGCAATTGCTGGCCCAATTCTCGTCGGTATTATTATGACAATGCAATATGACTTAGCATGGAATTTTTACTTATTCTCCTTTGCAGGTCTTATCGCAGCTATATCTGTTTTCTTCATTCCTACAAAATAAAAAGAGCACAAACTTACTTGTGCTCTTTTTCATATGCTTCAAACAACATATCTCGAAACAATGTATTTAAACTCTCAATATCGATTCCTGATCCCTTTTCAATTCCTTTTACATATTGCTGATAGTAATGAATTTGTTCTTCTAAAAATTGATTTAGCACCTTAATTTTCAATCCAACATCTAATTCAGTACCTGCTTTTTTCTTTATTAACAACTTTTCAATTTCATCTAATACGCTACGTTCTAATGATAATTCTGTAATTAATCGATCAAATTCTACAGGAGGTAAAGTCGTTTTCTCTTCTAGCCACTTACAAGCTAAAATGGGACGTAATACATAAAAGTACTTTTTCAGCTTTACATTCTCACCTTGCAAAAATTCACGATAATTTTTCGACGCCATATGTAAATAATGATATATCGTTGCTTTTGGATCAAAATTCTTCTCACTCATCTGTTGAAGTAGTTCTGGAAAATTAGAGTTTTTCGAATAAAAAATTGGTGATCGAATCCACTCAAGTAAAGCAGGATTCGACTTCGCGAATAGTTGCAACGCCTTTTTAATATCCCAACCACTTATATCTAAATCATCACTAATTGGATATTCAATTACATCTCGTTTGTCATGAATTGATAAATACCATTCTACCGGATGTATATAAACAAACCTAACATCATAATCGCTATCTTTCGATGGAAACCCCCAAGCACGACTCCCTGATTCCACCGCAAATAAAATTTTTACATCATTCTCTTTTTCAATTCTTTCTAACTCCAACTCGATTTTCTCTCTCATTTCATAACATCTCCATTTTTTGATTATTTCCTTGGAAATTCGACAATACACTATTAATTTTACTACATACTAAAAAAACTGTCAGAAATTACTGACAGCCTAATGAAACGTCTATTGTTGCTTTTCAATTACAGTAGCAGCAATTCGTTCAAACTCTTTTTGAATCTCCTCTTTATATGCATCTACTATTGAAAAATCCATAGCAGCAATATAAATTCGTTCTAATTTATCACGAACCGATTTTGCTTTCGCTAAGAAAGACATCGCCTCATTCATTTTTGCTTTATATTGAATGGAGACATCACGAATTTCCTTCGCATATTTCTCATCCGTCCCTGGCGTAACAATAAGGGCATACATATCAATAATTTCATCACCCTCGCGACTTGGAAAATATTCATGTGGTGCGGTGCTATCAAAAATTGCAAATCCTAATTCTCTTACGATAACCATATCAAGACTATTCGGGTCAAATCCGCAATGATATACTTCAACTTCAAACCCTTTTTCTTCAGCTGCCTTAGCTAACTTTTTGAGCATCGTTGATTTTCCAGAGCCTGGGCGCCCTTTTATAAAATAACGATGTGGTAACCCTTCTGTTAAATTAGGAACAAAATCAACTGCTCCTTTCGGTGTAGCAGCTCCTAAAAAACGATTTTTTACAAGCGATTGTCTCCCGCTTTTATCTGCAAATAATTTCTGGATTAGCTGATTGGTTAGTTCATTTGCTTTATTAAAATCTATATTATCAATATATATCTTCTCCCACTCATCATGTATAACCAATGCCTCTTTAAAACGTGCGTAAGCAGACTGAAAAGCTTTGCTTGCTTCTGAAACAAATCTTTCAATTTCTAACTTCTGCTTTCTTAGTTTATCTGAGTCCCAAGCAATTCCTAAATTTATATACTCTTCAACAACTCCTGGCATTTTTGGCTCAATAACATGCGGCGATGTCCCATCAACAATTCCTACTTTTAATTTTGGGATAATTACACCATCAACCGATTTATTATCAGAAGAACAATGTAAAAATTCAATATCATATCCTTTTTCAATCCATTCACGACCTATTGCCTTTATTAAAGAAGATTTTCCCGTTCCTGGGCCACCCTTTAAGATAAATAATCTGTCTAATCCTTTTAAATTCTCTTCGTATAAATTGTGAAATCCCCTAGCTGTATTACCACCAGCATAATAATTTAATACATTTCCTGTCACTGCACTCACTCCTTCGCAGCATTCTATTTACATAAGCTACAATATGCGAGCAGCTTTATTTGGGTGAATACCTATTTTGTATTGCACGCAAAAAGGAAATGAATTACAATTTAACTATCGGAAAATTCCGATTTTAAAAACTGAATACTTCTTTATCAAGAGAGGCAGAGGGACCGGCCCTTTGAAGCCCAGCAACCTCAGTTTATACAAACTGAATAGGTGCTAATTCCTGCAAAATGCAATGCATTTTGGAAGATAAAACTCAACTAGCATGTAAAGCTCATCTTTCTTGATACTGAAGGATGAGCTTTTTATTATTTGAAAAACATATATTGGAGGTATGTAAAATGAAAGTAATTGATTTATCACAAACATTTGAAAATAATATGTCTCAATTTCCTGGAACACCTAAAATACAACTAGAAGCTGTTACAAGTGTTGAAGAATCAGGATATCAAGTTACAGATTTTCATTCTGTCGTTCATGTTGGCACGCATTGTGATGCTCCTGCGCATTTTATTTCAGGCGCAACGACCATCGATCAATTACCGCTGGATCAATTTGTAGGTGAAGCTGTTCTTATAGATGTAACACATATTCAAGAGCGAAAATTACCTAAGACAGTATTGCATAATACTGACATAAAAGAAGGTGATATTGTTATTTTTCATTCTAATCTATCCACAAAATGGAATACAGAAGCTTATGAGAAGGAAGCATTTTATCTTTCTGAAGAATTAGCTAAAGAACTAGTGCGATTAAAAGTAAAATCTATCGGTTTAGATTTCATTTCTCCTGATGAAGTCACAACAGAAACATCACCGATTCATCACATATTACTAGGGAATGATATTTACTTAATTGAAAACTTAACAAATCTAGATGCTATCGAAGAAAAACGTTTCTTTTTCTCAGCAGCACCTTTAAAAATTAAAAATAGTGACGGTGCTTTCGCAAGAGCATTTGCTGTTATTTTTTAAACATAGCCTATAAAAAAAGCAAAGGCCACTACTGGTCTTTGCTTCTATATTTTCTATTTAAATTAAGAAAGAATTGTTCCACACGAGGACGCACCCAAGCTAAACAATCTATCTCTTTCTTCTTTGTGCAAGCTATCTCTTCTCCATCTACCATTTCAACAAGTTCTAGTTCTAACAGTTGCCTCGTGAATGCTAACATATTCACTTCTTCGGATGGATACTCTTCTTTTAATTTCTCCTCAATTTCCCCCAATAAAAAACCGTCACGCATCATTGCCAATGCATCAATCCAAAGTGGCGGCATTTCATATTTTTCTCCTGTAATTGTATCTTTTACAATATAATTCTTTTGCTCTTTTCGAAATTGAATCGTGTGTAAACATACAGTCGAATTTAATGTTAATTCCATCATACCACCTCTTTCATAATATCTGCATAGAAAAAAGGATGCGTGTGCACCCCTTCTTATCTTTTCATAACACTACTGAACCGCTACATGAGCAATCAATCTCATGTCGATATTTTCCTCCATTATAAACGAAGTATTTTATAAAAAAAACCCTTCTTGAAACATTTTATAAAATGTTTATATTTACACAACAAGAACACTTTTCTGAAAAATCTTTTCTCCCAATACATTAAAAGGTCGGCAAAAAAATTTCTACTTTCGTTCCTACTCCTACACTACTTTGGATCGTGATACTCCCTTGATGTTCCTTAATAATTTTATATGTAATCATTAATCCAAGTCCTGTACCATTCTCCTTTGTTGTGTAAAATGCCTTGCCAATTTTTTCTAACTTCTCATTCTCTATACCAAATCCTTGGTCTTCAACAGAAATACACAAATGTCCTTGCGTTTTTTGATATGCACGGATATGAATTTCTCCACCCTCTGGCATCGATTCTATTCCATTTTTAATGATATTTAATAACACTTGTTTTAATTGCTTATCATCACCGTTTATAGCCGGTAAATTCCCATCTACTTGTAAATGACATTTAACTCTATATTGCGTTGCATAACTTTCCATTAGATGCACAACATATAGAAGGATGTCTCGTATATTACACCTTTCATAATTTGTTGGCTTTGGTTTTCCTAACAACATCAATTCACTAACAAATCCATTGACTCTTTCAATTTCTTGTAGCATAATGTCGTAGCTCATAGTATCAGTTGGATTTCTTTCTTTTTGCATTTGCGTAAACCCTTTTAACGCTGTTAACGGATTTCGAATTTCATGAGCAATTGTTGTAGACATAGTCCCAATCACAGCTAAATTTTCCGTCTCTTTCATATTGTTCATCATTTCAACCACTGTTCTTACATAAGATTGAAATCGTTTTAATAAAGAATGTGAAATAATGAAATAAAATACACATAAAACAAGTGGAATTATCACTTTTAAATCTTGTAATAACAATGTGAAAAATACGTACTTTCCAATTACACTAAAGGACACTAAATAAAAGTATTTTCTATTCACGAAAACTGGGGCAAATAAAATTAATAACATTTCTACCATACTGCCATGTTCAAAAGGTCTATCCGTTCGCAAATAAATCATTAAATTATTCACAAGATTGATAAACATGTACCCAAATAAAAATAAATATTTTACAGAATATACATACCCTCTTTTTTGAAGATATATAGAAATAGGAAATAATGCTATTACAAATATAGGCACACCTATCCCAAGACTACCTTCTGGCCAACCTACCGCTGTTCCACTAATATTCATAGCAGGATATACAAAATAATATATAGCGTCATATAAAAAGAATATAATATAAAATAATAATATAAATACCTTTAAGGCTCTTCTTTCTTCATAAATCAAGCTCTTGTATTTATTCATATAAAAACTCCCCTTGATCGATACAAAAAACTTTCATTGTTATCTCCTTAAAGTATAAGTATGAAATTGCTTTCAGGGCAATATTTAACCTTATAATACTGAAAGGAAGGAGATCTCTCCTTCCTTTTGGTAACAACTTACATCCATCTTACCCTGTCATGTAACAATCCATCCGTAAAATTATTATGCCCCATTACAAAATCCTTCATATATAAATTTAAATACTCACCGTACTTACTTTCGGTATTTAATAACAACTCCTCGACGTAATAAGCACCTTGTTCGAATTGATCTAAAAGTAAACTGGACAAGCCCGCATAAATCCCGCACCCTACCTGAAAATACGTTGCATTCGTTTTATATTTACGAAAAACTTGGCTACTATTCATCACATTATACATATATGTCTCACTATTTTCATAAACGAGTAACACACCGACCAAGTCCTCTCCAGCAACCTCTTCTTCCGCTGGATTAAACACTTTACGATTCCAGTTCCATAAATCTTCTACTTGATCTAAGTTCTGTCTAATTATATTTGTTGTATACTCATTAATTCGATAAAGAAAACCAACTTCCATATTGAAGTTTTTCCCTAAAATTAATACTTCCTCATGTGGCATTAAACAACCATAGAATTCTTTTTCTCCTAACTTCACTTTATACTCTGAAGAATATACATCTTCATAAAAGTAAAGAGGACGATGATGACTCATATACATCGGATAACTCCAGATCGCTTCATCTAAAAATCGCTCTACTGCCCATGAAGCATAAAGTGTATGTGGCTTTATAAGTGCTGTATCATTCAAAAATGATGTGTCATGTTCTACAATATAACATGCTCTTGGCCTTTCATTTGGTCGTTCCTTCATAAGCTCAACAACCATCCATTGAACAACACCTGGATTCATACCTGAACCTATAATCGCTTTTGTATTTGTAAATTTCTCTTTCTCCTTCTCAAACCTTGTATATCTTTCCGTAAGCTGAAAACCGATTAAGCTATCGTCCTGATCTACTGCCTCATTTTCCAAGGCTGAATTAATATAACAAATTCCTAGTTCATTACAGCAGCTTAATACTCTAATTGTATCTGCCCCTGAAACATCAATCACAACACTCGTTCTTTTTTCTTTTAAATGTTGTTTAAATTCCACTACATTTTGAAGGTTTATTTCATATATATATAATTGATCTTTCAAATTCGAAAACAATTCATCATAATAATTCCTATCTTTTTGTTTTATATCCACCAAATGAAATTTAGCATTCTTTAATACTTCATAAATTGGATCTTTTTCATTTGCTATCGCTTGATTTAAAATTGCTAAAACTGCTTTTGCTGCTCCACCAGCACTACCAAGTAATGTAATCGATAACGGATTTAGAAACTGCTCCACCAACAAAACCCCTTTAATAAATTAGTTGAGCAGCTCCTCCTCAAAAAATAAATTGAATACATAAAAAGATAGCTCGTACACATTTCTTTATAAATTTGTGCAAAATTTTCCAAAAAAATCATACCATAATATATTTATGTTCAATTCATTTTTCCCCTCATATTCAAATCGAGCTAAACAAATAGGCTCGACCTTTTCTTCTGCATATAAAAGAAAAAGCCAGCCCTTTTTCAACTAGCTTACGGACAATGGACAGATTTTACATGTTGAATATTTACATACATTTTCGCATCACGTGCTTTTAATATTTCAATATGCCCTTCATCAATTTTCGCCATCTTTCCAATCTTATTAGATTCCTCACCTAAATCGAACACCATGATTTTGCCAGACATTTTAATAAGTTGTTCTTCAAACGTTCGAGCTAATGTAATATTTAACGGATTTACGGGGAGTTCATTTTTATTGAGGGCATACGGCACTTGGTTTTCTTTATACGGAATTAACCATTTTAAATGTTTTAAAGATATATATACCGTTTTATAAACCGGACTATAAAAAACAATACAATCATTCATCACACTTGTAACATAACCATGTATTGGAGCACTTCCTGCTACATAAACTTCTGTAAAAATTCCTTTAGAAGTACTTAATACTTTTCTCAAAGAAATTGAAGGGGATTCCCTCTTAATTACAGAATCAACATCTGGTTTTAATATTTCTTCGTCATATGGTCTTAAAAATTTATAGTATTGTACATGATATAAAGATATATATACATAGTCTTGTCCATTGTAAAGAACAACGATATCATTTCCTACATCTATTAATACACCTTTAAATCTTTTTTCACCAATTAATTTAACATATATATTTTCTCCAATACTTTTGTTTAACTCATTCATCTATATCCTCCTTCCTATGAATTTCTTCTTATCTGTCTTCCACTTCTAAAAAAATAATCAGGGCAAAGTTCTGTTTTAATAGTAAGTAATTCCTTTTCATACTATCGAAATAAGAAATTGTTCTTCTCTTTCCCTCATAATGCCCCTCTTATTTATTAAACATTATTCATCTTCATTCTTTTTACATTTAACTACTTGACTCACACTCTTAATATGAGACTTAATTACATAAATAACTTCATCACCGTTTACTAGTGTAATACAGCCATGGTGTACCTCACTTAATAAACCTTCCACACACTCTGGACCGCCACGATTAATTTTTACCCACTTATACTTCAAGTCTTTTAATATATCTAAAAAAGTATCCTCATCAGAGCAGAAACATGAACTATAGCAATCGCCACATTTACTTTCTTTCACTTTCTTCACTAGACTCTTCACATGTTTCAACTGATAATATACTAATTCACCATGAGGTAACTGTAACGTTAGATAATCTTTTCCTAACGATACGAGCTCACCAACTCGACTTTCTGGTCCACGAAGGTTTACTTTTACAGTCTCACCAACTAAACATTTAATTTGGTCACAGCATAATACATTCTCCAATTTCGTATCCCCCTTTCTTATTATCTTCCTCTACTTGATTGTCTTTGTGCACGAGCACGACCTGAATTATCGCTACTTTCCTTACTATCGTCGCTCTCATCGCTCTCTCCGCATGCTAAAGCATTATAGTTAACACTTTTAATATGCTTTATTGCAATTAATATAATTTCTTCTTTTACGATTAATGTTACGAAGTCACAAGAAACATCTTGTAAAATGCCTTCCACTTTCTCTGGACCGCCGCGATTAATTTTCACCCAGCAGTATTTGAAGCT
Organism: Bacillus cereus group sp. MYBK108-1; assembly: GCF_051917185.1. Classification (NCBI taxonomy): domain Bacteria; kingdom Bacillati; phylum Bacillota; class Bacilli; order Caryophanales; family Bacillaceae; genus Bacillus; species Bacillus cereus group sp. MYBK108-1. The sequence goes on from NZ_JBQAHZ010000011.1 coordinate 139,581, forward strand.
TAGAAGTAGTGCTTCAAAGTCGTCTGCACATTCGCAATCTTCCCAATCGTAATCACTTGATCCACAGTCTTTTGCATTTTTCGTAATACTTTTCAGATGGCTAAGTTGATAGTAATAAAGCTCACCTTTTTCATTCTTCAATACGAAGTAGTCCTGACATACTGATATTATTGTTCCTTTTTGAGATTCTGGACCACCCCTGTTTACTCTCACAAAAGATCCAATTAAGTCTTTCAGAAAATCACAATGAAATAAACTCACGAGAAAACCCCTTCCATTAATTTATAAGCTTTTGCACTGATAGTATATGTATCTGTACAGGTTACGTTCTCTATGTTTGTCCTAGCTAGAAAAAAATATGCTTTTAACATGGTAGACTACTACCTATCAAAATTTGAAGAAAGACTAAGAACTCCTTATGTTTTTGATATCTTCAAACAAAAAATCCCTTATGAAGATACATTTCTGCATATCTTCATAAGGGATTTCCCATAGTTTAATCTTCGTCTTTAACATCCATATCTTCTGGAATTGGTTCGTTCAATATTTCTTCCACTAATTGCTTATATTTCTCCATTTGTTCTAAATGCGTATTGAATTGTTCTTTATTTACTAAATATTGCTCTCCATCGAATAGCGCACGAATTTTCTTTTGCTGAATTAACTCTTCAATATACGATTTTGGTAAATTCAAATACTCCGCAGTCTCTTCTATTGTTATATACAATGCGTTCATTCCTTTATTATTTTTTCATCTATACTGTATCTTACTTTACTTTATTTTTGTAAACAAATAAAAAAGATTTTGTAAATGCAGTTCAAAAAGCAGGTAGATGCATTCCATATATTGTATAGTATTATATAGTAAGAATTTTTTAAATATAGAATGGTATTACCCATTTACACAAAGGAGAGTTAACATATGGCTACTCGTCACATCATTACAATGTTAGAAAAAACACTACAAGTTGAAACAGAAAACACAATTTCTCATTTGAATGTATCTTTATCTGATCGTTTTCTTTCTCAAAGCACAGCAATACATGAAAACAATTGTTATCATACAATTGGTGAATGGTACAAAAATCATTTCTTATTCCAACAAGATGATTTCCTTTGGGCTAAATATGCCTTCTATGACGCATATTGTGAAGCCATCCAAAAACAAGGTCATCTTACAAAACGCGTCCGTCAAATATTAGAATCATTGGCTCGAAAACACGGAAAACAGTATATTGCTTCTATACTAAATATGCCATTTCCTAATAAACGCGCTAAAGGGACAGCGTAATTTAGCCATGTTCTGTGTAAGCAAAACATAGCTAAATTGTTTTCTAGGATGCTTTACCAATAAAATGTTCATATCATATGAACTGATGAAACCGGTGTCATTATAATGATAGAAAATATAGTAAACAGGAAAACCCCCACGTACATCTCTCATTCACTTGAATAGAGAAATACGTGGGGGTATACTTGTTCCTTATTATTTCATCATCTGCTTAATCAGTTCGCGATTTCTCTTCTTAAATACTTCATTATGAGAAGAAACCATTCCATACTCACTTGCATCTGGTTGGATAAATTGTTTTGCTTTATTCACAGCATTTCCAGCATCTTGGAATGCACCTGCAATTAAGTGTAGTTTCCCTTCGTGCTTTAAAATATCTCCAGCAGCATATAATCCATCTACTGAAGACTCACTATTTGCATTACCTGCAATATAATAATTATCTATAATTGCAACGTCTAACTCACTATTTTCTAATAATGTAATGTCGCGTTCATATCCATGATTAATAATAACTTCATCAATAGGTAAATGAGAAACCTCACCTGTTTCATGATTTGTTAATTCTACATATTCAATCGCTTCATGATTATCACCGGCAATTAATTTTGTAATCGATGTATTAAAGAAACACTCCGCTGAGCTGTTCATAAGTTGTTTTACTTGTGCTTCATGACCAGATAATTCTTCTTTTCTATAAGTTACATACACTTTTTTCGCAATTGGTTCCAATTCATTTGCCCAATCAACAGCAGAATTGCCTCCACCGGAAATAATAACTGTTTTACCTTTGAAACGCTTTAAAGATTTAACTGTATAATTTAAATTCGATACTTCAAATCGCTCAGCACCTTCAATAGATAACTTTTGCGGTTTTAATATACCACTTCCTGTTGCGACGATAACTGTTTTTGAAAAGTGTTCTTCGCCAGTACTTGTTTTTAATGTAAAAGTACCATCTTGATTACGAATAATCGATTCTACTTTTGTATCTAATACAACTTCCGGCTTAAATGTTAACCCTTGCTGTACAAGTTGTTCAATTAACTTATCACCTGTAACTGGCAATAGTCCTCCTACATCCCAAATCATTTTTTCCGGATACACATGTATTTTTCCACCTAAATGTGGTTGAAATTCTATTATTTTCGTTCTCATTTCTCTGAGTCCACTATAAAAAGCTGAATAAAGCCCTGCAGGTCCTCCGCCTATCACGGTTACATCAAACAATTCTTCTCGATTCATTCGTGCTCACTCCTCAGCTATTAATCGTTGATTATCATTCTCAATAAAATATAACCTGTTTCCGCAAAATTTACAATCAAAATTACTATTGACAATACACCTATATAAAATTATATTATTTAAAGAATCAATAGTGATAATCATTATCATTTTGTTAATAATTAGCAAATTTGAGATTACATCTTCTTTCATTAATATGGTTATTACTATATTATAAAATCTCATATTCAAGATCTTTAATAAATTATTTTGCATTACCACTACTATTTCAAAAAGATTGCAGTTAAACAAATTATTGTATACACATATCATCTATGTTAAAGGAGAAAGACGATGAAAAAGTTATTTATTTCACTAACAGTCCTTTTCGTTCTTGTTATGAGCGCTTGTAGCAATAGCTCTACAGACAAAAAGAACGATGCAAAAGGTAGCAAATCAGAAACAATTACATACCAATCTGAAGATGGTAAAAAAGTAGAAGTTCCTGCAAATCCAAAACGCGTTGTTGTATTATCATCATTCGCTGGTAACGTAATGTCATTAGGTGTAAATCTTGTTGGAGTAGATTCATGGTCTAAACAAAACCCACGTTTTGATAGCAAACTTAAAGATGTTGCTGAAGTATCTGATGAAAATGTTGAAAAAATCGCTGAACTAAATCCAGATTTAATCATCGGTTTATCAAATGTTAAAAATGTCGATAAGTTAAAGAAAATCGCGCCTACTGTAACATACACTTACGGAAAAGTTGATTACTTAACACAGCATTTAGAAATCGGTAAGTTATTAAATAAAGAAAAAGAAGCAAAAACTTGGGTTGATGACTTCAAGAAACGTGCACAAGAAGCTGGTAAAGAAATTAAAGCAAAAATCGGTGAAGATGCAACAGTTTCTGTTGTAGAAAACTTCAACAAACAGCTTTATGTATACGGCGAGAACTGGGGCCGTGGAACAGAAATCCTGTACCAAGAAATGAAATTAAAAATGCCTGAAAAAGTAAAAGAAAAAGCATTAAAAGAAGGTTACTACGCATTATCTACTGAGGTATTACCTGAATTTGCTGGTGATTACTTAATCGTAAGTAAAAACAAAGATACTGATAACTCATTCCAAGAGACAGAATCATATAAAAACATCCCAGCAGTAAAAAATAATCGCGTATATGAAGCAAACATGATGGAATTCTATTTCAATGATCCACTTACATTAGATTTCCAACTAGACTTCTTCAAGAAGAGCTTTCTTGGTAAATAATACAAACATGAGGAATTCTTAATTTAAGAATTCCTCTTCCTTTATTCTATGAACAGAAAAGATGTGAAACGAATGACAAAAGATCATGACAATCCACGTTCTATAGCTTTTACATACAAGCTAATTTTAAGCTTAATTGCATTCTTTCTTATTTTTATGGTTGCAATGGTATTAGGTGCTGCAGATACTTCGATAAAAGATGTATGGTTAGCACTCACTTCCTCCGCTAAAGGAGACAAAATATCTATTATTCGAGAAATACGTTTACCACGTGAAGTTGCTGCTATTTTTGTAGGAGCTGGATTAGCCGTTTCTGGGGCAATTATGCAAGGATTAACACGAAATCCACTTGCGGATCCTGGATTATTAGGGCTATCTGGTGGAGCAAATGCTGCGCTTGCACTGACACTTGCTTTCAACCCTTCCATCAGCTATCTTTACTTAACATTAGCTTGCTTTATCGGTGCGGCAATTGGCGCAATTATGGTATTTGGAATTGGTATGGTGAAAAAAGGCGGCCTTTCTCCTCTTCGAATTGTATTAGCGGGCGCTGCAGTTTCAGCATTTCTACTCGCAATTTCAGAAGGAATCGGCATTTACTTTAAAATTTCACAAGATGTATCACTTTGGACTGCTGGGGGCGTAATTGGAACAACTTGGAGCCAATTAAAAATTATTATTCCAGTCATTTCAATTAGTATCTTTATCGCTATCTTACTAGCAAAAAAATTGACAGTTCTTAGTTTCAGTGAAGAAGTGGCTATTGGACTAGGTCAAAAAATTATTGTTATTAAAACTATTTTATTTATCATTATTATCTTACTTGCAGGTGCATCTGTAGCGCTTGTTGGAAATATGGCATTTATCGGCTTAATGGTACCTCACATGGTACGCCCAATTGTCGGTCCAGATTACCGATTTGTTATACCGATGTCAGCAATTGCTGGAGCTTCCTTTATGCTACTTGCAGATACAATCGGACGTACTATTAACGCTCCATACGAAACACCAGTTGCGGCAATTGTTGCGATTGTAGGGTTACCATTCTTCCTATTCATTGTACGTAAAGGAGGAAAAACATTCTCATGATGCAATCTATTTTAAGAAAACAGCGTCTCATTATACTCGCTTTACTTATAGTAATCATCACAACCATTGTAGTTGGAATGGGACTTGGTTCAGCGTCTTTATCTTATGATCGACTACTCCCAACATTAATGGGGCAAGGGACTTTTAAAGAGGAGTTTGTTTTATACTCTTTAAGACTACCTAGAATTATCATTACATTATTAGCTGGTATGGCTCTCGCTTTATCAGGGGCTATTCTGCAAGGAATTACCCGAAATGATTTAGCTGAACCTGGTATTCTTGGTATTAACTCTGGGGCCGGTGTTGCTGTTGCTATTTTCTTTTTATACTTTCCAATAGATGTAGGTTCATTTCTTTACTTACTACCTGTAGTTGGATTTATCGGAGCATTTCTGACAGCTGTTCTAATTTACGTATTTTCATATAGTAAATCAACTGGACTTCAACCAATCCGATTAACATTAACCGGTATCGGTTTTGCATTTGCACTATCTGGAACGATGATTGTCCTTATTTCATCCGCGGATCGTATGAAAGTAGACTTTATTTCAAAATGGATTGCCGGAAATATTTGGGGAGATGACTGGATCTTCGTTTTAGCAATGCTCCCATGGTTAATCGTATTCATTCCGTTTATTTTCTATAAAGCAAATCGATTAAATATTTTAGCATTAAACGAACCAGTCGCAATTGGCGTTGGAATTGAAATTGAAAAAGAACGCAGGTACTTATTAGTTGCAGCCGTTGCACTTGCAGCTGCAGCTGTTTCCGTAACAGGAGGAATTAGCTTTATCGGATTAATGGCTCCTCATATCGCGAAATCTTTAGTAGGTCCAAGACATCAAATCTTCATGCCTATCGCCCTTTTAATCGGCGGATGGCTATTACTATTAGCAGATACAATCGGACGAAATATCGTTGATCCTAATGGCATTCCAGCAGGTATTGTCGTTGCTTTAATTGGGGCTCCTTACTTTATGTATTTGTTGCTTAAAAAAGCGTAAAAAACACCCTCAAGATCTTTTCTTGAGGGTGTCTTTGTTTCATTCTACTGCTGCCCATACCCTTCAAACTTCTTCGCCAAATTCTCCATCTCATCTTCTGGCAATAGCTTTGGTTCCCCAATGCTTTTCGTTTGATAATAAATTTGAGCACAAAACTCAATCTCTTCTGCAACAGTAAACGCCATTTTTATATTATTTGCACCAGCAATTAAACCGTGATTTGCAAGTAAAACAGCACGGCGATCAATCATGCCTTCAAAAGCAGCCTCCGCTAATTGCTTCGTACCAAATGTTTCATACGGTGCACAGCGCACATTCGGTCCTGCGAAAGCAATTAAATACGATACAGCAGGAAGCTCCCATCCTAATGATGCAATCGTCTTCGCGTAAGGAGAGTGTGTATGCACAAGCGCATTTATATCTTCACGCTTCCTATAGTAAATAAGGTGCATATCTAATTCACTTGATGGTTTTCTCTCTCCTTCTACTACTTCACCATCTAGGTTTAATATAACTACATCTTCAGGCTTTGTTTCATAATACTCTAAACCACTTGGGCTAATCGCAACAAGACCTTGTTCACGATTAAAGATACTAATATTACCGCCCGTTCCCTTTGTTAAACCACTAGAAATCATTTTCTTTCCATACGCTACAATTTCTTCTCTTTCTTTTTGTAATAACATATACATCCCCCTAAGTATGAAGCTTATGATGACTGACTTTTACATTTATCTACTTATTGAAATAGCTTTTTTAAATTCTCCGTAAACGGTGCCTTTACAATCCCTTTTTCTGTAATAATCGCTGTTACATTTTCATGTGGAGTAACATCAAATGCTGGATTATATACTTTACTTTCTTTCGGAGCTGAATATTTTCCGAAGCGATTAATCACTTCAGAAGCATCTCTTTCTTCAATCGGAATTTCTTTTCCTGTCGATGTCTTTAAATCAATTGTCGGTGTTGGCGCTGCTACATAAAACGGAATGTTGTAGTACTTAGCTAAAATAGATACGCCTAATGTGCCAATTTTATTTGCTACATCACCATTTGCTGCCACACGATCACATCCAACAATTACCGCATCAATCTTCCCTTGTGACATGACCATAGCCGCCATATTATCTGTAATAACAGTAACGTCAATGCCTGCTCGCTGCAGTTCTAATGCTGTTAACGTTGAACCTTGTAATCTAGGGCGTGTTTCATCAGAATAGATTTTTAAGTCCCATCCTTTTTCTTTCGCTAAGTACATGGGAGCTGTCGCGGTACCATACTTAGTTGTCGCTAACGCACCAGCATTACAATGTGTTAATACTCCCATTCCATCATGGAATAATGTTAATGCATGTTCTCCAATTTGACGGTTAATTTCTTCATCTTCTCTATGAATCTCTTTTGCCTCTTCTAGTAATCTATTTTTCAGCTGTGAGATTGATAAATGAATATTATCTGTCGCTACACTTTCCATTCTTTCAAGTGCCCAAAATAAATTTACGGCAGTCGGTCTTGATGTCGCCAAGTATGTACATACCTTTCTTACTTCATCCATAAATCCTTCTTCCGTACTTTCAGCAAATTCCTTTATCCCTAAATACACTCCATAAGCAGCTGAAACACCAATCGCGGGTGCACCTCGTACTTTCATTACTTGAATCGCATCCCACACACTTTCAGCTGTTTTAAAAGATTCATAGACAATTTCATTTGGTAATAACGTTTGATCTAACAAAACTAAAGCATCATCTTTCCACTGAATTGGTATTAATTGCTCTTCCATCATATTCTCCCCTTACTTCGCGTAGTGCATTGACTGTTCTTTTAACGTTTCTACAAAACTTGTGCCCGTTCTATATTGATTCGCTCGTAAAATAAAACCCTTCGCTACTTGAAGACAAATTCGCTCCGCTCTAGCACGTGCTTCCTCATTCCCAATACAAGTAATATCTTTTACTTTCGCTAATCCAACAATACGGCGAATTAATTCCAGACCTGTCACTGCAGCTGTATCCTCTAATACAGATTGCAAATAGACTTCGCTAAAGCCTTCTTCCTTCGCCATAATCTCGGTCACATGAATATCCCAAGCACCTAAAAACTTCTGCTTAAATAAATCAATTACCTCTACCATCGTAGTTTGTAACCAATCCATATACGTATCTTTCTCAGCTCCAGGTGACATCGTTGCATCTGCATTCACCCAAGCAAACATTAAATTCGCCATTACATTCCCAACGTCATATCCCATAGGTCCATAAAAAGCAAACTCAGGATCAATAACCTTTGTAGAATCATCTCTTACAAAAACAGAACCAGTATGTAAATCACCATGAAGTAATGCCTGTGCATTCGTCATAAAAGAAAATTTACGTTTCGCTACTTCCATACGAAGCTCTTTATCACTATAAATATGTTCCCTAATCCATCCCTCATTTAACTGAAATAACTCATTACGCTTATTATGATTTGTAAATGGTTCTGAATATACGAGGTCCTCTGTAATCTCACATAATTCAGGATTTATATAATTCTTCACAAGTTCCTTCTTCTCTTTATGATTCATTACAACATCCGATGTTAACAAAAGTGTATTTACCATAAAAGTAGTTAAGTCGTCAGCAAGCCGCGGAAATATTTGATGATTTATAAGTGCTGTACGTAATATTGTGTGATTCGATAAATCTTCCATTACGCAACAGTTCATCACACTATCAAATAAATACACCTTAGGAACAAGTCCAGGTGCTAACTCATCCTCTAACTGCAAAACATCTGATTCTATGCGAATACGATTCGTCGACAACTTAAACTCATCTGAAATGCGAGCTGTATCCCCAGCTTGCTTTACGATGACAGACATGTTCTCTTTTTCATCCCAAACGCGGAACACATAATTTAAATTGCCATCACCTATTTCTTTACACTTTAGCCCCTTTGCATGTTCAAACTTAGATAATTTCTCTTTCACATATGCAATCACATCTTTAGCTTCCATTAAAAAATACTTTGTGAACTTAGACATGGTTTCCCCTCCATACCAATTGTAAGCGTTTTCTAAAAGCTATAAAAAATAATAGGTTGAATTTTTTCATCCTATAAATATGTATTCTTCTTTTTGAAAGGTATATCTAGGTTTTATTATATCTCGTTAGCACTTTGAGTCAATATTTCTAACTATCATCGTAATATACTTCCTAATTATATATTTGAGATGACAAAAATTGTTCAAAAAGATTTCGATTCATTTTATTTTATTTATCGCACAATTCTTTGTAAAATAGAAATAAGCAGTTCCTTTTCAAAACCACAACTTCTAAGAAATATTTCCTTCCTAAGAAATTAAACTTACACACTATCTCTAACATACACACTAAACTTTCAACTACTCATCTAAAATTTATAGACTTAAAATTACCTTTCCATTCCCTGTTAGTCTTAATTGAGAATAAATATTAATTAAATTGGTATAAAGTTGGTTTATTCTCTTGACAAAATAACCACTTCTATATGATAATTAATATCGAATTAGAATTATTATAGTTAATTAAAAAATATATTTTATGAGCACACTATTTTTTGATGCTCAAAACCAACATTTAGGAGGAATTTTAACATGTTATTAATCGGCACAGAAGTAAAACCGTTTAAAGCTAATGCTTACCATAATGGAGAATTTATCCAAGTTACTGACGAAAGTTTAAAAGGAAAATGGAGTGTAGTTTGTTTCTACCCAGCTGACTTCACATTCGTTTGCCCAACTGAACTTGAAGACTTACAAAACCAATACGCAACTCTAAAAGACTTAGGCGTTGAAGTATACTCTGTATCTACAGACACTCACTTCACTCACAAAGCATGGCATGATAGCTCAGAAACTATCGGCAAAATCGAGTACATCATGATTGGTGACCCAACTCGCACAATCACTACAAACTTCAACGTTTTAATGGAAGAAGAAGGTCTTGCTGCTCGTGGTACATTCATCATCGATCCAGACGGCGTTATCCAATCTATGGAAATCAATGCTGACGGTATCGGCCGTGACGCAAGCATTCTTGTTAACAAAATTAAAGCTGCTCAATACGTACGTAACAACCCAGGTGAAGTTTGCCCAGCTAAATGGCAAGAGGGTTCTGCAACACTTAAACCAAGCCTTGACCTTGTAGGTAAAATCTAAGGAGTTCGATCAAAATGATACTAGATGCAGATATAAAAACACAACTATCCCAATACCTTCAATTAATGGAGAACGATATTTTACTTAAAGTAAGCGCAGGAGACGATAACGTATCTAAAGATATGTTAGCTCTAGTAGACGAATTAGCTACTATGTCATCTAAGATTACAGTAGAAAAAGTTGAATTAGAGAGAACACCAAGCTTTAGCGTAAACCGCCCTGGTGAAAACACTGGTGTCGTATTCGCTGGTATTCCATTAGGACACGAATTTACATCATTAGTGTTAGCTTTACTACAAGTAAGTGGACGCGCTCCAAAAGTTGAACAAAAATTAATCGATCAAATTAAAAACATTCAAGGCGAATATCATTTTGAATCTTATATCAGCCTAAGTTGTCATAACTGTCCTGATGTTGTACAAGCTCTTAACGTAATGAGCGTTCTTAACCCTGGTATTACACATACTATGATTGATGGCGCTGCATTCAAAGAGGAAGTAGAAAGCAAAGACATTATGGCAGTACCAACTGTTTACCTAAACGGCGAATCTTTCGGAAGCGGTCGTATGACACTTGAAGAAATTTTAGCTAAAATGGGTAACGGTCCAGATGCATCAGAGCTTTCTGATAAAGATCCATACGATGTTCTTGTTGTTGGTGGCGGCCCTGCTGGTGCAAGTGCAGCAATTTACGCAGCACGTAAAGGCATCCGCACTGGTATCGTTGCTGAGCGCTTCGGTGGTCAAGTAATGGATACTATGGGCATTGAGAACTTCATCAGCGTGAAAAAGACTGAAGGTCCTAAGCTAGTAGCAAGCCTTGAAGAGCACGTAAAAGAATACGACATCGATGTAATGAATCTACAACGTGCGAAACGTTTAGAGAAAAAAGAACTTATTGAAGTGGAACTTGAAAACGGCGCTATTCTGAAAAGTAAGAGCGTAATCGTTTCTACAGGTGCTCGCTGGCGTAATGTTGGCGTACCAGGTGAAGCTGAGTTCAAAAATAAAGGTGTAGCATATTGCCCACACTGTGACGGTCCATTATTCACTGGAAAAGACGTAGCAGTTATCGGCGGAGGTAACTCTGGTATTGAAGCAGCTATCGACTTAGCAGGTATCGTTAAGCACGTAACTGTTCTTGAATTCATGCCAGAATTAAAAGCTGATGCTGTATTACAAGAGCGTCTTAACAGCTTACCAAACGTAACTGTTCTGAAAAACGTTCAAACGAAAGAAATCACTGGTACTGATAAAGTAAACGGTATTTCTTACATCGATCGTGAAACTGAAGAAGTTCATCACGTTGAATTACAAGGTGTATTCGTACAAATCGGTCTTGTACCAAACACAGACTGGTTAGGCGAAACAGTTGAACGCGTTCGCGGTGAAATCGTAACAGACAAGCACGGCGCTACAAACGTACCAGGAGTGTTTGCTGCAGGTGACTGTACAAATAATCCGTACAAACAAATCATCATCTCTATGGGTTCAGGTGCAAACGCAGCTTTAGGTGCATTTGATTACTTAATCCGTAACTAATAAAAAAGACGCGCTACCTATTGGTAGCGCGTCTTTTTTATTATATTTCATGTAAATAGTTATCAAGTTCCTTCCAACTCATTACTGTATAAGGTGTACCTACATTCAATACTACTTTTACATTTTCTGCTACTATTTGCATTCTCTTAGTTGGATTATCTCTTTTTCCTGAAGGATAAATAGCAAGTTTCATCATTTCTTGCTTTCCATCTTCATAAATCCTTTTCTTTAAACCAAATTGGTTAATTTGTTCCTTTGAAGGAACTTCTTTGCCTTCCCAGTCACATATTTCAAATAGAGGATACCTATCTCCGTGCCATTCCTCAATAATCTCAATGACTTTAAGAATAATACAACTCCCTGATACTAATTCATAACTAACAGCATCACCTGCTTTTAAAGAAGTATTAGCTATAAATCTTTTCGGCACTTTTTTAGCTTCTGGCTGCCGAGAATGTAACTGCTCTCTTAGTTTATTTAAAACTACTTCACGTTTCTTCTGTAATTTAGGTTCTTCTTCCCAACGGGCTAAATCTGCACCACTTTCTATTATTTGCAATGCCTCCTGCTTAACATTCTCTTGAAGTCTCCCTAACCTCCATTGTATGGAAGCAAATACTAACCAAAAAACAATAGTCTCTTCATTATCTAATTCATTCTTGTATTCCTCAATTACAATCCTACTTGCGTCCTCATTTGAATATTCATTTGCTAACAAATCCTTATACAGTAACTTAATATCTTCAGCAATATCGTCTGATAATATTGCTACTCCCCAAGCCCCCATACATTAACACTCCAATCTATAAACTAAAAACCTCTCATTCCCATTCTTCTCATAAGCACCTGGCAATCTAACTTCTTTCTTCAGCTCAAACGCAGTCTGATTTTCTAAGAAGAAAATATAGTCCTCAGAAGGATAATATAAAATAATATCTACTTCTCTCCCCGTTTCTTCTACTGAAAGCAAAATGTTATTTACTACATTCATAAACACTTGCACAGAAAACGGATTAAAGAAATAAAACCTATTATCATGTGGATCAATCTCATATTCCTGCGCTAAACAACATTGGAATTGAATTTTCCCCTTACTGTTTCGTGCCTTTCGTGCATAACGATCTCGATTATCCATCGCTTCTTTATAAAACTCTTCATTCATTTCAATTCCAACTGCTGAAGCACCACATTTATGATGCATATAAAAGTTTAATCGCCCTTTTCCGCACCCAAAGTCTACAATTCGGTCGCTACTTCGTATTTCATATTGATTCAATAACTCATCTAACCCGCTATACGGTGTCGGTTCATAGCGATGATAATGCATAGACTTGTTAAACCCTTTTTGCTCACCGACTGTTTTTATATGTAAAACTGCATCGTAATATTGTTCGTTCATTCGTTTTCTCCTATTAAAAAATGGTACTTATTATTATACACCATGTACTGGAGGCTCATTTTTCATCAAATTAATAGGTACGTGAAATTATATTAACGATTTTCTTAATATATCTATCGTAACTTCAAATATATCAACGATTTTCTCAATATATCTATCATAACTCAAAATATATCAACGGTTTTTCAAATATATCGATTTGCCGACAATTCACGACAAAAAAACAGGAGCTCTCTAGCCCCTGTCTTCTAACACTTTCAATACAGTTTGTTTCAATATTTCTACCCCATCCATAATACAACTATGATCAAACCTCATATACGGATGGTGTAATCCAGGTTGTAGGTCTGCTCCTAGTCCAAGCATGACAGCTTTTAAATGTGGTCTTTTCACTGTATAGTAATGGAAATCATCGCTTCCTGTCGTATAGAGAGGCCCTGTGCATCTCTCTTCCCCATACACTTCGAGAATACCTTTACGCATAAAGCGCTCTGCTTCTTCGGAAACCTCTGCTCCTGGTGCAAGATCCATCCATTCGTATGAAGTTTTTGATCCCATCGATGCAGCTGATTCTATTACATGCTCAATCTTTTTCTTTAATTCTTCTAATAGTATATTACTCTCTGCTCTTACATCTAAACTGAAATGACCATTTCCCGGAATAATATTTAAATTATCACCACCCGCTTGGCATCTCGTCATTTTTACTGAATAAGAACTTTGCGGTGGCAGCCAAATATTTTTCAAACCGATATTAATCATGGAAATGACATCAATTGCATTCACACCTTGATGTGGTCTTGCCCCGTGTGCATCCTCCCCATGAATCATACCCTCTAAAAATCCTGCTGCTCCATGACGAATAGATGGGGCTGCTTGTTTCAAAGATAGTTCTTCAATTGGTCTTAGATGGACGCCAAATAAGAAATCAGCATCATCTACAGCACCTTTCTCCACCATCTTCAAAGCACCATTCCCCTTCTCTTCTGCTGGCTGAAAAATAAATCTAACCGTACCACTTTTCCATCTCATATTTTTCAATTGTAAAATAAGTCCCATTACAATGGTCATATGAGCATCATGGCCACATGAATGGTTCGCTTTAAATTCTCCATTTACTTCTTGCCAAAGTGCATCCATATCAGCACGAATCGCAATAACTGGATTCCCGCCTCCAATCTCAGCAATTACACCTGGACAATCATCAAATGTTCTATATGAAATTCCTTCTTCTTTTAAAAAGTCAGTAATATACGCTGTCGTTTCATATTCTTTCCAACTTACTTCAGGGTTTTCGTGTAAATGCTGAAAAATCTCCGTTAAGCGCTCTTGTAGTTCTAATGTTTTCAACGTTCCAGTCTCCTTCCCACATTACAAACGATTCGGGTTAATTATACTTATGAAAAACAGATGTTTTTATGAACATATTGAATTTTAAGAAAAAAGTCAATTATTTATTTTTAAATACTTAAAAAGCTTACTCTGCACTTATATTACAAACTAAACAAACAACTAGAACATTCCTTATTTTCTGTTTTTTATGTTGACGCTTACATAAACTTTTAGTTATCATAACCTAATAAACGTCTATTTTACGACAATTCTAAAAATACAAACAAACATACGTAACAAGGAGGAACTTTATGAAAAAAAAAATACCTTTTGGAATAGCGATTATCCCTATTATCATTACCGTTGCAGTTATGATGGTTACAATTGTTGTATTAAAACAAACCCCTCACGTTCCACTTATTATTGGTACAACCGTTGCTTCTATTGTCGCTTGGCGTTACGGTTACAAATGGAATGATCTTGAAGAAGCAATGTATAAAGGGATTCGTCTTGCATTACCCGCTATCGTCATTATTATTCTTGTTGGCTTAACAATTGGTGCTTGGATTGGCGGTGGAATCGTCGCAACGATGATTTATTACGGTTTAAAACTTTTGACTCCATCACTATTTTTAGTTTCCATTACCGTCATTTGTTCTATCGTAGCATTAGCAATTGGTAGCTCTTGGTCTACAATGGGCACAATTGGTGTTGCTGGAATGGGAATTGGCCTAAGTATGGGAATTCCAGCTCCAATGGTTGCTGGTGCCATTATTTCAGGCTCTTATTTTGGCGATAAAATGTCACCGCTTTCAGACACAACTAACTTAGCCGCAGGATTAACAAATACAGATTTATTCGCACACATTCGTCATATGTTATTTACTACAGTTCCAGGTTTAATTATTACTCTTATCGTCTACGCAGTCTTAGGAAAAAGCTTTGACGCTAACAATATTGATGCGAAGAGCATCGATCAAACGTTACAAGTATTGCAACAAAACTTTGTTATCTCGCCTTTTCTACTCATTATACCCGTAGTCGTTATGGTATTGGTCGCTAAAAAAGTCCCTGCTATACCAGCGATTCTCGTCGGTATTATTTTAGGATTCTTATCACAAGTCTTTATTCAAGGTGGTTCTGTCTCAGCATCTGTCGGTGCACTCCAAGCTGGATTTGTTATAGACACTGGAAACAAGCTAGTAGACGAACTATTTAACCGCGGTGGCTTAGATTCGATGATGAATACAGTCTCTATGACAATTGTCGCTATGACTTTCGGAGGAGTATTAGAACATACAGGTATTCTTCGCTCAATTGTAAATCAAATTTTAAAGTTAGCGAAATCAGCAAAAGGGCTTATCGCTTCTACTATCGCATCTTGTTTTGCAACAAACCTTACTTGCTCTGAACAATATATTTCAATTGTTGTCCCTTCAAGAATGTACGCAAATGCATACACGGAAAAAGGACTACATTCAAAAAACTTATCCAGAGCATTAGAAGATGGCGGAACATTAACTTCTGTCTTCGTTCCTTGGAATACGTGCGGTGTATTTATTCTCGCTACACTTGGCGTAGGTGCATTTGAATATGCCCCTTATGCTATTTTAAATTTCATCGTACCTATTATCTCAATCATTTATGGTATAACAGGCTTCACAATTGTAAAACTATCAGACATTGAAAAAGCAGAACTACTAAAGAAACAAAAAGCTCAACTAGAAGCTTAAAAATAGCGGTAAATTCAGTTCATATAGTGCGCGAGGTCGCCCTTGTTGATAGGGCATTTCCTCGCCGCAAATATGAGCATACCCGTAATCAACTAATTTCTTTAACAACCTTTCTGTCGATCTTCGAGTTACTTGTAAGTACTCAGAAAGGTCAGCTGCTGTAAACTTCAATGACGGGTGCGATTGACTAAATTGAATGATTTTTGACAAGTTGGCCGGACTAAGCTTTGTTTCCTTCGCTATTTTCATTAGTTCCGGATTATCATTTTTCAAACTTTGTACTCTCTGTTCTTTCGGGAACGGACCAAACAAATCTTTATCACTTGTTAGTATATAAAAACAACGATCTATTGGATTGTTCTTTGCAAAACTTTGAGCGATTTTTGCATTTTGCTCCGCTTCTTTCACGGTTTTCCCATAACCAAATCCAATAGCTATCGTTCCTTCTACGCTCGCAAACAAGTTATCTATCGCATTTGTTTTAATAATTGATTCGATATCACCACGAGTTGTATACAAAATGCATGTCATTTCATCCACTTGTTTAAATGAACCACGTAGTTCTTTTGAAATGAC
Organism: Bacillus cereus group sp. MYBK108-1; assembly: GCF_051917185.1. Taxonomy (NCBI): domain Bacteria; kingdom Bacillati; phylum Bacillota; class Bacilli; order Caryophanales; family Bacillaceae; genus Bacillus; species Bacillus cereus group sp. MYBK108-1. The sequence continues at coordinate 156,225 of NZ_JBQAHZ010000011.1, forward strand.
ATCTAGTTTTTCAAGCAAACTCGTTCGTAATTCTAAGGAAGAAATAATACAAGCACCAACAGTAGCTGAATAGCTTTTTGCTAACTCAGCTTTTATTTTTGCATCTTTTAGCCCATGTATAATGGATTGTGTTGGATCAATCATACGCTCTGAAGGAACACCTATTTTTTGAAGCTCGTCGTAAACAGCGTGAATACTAGTTAAAGCTAAATGAGCCTCTCCAGATTGATATTTAGCTACATGAAAATCGATAACTCTATTTATTTCATCTTTACTCCACAGCATATTTTCATAATCCAACACTTGCGGGCTTTCTTTTATACCGATATCATGGAACACATTTGTAATAAACGAGCGGTCTACTAAATCGATGGAAATGTTATGTGGTTGAATACTTTGATGATACATGATAGAAAGAATTGAAGATGCGACAGTTGTCTCGTCTTGCTGTAAGTATGTACTTGGAATTCGTAATTGTTCTCTTATTTCTTTTGCCATATAATAAGGTAAAGCACCTGAGAAAAAGATGACATCACAAGGCTTTAAACACTTTAATAGTTCAGAAGATTCCGCCGGATGAAGGTAAATATATGGATCAATTTCTATTCCTTCTAATTTTTGAGCAATAGGAAAAAGGTTCTCCATAAACTCCTTTGAACCGACAACTGCAATTTTTATCATCATTTTCTCTAACTCCTTATCATTAATTAACGACTATTTAACGTCAACTATATCAAATGTATAAAACTATTGTAAACAGGAAGGGGTTTCTATTCAATGAAAATTACAGCTATTCATCTTTACGCAATTCGTTTACCGCTTCGCAATCCGTTTGTTATTAGTTATGGCTCTTATTCTGATATGCCCTCTATTATCGTCAAAATGGAAACAGATGAAGGTATTATCGGTTACGGTGAAGGCGTTGCTGATGATCACGTCACAGGTGAATCATGGGAAAGTACTTTCTATACTTTAAAACATACGCTAACCCCTGCTCTAATCGGGCAAAATCCAATGAATATCGAAAAAATACACGACATGATGGACAATACAATTTACGGTGTTCCAACAGCGAAAGCCGCAATTGATATTGCTTGTTTTGATATAATGGGCAAAAAACTAAATCAACCTGTATATCAATTAATTGGCGGGCGCTACCATGAAGAATTCCCTGTCACTCACGTTTTAAGTATTGCCGATCCAGAAAACATGGCTGAAGAAGCTGCTTCTATGATTCAAAAAGGTTACCAATCTTTCAAAATGAAAGTTGGTACGAATGTAAAAGAAGATGTGAAACGTATTGAAGCTGTACGAGAACGTGTAGGAAATGACATCGCTATTCGCGTTGATGTAAATCAAGGCTGGAAAAATAGCGCAAACACATTAACAGCACTTCGTTCATTAGGACATTTAAACATTGACTGGATTGAACAACCTGTTATCGCGGACGATATTGATGCCATGGCTCATATCCGTTCTAAGACAGACCTCCCGCTTATGATTGATGAAGGCTTAAAAAGTTCTCGTGAAATGCGCCAAATTATTAAATTAGAAGCTGCTGATAAAGTAAATATAAAACTAATGAAATGCGGCGGCATATATCCAGCTGTAAAGCTCGCTCATCAAGCAGAAATGGCAGGCATTGAATGCCAAGTGGGATCAATGGTCGAATCATCTGTTGCCTCTTCCGCAGGATTCCATGTCGCTTTCTCAAAAAAAATTATTACGAGCGTAGAGCTAACAGGACCATTAAAATTCACGAAAGACATTGGAAACTTACATTACGATGTACCATTCATTCGCTTAAACGAAAAGCCTGGACTCGGCATTGAAATAAACGAAGATACACTACAAGAACTAACCGTCTTTCAAGACGTTGTACGCTAAAGGAGGACTATCATATGACGGTTCTATACGAAGGAACATTAAAACAAAATAACGAATCATTTCACGTTACATTACTATCACTAGAGCACATCGAACAAATTTTATCACTACAAAACATCGTAGTTGAAGCACTAGAAGATAAAAGTCGTTTACAACCACTCTCACAAGAAGAATTTCAATACATTCTAGAAGGAAACGGCATGATGATCGGTGCTTTTATCGAAAACGAACTCATCGCATTTCGCGCTCTACTCGTCCCTCCTATCGACGATGAACATTTAGGGCTTGATATTGGTCTATCAGAAAGTGAACTGCACCGCGTCATCTATCAAGAAATCTCAAACGTTCATCCGAACTACCGAGGAAATGGTATGCAAAAAATATTAGCAAACGTCATCATGGACGAATTGCAAAAAGAAGATAGCAAATATGATTATGTATGCTGCACCGTTGCTCCTTTTAACATCCCGAGTTTGAAGGATAAGTTTGCGCAAGGGATGGCGATTGCTGCGCTAAAGGAGAAGTATGGTGGTAGTCTGCGGTATGTTTTTGTGAAGAAATTGCGCGGAGATAAAGAAAGCGATTGGACGGATATTCAAAGTATTCTAATGAGTGATGCTAGTGGACAGCAGGCTTTGCTTTCGGAGGGGTATCGTGGGTATGAGATGGAGAAAACAGCAGATACTTTCATTGTGAAGTTTGGGCGATAATCTATATGGTCGAAAAGAGGAGATGTCTGCTGTGACCTCTTCTCTTTTCGATTTGTTGAACAATCCTGTGGTAAATGAAATTATATCAACGATTTTTCGAATATATCTATCATAACTTACAATATATCAACGATTTTTAAAATATATCTATCAAAACTCACAATATATCAACGATTCAACAAGAAATATCGATTTACAGACAAAAATCGATATCCCTTCCTAAACCGTCATCTTCCAACTAGATAACGCTAACCAATTCTCCATTTCTTTATAATCAGGCATTATCTTCCCGACAAGACGCCAAAAAGATCGATCATGATTTAAATGAACCATATGACACATTTCATGAACAACTACATAGTCAATTACTCGCTGTGGTGCCATTGCTAACTTCCAATTGAATGTTAGCTGTAAATTCGAATCGCAAGTACCCCAAGTACGACTACTATCTGTAATACGAATAGAACGTGGTTTTGTTTTGAAATTACTTTGATGCGCTTTAATACTCTTCTCTACTAAAGTTTTACACTGCTTATAATAAAATCGTTTTAAAGCTTGCTGTATTTTCTCATCCTTTAGCTCTTTTACATAAATATGTAACTTATCCCCTTCAAAAATCGCATTGTCTTGCTCAATGCTTACATCTTGGGAAATCTGTATCGGATACGTATTCCCTAAATACAAAAAGCCCTCTCCTTGATCATAATCCTTTTCCTGTGGTCCATGCGCTCGCTCCGCCATTTCCTTACGTGTTGTCTGAATCCAATCCCACTTCTCCTCTAGCAACTGGACTAAGTATTCAACAGGTGTTCCTTTCGGAGCCTGTACTTCCACATTTCCATACGAATCCACAAAAAGACGCACGGACTTTTTCTTCTTATAAGTTATATGAAAATTAATTGTCTCACCTAAATATGTATGTACCATTTCATCACCTAGCATAGTATTTTTACAAATAAAAAAGAGTAGGATACGAACGTCCTACTCTACCTATTATATCATTTACTGCTTTAACGAACTCATTATCCTCTATACTTTACACCTAATCCCTTAATGAAATTCCTTGCGTATCTATCGCCACACTCTTTGTAATTTTTATGGCCTTTCTTTCTTAATAGAGCGCCTAACTCTCCTTTTGTTACCGTAACGCCTACGCTATCTAATATATCAAGTACATCCTCACTCGTTAAAGATAGTGCGATTTTCATTTTCTTTAGAAGAAGGTTATTGGCACTCTCCTTGCTCTGTACAGGTGCAGGCTGCCCTGGTTTCGGATCTTGCTTTCCTCTTTTTAAAGTAATAAATCCATTTAAAAATGCCTCTAACATCATCATATCGCATGTTTTTACGTACTCATCTTCAGCTACCTCATCATTTTCAGCTTCATGCTGAGGAGCTCTCTTTATTTTTGTAAGCATATCAACTACGTCTTCTTTCGTTACTTCCATCCCGCCAAGTTTAAAGATTTCTACCATATCTATGTCTTTTATATCTAAAGCGTATCTTACTCTTTTTAATATATCGTTGTTGCTCATTGCCATTGGGTTTCCCTCCTGAAATGTTGATTATTTATTCAGCGGTTAAAGTTTATGCTATAACCTGCTTTAAATTATCATATTTAATCTAACCTTTTAGTTATTGTCCGCTAAATTAATACTTTAACATTTTAAAGATATGTTTTATAGTCTTACCCGAACTTTTCTCTATCATTGTATCTACAGCGCTCTTACATGTTTTTTATATGCCTATAAAAAGATTTCTCTCTTAACATTAACTAAAAGAAAAAAACAGTGCTTTGATTTCTCAAATACACTGTTCTTTTCCAGCTCTACGCTTATTTTCAACTCACTCATGTCATACACTACATATGAAATGATTTAACTGCTTAAAAGTTAAACCGTCTCACTATCCTGAGCCACACCAACACTATCCTCAAACCTATCCAACAAAGCACGCACCTCATCAGTAGATTTCGTACTCATCAATTGATTTCTCAATTCAGCAGCTCCAGGGAAGCCTTTTACATAAATTTTGAAGAAGCGGTGAAGCCCTGTGATTGAGCGTGGCAGTACTTCTGCATATTGATCTTGAAGATCAAGTTGTAGTCTTAAAAGATCTAGGTGCTCTTTACTGCTATGCTCTCTTGGCTCTTTTTCAAAAGCAAATGGATTTTTGAAGATGCCTCGTCCGATCATTACGCCATCAATGCCGTATTTTTCAGCAAGTTCCAGCCCCATTTTACGATCAAGGATGTCTCCATTGATTGTTATTAACGTATTTGGTGCGATACGGTCACGTAATTTTTTAATTTCCGGAATTAGTTCCCAATGCGCATCTACTTGGCTCATTTCTTCTCTTGTACGTAAGTGAATAGAAAGGTTTGCAATATCTTGTTTGAAAATGTGCGTTAACCAATCTTCCCACTCGCTTAACTCTTTAAAGCCAAGTCGTGTTTTTACGCTGACAGGTAGTCCGCCCGCTTTTGCTGCTTGGATAAGTTCTGCCGCAACGTCTGGACGTAGAATAAGGCCACTACCTTTTCCTCTTGATGCTACGTTTGGTACAGGGCAACCCATATTAATATCGATGCCTTTAAATCCTAACTCTGCCATACCGATACTCATTTGACGGAAGTATTCGGGATTGTCTCCCCAAATATGTGCTACCATCGGCTGCTCGTCTTCTGTAAAAATTAAACGGCCACGTACACTTTTCATACCTTCTGGATGGCAATAACTATCCGAGTTTGTAAACTCTGTGAAGAATACGTCCGGACGACCAGCTTCACTTACTACGTGACGGAAAACAACGTCTGTCACATCTTCCATTGGTGCAAGTACGAAAAATGGTCGTGGTAATTCACGCCAAAAATTATCTATCATTTTAAATTCAAATCCTCTCACTATGAATACAATTTCAAAATCTCAATTTATAATTTGTGAAAATCAGCAATATTTATTTTAACTAAAATCGCTTATGAATGGTATTTTTGTAAACCAAAAAGCAGATGGTATAGATTTCCCCATAACAACTGCTTTCCTATTATACTAACTTAAGCCAAGCCACACACTCCACATGCGTCGTATGCGGGAACATATCAACAGGTTGTACTTCCTGCGTTTTATATCCGCCTTCTTCTAGTACTTTTAAGTCACGTGCTAATGTTGCTGGGTTACACGATACGTATACGACGCGGTTTGGCTTCATGTCGATGATTGTGTTTAGTAATGCTTCGTCACAGCCTTTACGCGGTGGGTCTACGACCATTGTGTCGGCGATTACGCCTTCTTTGTACCATTTTGGAATGACTACTTCTGCTTCTCCTACGCCAAATTCAGCGTTTGTCATGTTGTTTAGTGCTGCGTTTCGGTTTGCGTCTTCGATTGCTTCTGGGACGATTTCAACGCCGTACACTTTTTTCGCTTTTTGCGCTAGGAATAACGAGATTGATCCGATTCCGCAATAGGCATCGATTACTGTTTCGTTACCATTTAATTTTGCGTATTCTAACGTTTTATCGTAAAGCACTTTCGTTTGCTCTGGGTTTACTTGATAGAATGAACGTGCTGAAATCGCAAATTTAATGTCACCGATAAAGTCATAAATGTATTCTGATCCGTACAGTACTGTCGTTTTGTCTCCGAAAATTACATTCGTACGCTTCGTATTTACGTTTTGAACAATTGATTTTACTTCTGGGAATTTCGCTGCAATTTCTTCAATAATTGCTTTTTTGTTCGGCAATTCTGCTGTACGCGTAATGAAGACAAGCATAATTTCCCCTGTTACTTGTCCGTAACGAGCCATTACGTGACGAAGTGTTCCTTTGTTACGCTCTTCGTTGTACGCAGTGATACCGTGCTTTTCACAAATACGTTTTACTTCTTGGATTAATGTATCGTTTTCTTCTGCCTGAATTAAGCATGATTCCATATTAATGATGTCATGCGTTCCTTGGCGATAAAAACCAGCTACAAGTCCGCCTTCACGTTCTCCGATTGGTACTTGTGCTTTATTACGGTATACCCACGGATTCTTCATGCCAAGTACAGGATGAACAGGAACATCAGCTAGTCCTCCGATACGCTGCATAACGTCACGTACTTGTTTTTCTTTCGCTTGTAATTGTCCTTCATAAGTTAAGTGCTGAAGCTGACAACCGCCGCACTGATTATATACTGGGCATTCAGCATCTTTACGATATGGACTTTCTGTATGAAGCTTCATTAAACGACCAAATGCGAAGTTTTTCTTCACTTTAATAATTTTAATTTGCGCTTCTTCACCTGGTAATCCGTTTTTAACGAAAATAGGATAGCCCTTTACTTTCGCAACACCGGCACCATCATGTGTTAAATCTTCAAATACTACATCTATAAACTCGTTTTTCTCAACTGGTGGCGTCATTTTAGTACTCATTTTCCGACCTCTCTTTTTCATAACACTGCGTTACATTTTATCATACTTATATGGTCTTTTTCTATTGGAAGAAAAAAAGCTATTGACGATACTTCTCTGTTAATGTTACGCTACTACTAATTTAATACGGACGATGTTACCTCATATATACTTGATAATATGGATCGAGAGTTTCTACCCGGCAACCTTAAATTGCTGGACTATGGGGAAAACTAATGAATATTAGCCTATGCGCAAAAAAGGACTCATATTGATTAGCTTTCTCTCATAGATGAAAGTGAATCCATATGGGTCTTTTTTTATTTTTATTTTTCTAAAAGGTCAGACATCTTACGTATGACATAAAACCTCATTCCTTTATTTTTAGTAATATAACGAGCGTTTTATGTACAAACTTTATACGAACTTCTGAAAGGGGCAACTACATGCAATATGTAATGAGCATTATCGGTATTATTGCCGTGTTAGGTTTATGTTTTGCTTTGTCAAACAACAAAAGTAAAATCAACTTCCGTGCAATTGCAATTATGATTGGTTTCCAAATTTTAATCGGTTGGTTTATGTTTGCTACAAAGATTGGTCAACAAATCATTATTTTCATTAGTAAAGTTTTCAACAAACTAATTAAACTTGGTACGACAGGTGTCGATTTTCTCTTTAATGGAATTCACAGAGATTTTGTCTTTTTCTTAAACGTATTATTAATTATCGTATTTTTCTCAGCACTACTTTCAATCTTTAGTTATTTAGGTGTTTTACCATTCATCGTTCGCGTTGTCGGCGGTGCTATTTCAAAAATTACTGGTTTACCACGTGTTGAGTCATTCCACGCAGTAAACTCTGTATTCTTCGGTTCAAGTGAAGCGTTAATCGTTATTAAAAACGATTTACAGCATTTCAATAAAAACCGTATGTTTATCATTTGTTGTTCTGCGATGAGCTCCGTTTCTGCTTCTGTTACAGCATCATACGTAATGATGTTAGATGCAAAATACGTACTGGCAGCTCTTCCGCTAAACTTATTCTCAAGCTTAATCGTTTGTTCGTTATTAACACCAGTTGATACGAAGAAAGAAGATGAAGTGATTCAGAAATTTGATAGAACTCTATTCGGGGACAGCTTTATCGGCGCAATGATTAACGGTGCGCTTGATGGTTTAAAAGTAGCTGGTATCGTTGCCGCATTAATGATCGCCTTTATCGGTGTGATGGAAGTTGTAAACTACGTAATTAGTGCAGCTTCAGGCGCAATGGGACATGCTGTTACTTTACAACAAATCTTCGGTTACGTACTTTCTCCATTCGCATTCTTAATGGGTATTCCAACTCAAGATATTATCCCAGCTGGTGGTATTATGGGTACGAAGATTGTTTTAAATGAGTTTGTAGCAATCCTTGATTTAAAAGACACAGCTACAACATTAGCTCCACGTACAGTTGGAATCGTTACAGTATTCTTAATTAGCTTCGCAAGTATTAGCCAAATTGGTGCAATCGTTGGTACAATCCGTGCCCTTTCTGAAAAGCAAGGAAGCGTTGTTTCTAAATTTGGTTGGAAAATGCTATTTGCATCAACACTTGCTTCTATTTTATCTGCGACAATCGCTGGATTGTTTATTTAATAAAAAAACACCTTACTTTGAAGTGAACCCGAATAGTGGTACATGAAAAAAACACCTCCTGAATTCGCATACTAAGTATGCAAATTTAATGGAGGTGTTTTTCGTTTGAAGACAAGAGTTCATTACCCA